>JAZQEN010000001.1:0-11392 GCA_045539015.1 Candidatus Cryptobacteroides sp.
CCGACCGATCCTCCTGCCTATGTGAAATGCTTCGGCATCATGAAGCTCGGACGCGAATACATCCTCACTACCCAACAGCTGGACATCTATGGCACTGCAGCTGGTTATGAAGGCCCTGTAAGAATCATCCACGGCAGCAAGGACAACATCGTGCCGATGTCATGCAGCGACAAGTACATGGAGGCTTATGCCGACAATGCCGAACTGATAGTCGTCGACGGCGAAAACCATATGATCACCCGCCGCCTCCGTAAAGTCGTCGCCCATGCCGCCACCTTCTTCGAACAACTCTTCGGCGCAGGCAGATAGAGACTTGAACTGTCGCATATCCTGACACAGCTGTTCCTTGTAACAGTCTCATAGTCATACGTTTACGCAAATGTCCTGCCTGACTAGACCGGCAGGATATTTATGTAAAACATTGTTAGTTAGGGGGTTATGTGGAACGGTGCTATGCGCAGAGGCCGCAAGACAGAACAATTCGCACAATATAAAAGAAATGAGATTGTCGTCCCTGATATGTCGCTACCTTTGTCTGAGACAGTGCTTTAAATTAGGTGCAAGAGAGAGAGGCCTACTATATTCATAATATTATGCCTCTTTTACATTTGATCCGCCAGTCTGCATTGCTGACATTTACAATGTGCTCGAAGGCCATTTTCGGTTACCTTTCAGCGTGGTGGCACCTCATTGAAAGGCGTGCCTGTCACATTTGCTATGCTCAAAAGAATTACAAGATCATATAACTTTCTGTATATCAGTTAGATACCTATCAACACGGTGGGGCAAAATGGCCCACCGTGTTGGGGTGTATCTTGCTGTGAGCCAGCTACTTTTGTGTCCATTGGATGTGTGTGGGACTGTGCTGTATTGCAAAATGTGCTCGGTGGTTATTTTGGTCTACCACTGAGCACGGTGACATGCCTTAGACGGCTGTAGAAGCCATATTGGCGTGCTCGGTGGTCGGCACTTTTGACGACCGAGCACGCATTCAGGTTTTCACCTCAAATGATCCTGAAATGAAAAAGTGTAAAGTATTACGAAAAGATGTAAAGATACTTTACACTTTATTTTTATTATCAAATCCACCAAGTTGCTTAGACATAATAAGTTAGACTCTCTGGCACATGCAATGTTCATTCTGGCATGGCAACAGATGAAATCTAATGTTAAATGAAAACCTACAAATTACATCTTACAGTCCTGGCGTTCATAATTTGCGTGACCGCACCAACCATGCTGCTGGCACAGGCACCTATGACACTGCATGACTGCATGGTCTATGCGCTAGAAAATTCGCTGAAAGTGAAGATGCAGGAACTGACCACTGACGAAGCCAGACTGGCAAGACGAGACGCTATTCTGAACGCATTCACACCCGGCATTGATGCCGGTGCCAGTGCCCAGATGAGCTTTGGACGTACAATCGACCCCGAGACCAATACATATGTGACTACCGCAACATTCAGCAACAACTATTCGGTCAGCGGAGGCATCTACATCTTCAACGGATTTTCTGCCGTAAACAACATCAGGATCAGCAAGACATCGCTGAGCATGGGCGCAGACCGAGAGAAACTGGCTAAGGATGAGGTCTGTCTGGCCACCATGCAGGCATACTATAATGTCGTTTATTATCAAAAGTTGGTCGCCATCCTTGAAGACCAGGTCGAGACTGCAAACAGTGCACTGACTTTGGCTGTCAGACAGGAGGAACTCGGACAGAAAGGGTACGCTGACGTAGTGGAGATGGAAGCTGAGCTGGCGTCGAGGGAATACCAGCTGGTCAATGCCAGAAACATGTATAATGATTCACTCATTACTTTAAAAGACCTGATGTTCTGGCCTATGGATCAGGAACTTGTAATTGATGCTTCCATGGCTGACAAGGACTTTGTATCAATATTGACACCCGAGAACGAAACGGACGGAATTATCGAATACGCCAGAGAGAATTTGCCATCCGTTGCGATTGCAAGAAAAAGCATGCAGGTAGCTGGGTATGACCTGAAGACAGCGAAATGGAGGTTTGCGCCGTCATTGTATCTGAGCGGAGGATGGTCGACAGGATATTATACCTATCCCGGCCAGGAAGGATATGTTCCGCTTCCATTCTGGAATCAGCTGACAAACAATCAGGGAGAATGGATAGGTGTATCTCTGTCTTTCCCTATCTACAACAGGCTCGGCAATCTGTCGAATCTCCGAAGGAAAAGGAATGCATATACCCGGGCAAGTATGGAATATCAGCAGAAACAGAGAGATGTGGAGTCGGAAGTAAGGCGCGCGGTGCAGGATCGTGACGGTGCGGCTGCAGCATTCCGTCAGGCAGAACGCAGGGCAACAGTCCAGGAGGAATCATATCATCTGAGCATGAAGCAGTATGAGCAGGGGCTGATTTCTGCACTGGAGTTTCAGACTGCCTCCGACAACTGGCTCAATGCGAAGAGCGTAAAACTGGATGCATTGCTTAAGTATTATATCAAGTGCAGTGTAGTAAATTATTATAACGGAATAGATTATATAGAACAGTAATCATGGATAAGGTATTGGAAAAAAAGAAAGGTTTAGCATTGGTCTTCTCAAGGAAGGCTCTGCCCTACTGGTTTTGCGCAATCATGGCAGGATTCATACTCTGGCTGGTGTTCAGGGATGATGCCAGCACTTTACGCGTGGATGCCGATACGCTTGCAATCAGCGAGGTGACCGAGGGTGAATTCAACGACTACATCCGCATCAGCGGACAGGTCCAGCCGATGACCACGATACAGATCAGTCCTCAGGAGGGCGGCGTGGTTCAGGAGATAATCATTGAGGAAGGAAGCAAGGTGAAAGCCGGAGATGAGATCATCCGTCTGAGCAACGATAACCTCGACCTTCAGATCCTGAATTCCGAGGCTGAACTGGCCGAGAAGGAGAATCTTCTACGAAACACATTGATTTCCATGGAGCAGCAGAGGCTCAGCGTCAGACAGGAAAAGCTGCAGCTTCAGATTGATGTCAAGCGTCTACAGAGGGCATATGAGCAGAATAAGGCACTCTTTGAAGAGAAGCTGATAGCACGTGAGACCTATCTGAGGTCCTTGGAGGATTACGAAATGGCTGCAGGGCGATTGGAGCTTGTAAATGAACGTGCCGAACAGGACAGCCTGTACAGAAGCATAGAGATAAGCCGTATGGAGGAAAGTCTTGAAAACATGAGACTCAATATGCAGATGATCCGTCGCAGAAAGGACAATCTGACGATCAAGGCACCGATAGACGGCGAGCTTGGCCTGCTTGATGTAGTGCTCGGACAGTCTATAGGAAGCGGTACCAGGATAGGTCAGATCAACGAACTCGGCAGCTACAAGATCGAGGCACAGATCGACGAACATTACATCGACAGGGTATCTGCAGGGCTCACCGCTTCGTTTGAGCGTCAGAACGAATCCTACGACGCAGTCATCAGAAAGGTATATCCGGAGGTGCGTGAAGGCAAGTTCAAGGCAGACTTCAAGTTCAGCGGAGAACAGCCTGCCAATATCCGCACAGGTCAGACATACTATCTCAACCTGCAGCTGGGCCAGCCGGAGAAGGCCATCCTGATTCCACGCGGCACATTCTACCAGAAGACAGGAGGAAAGTGGATATATGTCGTGTCTCCAGAGGGAGGAAAGGCTGTGCGCCGTGAAATCCGTATAGGTCGTCAGAATCCTCGGTTCTATGAAGTCCTCGAGGGTCTCAGGCCGGGAGAACAGGTCATCACCTCCGGATATGACAGCTTCGGTGATAATGAGGTGCTGGTATTTTAATGAGATTTACACTTCTGTAAAATAACTTTACACCCAAAAGAATCTCAAAAATCCATAACACATTGCAACTCACGCAATTATCCGCTACGGCATAATAATCTCATAGTATCTGAATAAACTGAAAAATAACAATTAAACATAATCAGAATGATTACAGTAACTAACCTCAGCAAGGTTTTCCGTACAGAGGAAATCGAGACAACAGCACTCAATCAGGTTTCATTCGAAATCAATGACGGCGAATTCGTGGCAATCATGGGCCCTTCAGGATGCGGTAAGTCAACTCTCCTGAACATCCTCGGACTTCTTGACAACCCTTCCGACGGAAGCTACATGCTTCTGGGACAGGAAGTGGCAAAACTCAAGGAAAAGGACCGCACCAAGTTCCGCAAGGGTAACATCGGCTTTGTATTCCAGAGCTTCAACCTGATTGACGAACTCAACGTGTTTGAAAATGTGGAACTTCCTTTGAGATATCTCAACATCAGTTCATCAGAGCGCAAGGCACGCGTTACAGAGATGCTCAAAAGAATGAACATCAGCCACCGCGCCCAACACTTCCCTCAGCAGCTCTCCGGCGGTCAGCAGCAGCGTGTTGCAATAGCTCGTGCAGTTGTATCCAATCCTAAACTGATTCTCGCCGATGAGCCTACAGGTAACCTCGACTCCAAGAATGGCAAGGAAGTGATGGACCTGCTCACAGAACTCAACAAGGAAGGCACAACCATCGTAATGGTGACCCACTCCCAGAAGGACGCCTCCTGCGCCCAGCGAATCGTGAACCTCTTCGACGGCCAGATCGTCAGCGACGTAAAGAACGAACTATAACGCTGGCGCGCATCTGCTTAACCAGCAGTCACTTACGCAAACCTCGTGCTCCCCTTGGGCGGCACGAGCTTTAAGGAACTAGCTGATTTTCAGCTAGTTGTGCGCCAGGCATAAAAGAACAAACGATAGCTCACTGAACAGGGAATGGTTTTGTTAGTTGGAAACAAGATACGCATCATAATTGGGTTATATGATTTCCATTCCCCTGTTCAGTTCTGATTATAAAGAAACATGAAAAGTTACCTGAGATTTCTATCCAGAAACAAACTGTACACCGCAATCCAGATAGTGGGATTGAGCCTGTCGCTTGCTTTCGTCATCGTACTGGCAAGCTGGCTGGTCAACATATTCAAGATGGGACGTGCACATCCTGATTATGACAGGGTATATGCAGTCGCATATCAGAATTCCCTCCATACCACATGGGCCTTGGGAGAGCATCTGAGCGACAATATTCCAGAGATAGAGTCAACAACGACCGCACTTCTGTATCCGGGACATTTCACCCTCAAGAACGTCGACTGCGTAAAGATCAACTGGTGCGAAGAGAACTTCTTCGATTTCTTCCCTCAGGAATTCATAGCAGGAGATGCCAGTTTCCTGAAAGTCCCTTCCGAGGTAGGAGTATCGGAGACTTTTGCCAATACATATTTTCCAGAGGGCAACGCTATGGGAAAGACCGTAACGCTCCTGGACAAAGACTATGTCATCACTGCAATATATAAGGACTTCGGTGATGGTCTCATCAAGTATAACGACATGATAATGGCAATGTCGGCACGCGGCGAGAAAAACCCTTCACTTCCATTTCAGGAAATGCTTTCCGGAATGGTTACTATGGTAAAGCTCAAAGAAGGCGTCAATGCAGATGAGGCAGAAAGAAAGATCAGTGAGCATACGGTCAAGCATTATAAGGATTTAGGCGAAAGATATATTGATGAAACCATTGAGGCACAAGGCTCAGAATGGACCAATCACTATAGTGCAAGCTTTGTGAATACCATAAACGACTTACTTGATGACGAGCAATGCAGGCTTATCAGATATGACGAAATCACATATGATGATGCCAATCAGTATTTTACGGTAAACACGAAGTTCGCAATCAGGATTGTCGTCATCCTTGTAGTGCTGCTTCTGATCACGGCACTGATGAACTACGTCAATCTGAATGTAGCCCTGGCAGGAAAAAGGGCGAAGGAGGCTGCTACAAAGAACCTGCTCGGCTCGCAGAAGACCGCAATATATTTCCAATATTTCAAAGAGGCATTTGTCATTACCGTGATATGTACAATTCTCGGCATCTGCATTGCTGTAGCTGCGCTTCCTGGCATCAACAATCTTCTTCAGGGATATGACGGGCTCGGCAGCAGGTTCAACATCTCGTTTGAACCTTTGACAGTGATCGCAGTACTCATGATAATGCTGATCACATCTGCCCTCTCCGGACTCATCCCGGCCTATTATGTTTCCCGTTTCAGTGCTCTCGACGTTACCAAAGGCACATTCCGTTACAACAGAAAGACCATATTGAATAAAGTCTTCATCTGCATTCAGTCAGTTCTGGCGACTGCCTTCATAACCTTCAGCATCATTCTCCAGGTGGGATATAGCAATATGATCAATATCGACAGCGGATGTGATCATGAGGACCTGTTCTATCTGCTGCCAAGCGACAGACTTGAGCCTGAGTCAAACTGCTTTACACATTATGATGCCCTCCGGAACGAACTTCTCACACATCCGGAAATCGAGGCTGCAGACTATACAAACGGCACTGTATTCAATAGTAATGTGCATGTCATATTTCTTGATGAGAATCGCAATAAGATCTCGGACGCTCATGAATTCTATTGCACGCCTGAAGCTTTCGACATATATGGATTCAACGTCATAGAAAAGCATAGCGACGGACCGTACGGTATCTGGATGACCAGATCGTTAAAGGAAATTGTTGATAAGAGTGAGTTCCTTCAGGAAGGTTTCTATAGTGATACAGAAACCGGATTCCAGGTATTGGGAGTCATTGATGATTATCCGGCGAGCGGTGTTCCTGACTTGGCTGATGAAAAGTCTGCCGGATATGTCTATGTCTGGCCAAGGGATTATGTAAACGACTATAATATTGCCTACATCATCCGGACAAAAGGAGATCATGAAAAGGCAAGGAGGGTAATTGCTGAATCTTACGAGAAGATAAGCGGGTGCAAGGTCTTTGATCCAAAACACATTGGTCGTGAATCCATGTACCTGAATGAGATACTTGAACGCGACCTCCAGAAGATAGAATTCATCAGGAATGTGGTCACGGGCATTGCTCTGATGATAGTCATCATTGCAATTCTCGGTCTTGTCGGAATGAGCATCTACTATGCTGACGAAAACACTCATGAGACTGCTGTAAGAAAGGTCTTCGGCGGGACGGTCAGATCCGAGACGCAGCGCACCCTATGGTCATTCCTGAAGATCACCCTGATTGCAAATGTAGTGGCAGTCCCTGTAAGCGTATGGCTGGTGATGAAGCAGACGTGGTTCGACCTGGCGACCATTCCGGGCTGGGGCTGGTACGTGCCTCTCGCCACTGCCCTCTCCTTCGCAATCTCCCTGCTGGCCGTCCACTGGCAGACCCTCCGCGCCGCCAGCACCAACCCGGCCGATGCGCTGAAGAAGGAATAGAGATAACTGAAGTAATAATATTGTCATTTGATATGAAAACGACTCTCAGATTAATTTTGTGCATTATCATAGTATGCGTATGCGCATGTAGAAACGACAGATGTGTGAACGACAGGTGTACAATCACAGGAATTGTATCAGGACTTGATGGCGAAGGATGGATATTGCTGGAAGATGTATGGAATGACTATAATGTCATTGACTCCGTCAGATATGATGATGGCATATTCAATTTTGATATTGACAAAGTCGGTTTTGAAACATTTGTATGCTTGGAATACATACCGGATGAGGATCCGGATGATGGAATGGATTTTAGAAGATTCCTGTTGGAGCCGGGCAACATTAAAGTAGAAGGAGACTTGATGTCTGACAGATGGTCGGGAGTGACGGGTAGCCCGATGAATGAAATCATGAGAAAATATCGACAGGAAGCATCCGAGTATTATCAGAATTATTCAAGACCTGAGGCAGTTGCTAAAGCACATGCATTAATGAAGGACATCTTCGCAGGAGATTTGACTGATGCATGCAGATTGGCGTTCATTGACAATCAGAGTATGGTTTATCCGTCCGTATTGCTCCTGGATCAGATGGATAAATTGTCTGACGAATATAAATCGCTGGAGAAGACAAAACAGTTGAAAATACAGCTGGAAGGAAGAGTGATGACTGAGCCTCAGGTAGAGGGCTCTGATATAGTTCCATACTATATTGATTTTACTCAGAACGACCTGAACGGAAGGCCTTTAAGCCTTAAATCTGTAGTGGAAGATTCTGTAAATCGATATGTGCTGGTCGACTTCTGGGCTACATGGTGCGGCCCGTGTCGAGACGAGATTCCGAATCTCATAAAAGCATATGAGATGTTCAAGGATAAAGGTTTTGAGATTCTGGGAGTCTCCTGTGATTATGATGTGAATGACTGTAAGCTTTATGTTCAATCCAAAGGCTTGAACTGGATACATGTATGCGAGGGCAAAGGACATGCAATAGAGCCATGGACTCTGTACGGCCTTATCGGAATCCCGGATAATGTTCTGATTGACTGTAAGACAGGTATAATCATCCGTAGAAACTTGAGAGGTGATGTCTTGATTGATGTTCTTTCTGACCTGTTGATGTAACCTATGAAAAGTTATTTAAGATTCCTTTCCCGAAACAAGCTGTACACCGCCATCGAGGTGGTGGGCTTGAGTATCGCACTCGGATTTGCGATAATACTTGGTTCTATTCTCATAGACAAGAGCCAGGTGAATGACAACATCAAGGATGCTGATGAGATATATGCGCTGACTACAGATACAAAGGAGTGGGGCAAGTGGATCGGTGCATCCGGCAATCTTAATGAAATAATGCCTGCCATCCCACAGATAGAGGAATGGTGCCTGTTTTACGACACAAGACAGATCACACTCAAGAGCGAAAGAAATGACAGTACCTATGTGGTTCCGATGTATGTATCACCGAATTATTTCACATTCTTCGGCTTTGAACTAGCATCTGGCAGCCCAGACAATGCATTGCAGGGTAATGATGCCGTGGTATTGTCAAGGAAACTCGCAGATGAACTCTTTCCACTCGAAGATCCGGTAGGTAAAACCATCACACTTCCGAAGCCAGAAGAATATGGCAACGCCTTCGTTCTGGCCGGAACAGTCGAAGAGCCAGAATACGTCACATACAGGATTACAGGAGTAATCGACGGGCTCGGCAAATGTGTACTGCCGGAAGGAGACATCTATCTGAAGGCAGATGCCAATGCAACCGGAAGCCAGAGCTGCATGTTCCGTACAGACTCACCTGACAACATAGACCAGATCCTTCATTCTATCAAAAACTATCCTGTCGCCGATGAATTTTACAGGAAAGCGCTACAGGAAATCGGCATCATTCCTTTTGAAGACATCAAAGATGGAGAAATCAAATGTTCGAGGTATCGTCACATTGCGGATCCGGTCCTTTTCAAGGTATTTGTGCTGATCTGCGTAGTGATCCTTGCGTTCTCGCTTCTGAATTACATTTCGCTCACACTTGCATTCTCACGTTTCCGTCTTAAGGAGGCCGCCACAAGATCGATTCTTGGAACTTCAAGAGCAGAAACTTTCATCAGGTGCATTTCAGAAGCGTTTATCCTTGTGCTCAGTTCGTATGTTCTGGCGACATTGATCGTAATGGCACTTAGGAATGAGATCTCTTCATATCTAAGCATCAATATCAGTCTGCTTGGCGACATCTCCGTATTAGCGGCTACATTGATCGCAGCATTCATTACAGCATTGATCGCCGGGGGAATAAATTCATTGCTCAACCGAAGATATCGTCCTATTGATGTAATAAGAGGAGAAAGCCGCTATCAGGACAAGTCATTCGTCGGAAAGATATTCATCGGCATTCAGAGCGCGATCTGTCTTGCGACGATCGTCATAGGACTTGTCATAAGTCTGCAGACACGTAAGATGACAGACTATCCTGTCGGTTACAACAGACATAACATCATCTCAGTGACTGGTGATGACTATAAAGAATATATCGGAGAACTCAATCAGATGCATTTTGTCGAAAAGACAGGCATAGCATCAAATGAATTTGTAAGATATCCGCTGATGCAAGACCTTCAGGGAATGAAATGGTCTCCTCTCAATGTAGATCAGAATGCTTTTGACATTTTGGGATTGAAAGTAAAGGAATACCTGGAGTTATCCGGAGAATCACGTTTCAATGCCTACACGACTGCAACTGGTCTGGAATTGGTCAGTACATTGAAAGACATGCCTTATTGGGAAAACAAGTACATCGGAATTATTGAAGATTTCCATCCGGGAAGCGTAAAGGAAGTATCTAAGGGGAATACGATCATCGATGTCCAGATCGTCAATGACTACTCAAAGTACCATAGTGGTACTCTTCTGATCAAGGTTACAGGAGACCAGAATGAGGCCAAGGAAGATATCAGAAATTTCTTCATGGAAAAGGGTGAATACACTGAACAGATTCAGATCAATACTTTGGAGGAGCTCAACCTGATGAACTACGAAGAGGAAAGAAAGCTGAAGAGACTGATGGTCGTATTCTCATTCATGAGTCTGTTGCTGACTGTACTGGCTATTGTAGCGTTGAGCAGCTATTACGGACAGACGAGCATCCACGACACAGCTGTACGCAAAGTCTTCGGTATCTCCAGCAGGAGGATATTCTGGAATACTGTATGGGGATTCGTCTTTCCGGTGCTCATCGGAGCAGCAGTCGCTCTTCCGCTTTCATGGCACTACATGGGACGTTGGCTGGAGAACTATCCCGAGCGTATAGACAACTCCCCTGCCATATACATCGCAGCCTTAGCAGCAGTCCTGTTCACAACCATACTGGCTGTGACCATCCAGACCCTCCGCCTCATGCGCACCAACCCGGCCGAGGCGCTGAAGAAGGAATGATGCCCGGTCGGAGCCGGGCATGACGGTCTGTCCGTCATCCCCGACATGATCGGGGATCTCAATAGCACAGCAATACGCTGGCGGGCAACCGCCTGAACAGCAGCCACTTACGCAAACCTCGTGCTCCCCTTTGGCGGCACGAACTTTAAGGAAAGCATTGATACACTGGCAGTTACGCGCCAGGCATAAAAAGAATATGAAAAGAACAAAAGTCAGCACCTTACTTAACATTATCGGGATGAGCATATCCCTGATGGTATTCCTTGTATTGTTCGCGCAGGTGTGGTTTGAATACAGGTTCAACCGCAATTTCGAGGACTATGAGAACATATACAGGCTGGAAATGCCTGTCAGCATGTTCGATGCGATGGATTACAGATACGACCAGACCACCCTCAGACCGCTAATCGAAGAGTTCGAGAAATGTTCTCCTGACGTCGTGGCCGCATGCGATTATAAGGACATAGAGACCGATTCCAGGCAGAAGACTGTCGTCAACTACAACGGAGCGATAAGCAGATATGATATTCCGCATGCCTTGTCGGACTCATCGTTGCCGGATGTCTTCAGTCTGGAATTCATTGCAGGACGAGCGGAAGATTATAGGAACGAGAATGACATCCTGTTGTCGGAGAAATATGCCAGGATGATTTTCGGTGA
>JAZQEN010000002.1:0-21203 GCA_045539015.1 Candidatus Cryptobacteroides sp.
GCTTCCCCACTCGTC
The DNA here is from genome assembly GCA_045539015.1 of Candidatus Cryptobacteroides sp. GTDB lineage: Bacteria > Bacteroidota > Bacteroidia > Bacteroidales > UBA932 > Cryptobacteroides. The sequence goes on from JAZQEN010000002.1 coordinate 16, forward strand.
ACCGGAGAATGTGTTAGGTCCGAAATGCACGAACATGTTAAATTCCATCTTCTGCCACTCGACCTGCTGCTCTGTCGGCAGCACACCGTATGGAGCAGGTTCACTGACCTGGACGGAAGCGCATGAGGTGCACATAAGAAGCAAAGCAATGACTGCCGGATAGATTCTTGATTTCATTTTCGAGAAAATTAATGACACACAATACAAAGTTAATGATTTATTTCTATAATCCGGAAATGTTCTTTCCAGACCGTCCATCATTAAATCTCCTGAAAAAATGTCGGACGGTCCCGAAAATGATCCATATTCCTCAAAAAGAGGATGCGTCCGGCAGAAAATCAGTCATTTTTCTGTCGGACGCTTTCTCTCATGCCATAATGAACTGCCACCAGCAATGGAGCAAAAGACTATTTTATCCTAACTGGAACTTTCTTGAAGATCTGATAAGACGTGAAAGTGTTATGGCCATCGATTCTGACTCCTGCAGGATGTTAAGGTAAAGATATGCTGTGTTGATATTTACCTGCTTAGCCTGAATGTCATCCATCAGTTCCTTTCTCATGTCGGAGAACCTGTTCTGAAGCAGCGAGAGTCTTGGTTCCAGATCACGAAGCTGCTCATAATCTCCGCTCGAGCTGATAAGACGGAAGTCAGCGATGCAGTCCTTCAATGCATCCTTCTGCGGACGGAAATCATCTATGTATTTCTTAGGAAGCGGAGTGAAGTTATTATCAACATGGTCATATGCCGGTTCACACATTCGACGGATGGTATAATACAACTGCTCCAGCTCGTTGAATGAAGCAAAGAACCATGCATTCTTGGTCATCGCCGTCTCCTGGTCAATGCGACGCATGCATATGGTCTCCTTCCTGCGAAGATTCTTCAGTCTCTCCTTGTTATCCTTGAGTTCATAGAAGGATTTACGAAGCATCTTGACATTCTCCGTCATCAGACCTTCGGTGATAGTGTCATAGTGGAAAGCGATATCAATCAGGACGTTGCTCTCATTTGCCGCAACATATCCACGAAGAAGAGCCCATGTCTGCTCCTTGTCATCCGAATTGAGGATAGCCCGGAATGTCTTGTCGCCATTCTCTTCGTCATTCTTCATCTTGTACTTCACATTGCTGTGGATCATGACTCCAAGTCCGACAAGCACTATGATGACTGCTGCTACAACTCCTCCGAAATGCATTATCATGGCGATGATGAATGCCGCAGTAAACGCAATTCCGGCAGTCATGAACCATCCTCCGATCACGGACAGAACGCCTGTCACACGATATACTGCACTTTCCCTGCTCCAAGCCTTGTCAGCAAGCGAAGTACCCATTGCCACCATAAATGTCACATATGTAGTTGACAGAGGCAGTTTGAGGGAAGTTCCCAAAGCGATCAGAAGGGATGAAATCACAAGATTCACAGATGCCCTTACAAGGTCATAGGATGCTCCTTCCTCCTTTTCAATCTCTGTATTGTCAAATCTCCTGTCAATCCATGACCTGACTGAATCAGGAGTATGTCTGACGATGAAGTTTGCTGCCGTAGATGTCATTCTGACCAGGCTTCTCGCCACCCTTGAAGATCCGAACATCTCCTCTCCTTCATCCTGCTTTGCAAGATTGATCTCTGTCTTCGTTACATTATGTGCTTTCTTAGATGTTGCAAGAGAAATCACCATTATGATACCCGCCGCCAGCAGGAAGATGAACGGAGTTCTCGCTTCGCCGTTGAGTGCTCCCATCATATGTGAGGAAGGATCTCCGGTGCCGGCTGCCTTCCAGTCAAGGAAAGACTCCAATCCGGCAAGAGGGACACCTATGAAATTCACCAGGTCATTGCCGGCAAAGGCTGTCGCAAGGGCAAATGTGCCGATCAATACGACTACCTTGAACACATTGACCTTGCAAGCATGAAGTATCTGCATCAGGACAGTGAAGAACAGCATGCAGCCGCCAAGGATGATAAGAGTATTGTCGGCAATCCAATGCTTCACGTCGGCATTCATGAAAGACATAGTCTTTATGCCTTTAAGAAGCATGAAGTAAACGATACATGTTACGGCAAATCCTCCGAAGATACCGATCTTCCATTTCAGTTTTGACGAATATTTGAAGGTGAACACCATTCTCGTGAGCCACTGGACCACTGCTCCTACAGTGAAGGCGATGGCCACGGAAACGAAGATGCCCACTATAACCGACAGTGCCTTTGAGGTGTTCAGATAGTCAGAGAATCCAAGCGCACCCTCGCCACCGTTCATCTTCAGCAGGGCGAAAGCGAAAGAGGCTCCAAGCAGCTCAAACACCATTGAAACCGTTGTCGATGTAGGCATTCCGAGCGAGTTGAATGCATCGAGCAGGATGATGTCGGTAACCATCACTGCCAGGAATATATACATCAGATCACTGAATGCGAAATGTTCCGGCTGGAATATGCCGTGTCGGGCTATATCCATCATTCCGTTGCTCATTGTAGCTCCGCAGAACACTCCCAGGGCAGCCACTATGATGGCCGTGCGGAACTTCGCCGCCTTTGCACCTACTGCCGAGTTAAGGAAATTGACAGCATCATTGCTCACACCGACCCAAAGGTCAGAAATGGCAAGTGCAAAGAGAAAAATTACAAAACATAGATAAATCCATTCCATATCATATAAATTTTTACGGCTGCAAAATTATCTCAGCCATATTTCACAGGCCCTGCATCTGTGTTAAATTATGCGTAACATCCTGTTACAAATCCATTAAAATTCCGATATTATGGAATGAAATTTCCAGTAATGAGTATTTTTGCATCAAATCTTCAAGCAAAATGATGACAGAACGGATACTTATAGTCGACGACGAGGAGACATTATGTGAAGTTCTCAAGCTTAATCTTGAGAACGAAGGATATGACGTGGACACTGCATTAAGTGCAGAGGAAGCACTCCAGAAGGATATGAAGCAATATTCACTCATTCTCCTTGATATAATGATGGGAGAAATCAGCGGTATCCGCTTCGCGAGGATGTTGAAATCAGATGTGGCGACTGCAGATATACCAATAATATTCTGCACGGCGAGAGATTCCGAGGACGATATGGTAAAAGGGCTCAACCTCGGCGCAGATGACTACATCACCAAGCCCTATACAGTCAGGAATGTCATTGCAAGAGTGAAGAGTGTCCTCAGAAGGACATCCGGACATAAAATGGTGGATAAATCCAACATTCTGGCCGTGGACGGTCTGGTCCTTGACCTCGACCTGAAGACATGTACGGTAGACAGCATTGAAGTAAAGCTCACAAAGAAAGAATTCGAACTTCTGGCCTTCCTGATCACAAACAAGGGCAAGATATGCTCAAGAGACCAGATACTGGCCAACGTATGGAGTGACGAGGTCATTGTGCTTGACCGCACTATTGACGTTAACATCACACGCATCAGGCAGAAGATCGGCAGCTATGGTACATACATAATTACAAGACCCGGATTCGGTTATGGATTCAAGAATTAATCTCTCCTATCATAAGAGACTCTTCGCTCTTCTATTGTCCTTCATCTGGATTATCGTCATATGTTTCATGGTATTCCAGTATTTCAGGGAGAAGGAAGTCAAGTCTGACAATATCAACTCGCAGCTTCAGATATGTAACAATGACCTCATCAGGTCAATTGAAGAGGGTAACTCCTATGAAGCAGGAATATCTTCATGCTACTTCCCTTTTGATAATATAAGGGTGACGATTATAGACACTGATGGCAATGTTGCATATGACAGCAAGTATGACGCCCATTCCTTGGACAATCATCTTTCGCGCCCGGAAATAAGTTCTGCATTGGCTACAGGAACAGGTTACCATATCAGAAGGCTGTCTTCCAGCGATGGAAAGCAGTATTTTTACTCTGCGACCAAAGGAGATGGCATCGTCGTCAGGTGTGCAGTCCCCTATTCCCCTTCACTCAAGGATGTGCTGAAGGCCGACTGGACTTTCCTATGGGTCCTGATAGTCATCAGCATCATCGTCAGCCTTGCCGGATACTTTTCCTCACTCAGATTGGGCAGGACGATAGTGCGTCTGAATCAGTACCGTGAACAGGAGAATGCATTCAAGGAAGAACAGGAAAAAAACAGGATAAAGAGAGAACTGACCAACAACATAAATCATGAGCTCAAGACCCCTGTTGCATCCATTCAGGTATGTCTGGAGACCCTGCTTTCCGGAATAACCCTGACTGAAGAAAAGAGAACGGAGTTGTTGGAACGTTGCTACGCCCATAATGTCCGTCTTCGTTATCTGCTTGAAGATGTGTCTCTTATAACAAGGCTTGAAGACGGCAGCAGCAGTATAGAGCGCGAACCTGTAGTCATCAACGAACTTCTGGATGAAATCAAGGAGGAGTTTGAATGTATCCCTGATGAAGACAGAATGCATCTGATGATAGAATTCAATGAGAGAGTCGTGATAAATGGAAATCAGTCACTTTTAGGATCGATCTTCAGGAATCTTACCGAAAACGCCATTTCTTACTCTGATGGCCGGACCATACATATTGCATTGGCTGAGAATAACCATAAGTTCTGCAGGATCATCTTCGAAGATGACGGCGTCGGTGTTGATGAAAAGAATCTCCCGAGACTCTTCGAGAGATTCTATAGAGTTGACAAAGGCCGCTCTCGCAGCAAGGGAGGCACTGGTTTAGGTCTGGCAATCGTCAAGCATGCAGTTCTGTTCCATGGTGGCAGCATCACAGCATCAAATCGTCCTGACGGAGGTTTGAGATTTGATTTTACGCTTGAAAAGTAGCAGGTACGCTGCAACATGATCCGAATTATTCTGTCATACACTTGCAATTCATTCAATAATGAATAAATTTACGACGACAATTCACAATATGTAATATATGGCAAAGAAAGAAGGAATCAGAAGACTGTTTGACAATATTGCCCCAGACTATGACAGGTTGAATCATATACTTTCCCTCAATATAGACAAGCGCTGGAGAAAGAAGGCAGTACGCCAGATTGCAGACGAGGAACGGCCGATGAAGGTACTTGACGTGGCTTGCGGAACTGCTGACTTTACAATTGAGATTGCCCGGAAGGTAGCGCCGGGAAGCGAGGTCATAGGTGTTGACATCTCTGAAGGAATGATGGCTGTAGGAAAAGAGAAAATCAGTAAGGCTGGTGTGGCAGCAGAGCTTTCTGTTGCTGACTGCGAAGCACTTCCCTATAATGAGAACTCCTTCGACCGTATATCTGTAGGTTTTGGTGTGCGTAACTTCGAGCACCTTGACATCGGACTCAAGGAGATGTTCAGAGTCCTCAAGCCAGAAGGCAAGCTTGTGATTCTGGAATTGTCGGTTCCTTCCAATGCATTCATACGCTGGTGCTACAAACTATATTTCCTGAAGATTCTGCCAGCTGTCGGAGGTCTGATATCCGGAGACCGTGGTGCATATGAATATCTGCCGGCATCTGTCCTTAGATTCCCTGCCCCGGATAAGTTCATTCAGATGATGAAGTCCGCCGGATTTGATACAGTAGAGCATACCGCGTTTACCTTCGGAATATGCCGTATGTATGTAGGCAAAAAGGCTGCATTATGATAAGACATTGGATTGAGGCAATGAGGCTCAGGACACTCCCTGTCAGCGTTGCGGGAGTAATTGCCGGGACAGGCTGCGCCATCATGCTTGACTCTTTCAAGGCTGTTCCGGCTTTTACTTGTCTTCTGTTCGCAGTTCTTGCGCAGGTGGCTGCCAATTTCGGGAACGAATATTATGATTTCAGAAACGGGATAGACAAGAAAGGACGCGCCGGATTCCGCAGAGGCGTGACAGAAGGAGAGATTTCTCCAGAATCTATGAAAATGGCAACCTTTACAGTTCTTGCACTAGCAGCTTTAGTCGGATGCACAATGCTTTTCTACGGTCCCTGGTGGCTGGTCATTGCCGGTATTCTGATAATGATCTTCGCTTTGGCATACAGCGCCGGCCCATACCCCTTGTCGCATCATGGGCTTGGAGATCTGTCAGTGATAATCTTCTTTGGAATCATCCCGGTGTCACTTACATGTTTCCTTCAGACAGACTCCTGGGATGGTCTTGGTATCATCATGCCTACATCTGTCGCAGTCGGGCTCCTTGCAGCAAATGTACTGATTGTCAACAATTACAGGGATATGGAGGACGACGCAGCTGTCGGCAAGCGAACTACGGTAGTCATTTTCGGACGCAGGTTCATGCGGATAGTCTATCTGCTCTGCGGCATTGTTGGAATGGCTTTGATGATACCCGTCTGGCTGAGACTGGAATTCTGGGCTTATGCAGTGCCTGCAGTTTTTCTTATCATGCATCTGAACACATGGCTGATGCTCAGACGTTCGACAGGAGCCGGTCTGAATCCTGTTCTGGGCAGGACAGCAGTCAATCTCCTTGTATTCTCATTGCTTTTCTTATTGATTACACTGGTAGCCTGACAAGTCCTGAAAAGCATGATATGCTTTCATTGAACCACCTTCCATCTGAGGCGCCACACGCCGTTCTCATATGAATGACTGATGATTTTGAAAGTACCGACCTCAGATGTATTGCAGACATGAGCTCCGATGCACGCACAAGCGTCATAATCTCCGATTCTGACTATACGAAGCGTCTCGGAAGCATCTTCGGGCAGCTTGCTCAGGTCGACAATGTCAGATGACCTCGTTGACCTTTTCCTCGACAGCCGTAACCTGTTCTGCAGTGGGCTCAGCATCAAGAATATAATCACACTTGGATTTCTTCTTTTCCACATGGGCATTCCTCGAACGGGGACATCCGAACATCTTCACCATCGTGGCATTCAGGATGTGCTCGGCAGTATGAGCCGGCTCATACTCCTGCTTGTTATGTGCATTCAATACTGGCTGATCCATATCTTTGTCTTGCTGGTAGTAAAATATTATTCTTCAAATATAATACATTTGGTAATTTATGCAATGAAGAGACAGCAGTACGGGATTTGTGGAACCGTCCGGCACCAAAACGCAAGAAAACTTGTCGGATGGTCTCTAAAATGGTGCATAATCCTTAAAAACAGGGACCGTCCATCATAAAATCAGTCATTTTTCTGCCGGTCGCTTAGATAATATTCAGGCCATGAAATAAAAAAACGGCGTCAATCACAGCTGCATGCAACCTGCAGCGAGATTGGCTTATAAGAGATATTCATATTTCAAGAGCCGAATATGGAGTTATGGTTATAGCGTGATGCTTTCGATTCTCAGGCGAAGCGTTCCGGAAGGAGTCTGAGCCTCGGCTATTTCACCGACCTTCTTGCCCATCAGAGCTGCTCCAATCGGCGATTTCAGAGAGATCTTTCCTGCTTCGAGGTTCATCTCGTGAGGACTGACTATCTCGAATTTCATTCGGGTGTTTGTCGAGAGGTTCGTGAACTCGACCTTGCTCAGAAGGCATACTCTGTCTTTCGGGAGAGCGTCCGGATCGATCACACGGGAATGCTCCAGAATCCTCTGCAGGAAGCGGATGCGGCTGATGGTCTTCGCCTGCCTCCGCCTCGCTTCACGGTATCCTGCATTCTCGCTCCTGTCCCCTTGTGCACTGGTCTCAGCGACCTGCTCACGCACCTCGGGATAGACCACACTGATAAGGTGATTCAACTCGGATGCAATCTCGTCGTATCGCTTCTTTGAAAGGTACTCCATCTATTCCTGTATTATTACTCCATGTCAAAATATCTTACTTGCTGAAGAGGATAGTCCGGAAGAACATCATCTTTAGCAAGCGGACAAAGCATACACTCATCTGTTGATGCAACTCCGTCAATGGTGATTGCGTCATCAAGTACTTGTTTTACGAATGCAAGCTCTGCCAGTTTCTCCTGATAGAATGATTCGACTATCACAAAGCATTCGTTCAGGACTTCCATGTATTCATTGATATGATCCCTATATGTCTCTGCGTCTGCTCCTAGTTGTGAAAGCCCGTCCAAAGCCGCAGCGTAATCTGTCATCAGACCAGTCTTCCTGGACAGCATATCTTCCAGAGTCTCAACTTCTCTCTGTCTGTAGGTATGCTCATTTCTGATATCATAGCGACTATCTTCGTCTTTTCCGGAACGAAACTGTATAGCCTTGCAAGGGCCTGAAGATGAATCCAGATAATATGTATATACGATGTAGTCTGAACAATCCTTATCGATAATGTCACATAGTCTATTATAATAGTCCCATGCATTTGAAAGGAAAGAGTCAACATCACTTGAGACTTTTGATCCCGGGTAACGGTTGATTTCTCTGTCGATCATAAACTCAGTTGTCTTGACCTCCCTTTTCACTGGCAGCGACATTCTGCATGGGACGGGTATTTCAAGCGCAGCCTTCTCCTTGCTTACAACCACATCATAAATCAGGTACTGGGCAGAATTGCCGTTGGTATTAGCTAACCAGAACATCAATTGATCACAACCGTCGATCGGTACAGTTATCTGTTGCGGCTCCATAGCTTCATATACCGCGATATTTGCAACAACCTCATGGTCTGCACCTATCATCAGGTGTTCCTGGTAGTCACTCTTCCTTGATGAGGTTGAGATACAACCTACCTTGAACGTAACGCTATTGTATTCTCCGTATGTATTGAATGCAGCAAGTGAGTTCTCTACTGCTTCTCCACCGGCAGCAAGCATGAGGAATGCGGCCATCGGAGCAAGTGTAGAACCAACAGTTGTACCTCCGACAGCTACTCCGGTTGCTACAAATGAAGCCCCTACGGCAGTAGCTCCGATAGCTCCTGCAGCAGCTGCATCCGTGCCGTTGCCAGCACCCAGGACACCGAAATCAAGTGAGAAGTGCGTACTCGTCTGAAGCAGGAAGCCTTTGTATATCCGTTTACCATTGATTTCATAATATTTTTTCTTTGTCGAACCATCATATGCGATATCATCCCTACTGTCCTCCATGCCCGAAATATAATGAATATATGGCTTTCCTAAATCCATCAGGTCAACTTCATATGGGCAATCCGGTTTTGGATGAACAAACAGATCGTTTTCAACGACTTTACCTCTATACGCAACTATATCTGCTACACCAAAAGCAGCTACATCCAGGGTTCCGCTTCCAGCATTGGCTATACGTAGTATACGGCACTTGTTGATAGGAACTTCGAAGTGCTGATTTGGATAAGTCGGAATAAGAGGTGTCGAGAATACCAATGAATCATCTGCAAATATCAACAGATAGTCGTTATTCACATGCCAGCTTTTCCCGATATAGCCTGCTGTAAAGCTTATGTGGTCAAACTCATTGCCCATGTCAAAGGTGGCACATGCTGAGAGATTGTCATCCATGAAAGATGCTGTCTGATATAGGATTATTCCCTCAGAAAACTTTGTTCCACCCATTGAGAATGTTATATGTTCCGATGATCCGTTGTAGATCTGTTTTTCTACTTTTCCGACGACCTGGTATGGGGTGATGTTAGAGATAAGCTTGCATACATCAGGTAATTCCTTGAGTCGAGCATCCGGTGGCGCCAGACCGTCCTCATTCTCGTCAAGATTCATTTCATAGCCAGCTGGATAGACTATGATCCGGGCCATCTCAGCGTACGAATCCCCTTCTATCTGTTCGGTATGGAATGAGAGCACCTCGCAATCGGTTATATCCAGTACAACCTGCCTTGCTATTGCTCCTTCCCGGACTTCAATCTCCTCTATTATCTTTCCGTCTGCTTTCACAGTGACCCAGCCGGCACCAGAACCTCCGCCGAGATCATCATGACATCCTACAATAAAACTGACCTTGGAATATTGTCTGCGGAGATTAAAGTACGCATTCCCTTTATTAGAACCGATAAGTGCCATTTCCATGTTTCCTCTCAAGCCGTATTCATACGTCTGGCGGTTCAACATGATGTGATGCTCATCCGGAGTGACGGCAGTCATGTAATTGCTTAGGTAATATGGCTTGATATCCTTGACAAGTTCTTTTGGTGCAGTTGCCGGAGCCACCTCTCTTATTATGGGCTTGATCTTCTGTCCTGACTTCCAAAGGATGGCATCTGCAACCACAGCCTCAATGTCTGAAGCAGCAATCTTAAAGGTCAGATTTTCCACACCAGAGACATTAATGGAATATTGACGCGGCGGCTCATATCCCCTGACCTTCTCATCAAGTAATTTTTCACCGTCTCCATGGACTGTTACTACTCCAACCTCCTCCGTGCACTCAACATCATGTCCCATCGTAAATGTCAGAGTTTCATACTTTCCGTCTAAGTCAAATGTGACATATGAACCTTCTTCGCATAGTGAAAATCCACCATACCCGATTTCATCTCCTGCCATTGGGATCTCGTTGGAAATTCTGCCTGAACACTTGTAGATCGTGCAATTGTCAGAATCAACCATTTTACATTCATTGACAAGATATGTGTCATTTGCAGATGGACGTCCATCATCATCCCCATCATTAAACCATGAGTAAGGGAAAATGAGGATCACAACTGCAATCAATATTATCCAGTGCTTTTTCTTCATACTGTCTTAACACTCCTCTATAAGAATAAACTTATCATAGCCTTTTGCGTGGATATACTCAATTAGTTTATCGAAGTCACCCTTCCGCCACATCTTTACGCACATCGCCTTTCGAGCACCGTTCTCAATAGGTAGTAATTGCTCTTTTTTCAGGTAGAAGTCCCATTGCGCACGTGCTGGGAGGCCCTTGTCTTTGCCACCTGTACGAAGAAGTACCTCAAATCCAGCATCGTCATATTCCAAGTGATCTGCATCGTAGAACATGTCGTTGTAGTAACGGTCGTAGTAGTAATCGTTAAGTTCTTTGCATGGAAATGCATTTTGCAGATCTTCCAGGGTTGTAGCAGGATATTTTTTGAGATATGCTTTGAATATTGCACATGCAGTCATAGCCTTGGACAGACGTTTCCCCGGGAAGATTTCAGATCCGTTGTATGAAACGACATATTTGCTGGTGTCTCTATTTGTAGTCTTGAACAGCCTGTCTAAACTTGACTTATGCTGATCTCCATAAAGGTGATATAAAACTGCCTTGAAAACCACCTCGTTGGCATCCCAAAGCATACGAAGAACATTGATATCATCATCTGATGTGTTCTGTATGCCAGAATTCCTGGCAATTATCTTCTTGACATCTGCATGTTTGTACAATGAAGCGAAGGCTTTATCGAATATTTCTCTGTTATTGTCTACAACTCTCTGAAGCATATGTTTTTCTTTTCGAGAAACTGCTAGTACGCCATAATATTTATTGTTGGCGAGGGCAGGACGGCCGAGATTGCGGATGAATGACTCTACAAATTGCATACTGTCTGGAGCTACACATGATGAAAGAGGTTCAATGACATAGGTCAATAACTCCTGATAGGTAATGTTACTGAACTGAGAACTGGACGGGGCCTTAGAATCAACAGTCAATAAGACTCCCATAGGCTTCTGCTCCACACCCTCGGTATGCGGATACGACGACACGGCTTTAAAATAGCGCTGTGTCTGTTTTCTGCCTTCGTTGCTGTATATTTTATTTTCAATTACAACTGGTAGTATCCTGCGGTAGACATTGCCATCTTCCTCGTATGTCAACTCTATGACAGTCCATATATCTATACGGTCATTGGAGTTGATATTACAGATTGTACCTACATTCTTCTCTACTTCAATATCTTCAAGCAACGTGATATTGTAGTTGCCTGCCAATACACGGTTGTAGAAAGCTCCATCGAATCCGTCTATGCCAAAGGTTGATTCTCCCAAACCCTTGGTTGCTACAAGGCGGAGAAACAGCTTAAGTGGTAAATCACCCAACCCATGTTCTGATTTAGGGTTGAGCCACCATGCAATAAATGCACTATGGCGATTTTCGTTACGTTCAACATTAAGAGCACTGAATATTGTTCTTTCATTGTAATATGAATTCAACTCTTGAAATTCAATGCTGTTTACAAGCTGTAGAATCTTATTTTTCATAATACGGACTTTGCATTGTATTCTACAAATATAGTTAAAAGTAATTTAAGTTCAGTAACATAGACGATTATATCGGCAATATCTATCTTTCAGATAGCATGATATTGTGATATTTATTACTTTTGTACTGAGTACACTTTTATATTATGAAACTGCCCGGAAATATGTCAAAAATTGTAGGCAAGGCCTATAATGGACAGAAGGATGAGAATGGCCGTCCTCACGGAAACGGCATCATGGAATATTACACCAGTACCGACAAGAAATACAAGTACGAGGGCCACTTCGAGCATGGAGTACGCTCCGGATATGGAGTGTGGCATGAGAGCATCCGGTTCATTCGGGAATATGAGCCATGGGAGTGGGCGCAGATGGGCGACTATGACAGCGCCGGCAGGCTGATCCATCCGAACACCAAGCCAGGTCCATATAAAGAGGTCGTTGATTCATGGGTCGTGAAGTTCAGAGGCTGGTGGAAGAACGATGATGCAGTCCATTGCTTGAAAGACAAGAAGTACGCAGACTGGAGTCAGGAGAACATTGAAGGTGAAAAGCTTCTGAGCAATTTGATTGATTTCAGGGCTGTCAGAAAGATGCCTCAATCGACGGTGTCGGAATTCATGGACAGCGACAATCCGTATGAAAGATATGCTTATGGCGTATGGCTATGGGTAAGCCGCAAGGATGATGAAGCACTGAAAACTGCCTTCAGAATTTTCGAAGCATCAGCCGATGCAGGCATTGCTGATGCCCTGCGAATGCTGTCCCGGATGTACTTTCTGGGCGAAGCATATGACGAAAAGACCGGGAAGTTCGTGTTGGACCGCACGCTCGCAAAAGAACTCGAAGATCAGGCTATAGAAAAAGGTTGTCTTCATGCCAGACTCAGACGCAACCGGAACCTGTTTTATGGTACTGAAGGTTATGAGGAAGACAGGTCTGCGGCTATTGCTGAAGCTGAGAACGAGGCTGCTCATTATAGCGGATCGATTTTCTGGACAGAGAATCTCGGCTGGTACTATGAGGCCGAAGGTGAGACAGAAAAAGCAATCAAGGCCTATGAAAAGTGTATAATCAATGGATATTACGCTCCGATTTATGACCTTGCTCTGTTGAGTCTGAATGATGGAGATGAGGGATATTATGAGACATTGATGAAGGTCGGCATCGAGCTGGGTGTGCCGAACTGCTGGATTCTTGGATTTGAGAACGAGGAGAGCTGGGAGTCTCTGAAGGCGAATCTTTACAAAGGAGTTTCACAAGGCAGCGGATATTGCGCATATATTCTGGCAGATGCATTTCTGAACGGCAAGTACGGATTTGACATCAATCTGCAAATGGGAAAGGAGTATGCCGAAATTGCATTGACCTACGGTGTTAATGATGCGGCAAGTCTGGTCATTGAGGCGGCAGAGACTCTCGATGATCCGGAATTCATATCGGGTGAAGATTTACTGAAACTGAGATACGACGCTTTGCGCTATGGCATTGAGGAACAGCTTGATTATGTGATCAGGAACAAGGATACCTATGCTGCGATGGGATATGGTGATGATATTGAAAAAGTCTGGATGCCTTTGTGGAAGAAGAATCATCCGGAGGCAAAGACTCAGATCTCCCCTTCCGTGATCATCATCCAACCTTCAGGAGTCGCATCAGTGGTTGAAGCAGATGTGTTTTGCATGTCCTATCGTGAAATGAGTCAGCTTATCGATGCAGAAGGACTCGATGCTGTCCATTTATCTGAGCATTTGAATCAGATTACAGAAATCTGCAGATTCAGAGGCTACAAGGTTGCCATGTATGTTGACAGGAACGGATACGCAAAAGACCTCCCTGACAATGCAATAGGTACGTTGCTTTATGGAACCGGTGCAGAAATAAGAGGTGCCGTAATCATTGTCCTGGAAGACAATAAATACGACACCTATTCTTTCCATTTCAGTGAAGATGTTGAAATGGTTTTATCGGAAATTTCCAGACTCAGTGGTGGACTATTGAGAAAGTCGTAAGGTTATAGTGATATGAGCTTTGTGTTATAAGTCATCGGGCAATCAAGATGAGACCTGAGATGCCTATGTAATTCTTCACAGTTTGACTCTACCAGTTCCAAGTACTTACCTTCATTGGATATAAACCGTATCAGGCAAGGTCCATATATCTTTTTGCCGAGAATTTTAGATGCTGCTTTATTTTCCACATAATTTGATGGACTTTTGGCAATGTATGCTCTGAATACTCCAATATCTGAAATACCCATATCTTTAGCAACCGCATTTAGAATTGGGAGGTTCTTCCATGTAAGCAGGATACTCTTGGTGCATCCAAGCAAGTCTCTGGCAATGACCTCCTCCGAAACCGGCCTGTTGTTTACGTGAGAATATGCCCAGCACTTTCCCATAAAATATGCATCATTGCCAGAAGGTTCTATCACATAGAAGCATGCGGTATTTTCAGCAGAGGAAGCAGTTTCCTCGTTACTGAAGACCTCCTCCTCCGCATCTTTGTCAGATATCCAGTCTAACCACTCCTGAGTGTCTGGGGCAGGAAGTTCGGAATCACTTATAATCGACATAAACATTGCTGCTTCTGAATCAGATACAACTCCGTCGATCATCATAATGTTGAACAGAAGGTTTGATACTTCCTGCTTACTCGCCTGATCAAGTCCCTTTACTATCTCTGAGGCTTCTTCCATTTCCAGCTCAATCGCGGCGTTAATTATTTCTCTCTTCTTTTCATCATCGATTTTGAATCCTCTCAAAAAAAGAATGATACTTTCACCTTCTTTATCCAGGATTTCGTCTGAATGGGCAATTGATGCCATGAGGCTTACTACACCAGTTAGCTGTTTAAATGAGACTTTCATAATATAAGATTTAGTATGTCTGACAAATATACTATATTTCCTTGATTTTCAATACGAAGGGACTTTATATATCTTCCTTTTCGAAAATATAGCGTATGACGCTGTTCCAGTCCGGAAATTCCGGAGAATGGATCTTGACATGGATGCCGGCAAACTCCTTTGCACCGTTCTTCTCGGAATCGTCAATAAGATATTCTCCCCTGTTCAGATCCTTATGGTGACTGAATATGATGTTCTTATATGCAGACGGCAAGTGTTCCTTTACCCATTCCACCTTCTCGCACAACGAATGCGGATTGCTCCATGGGCCGGTAGACAGGATATATACATTGAAATACTCGTTCAACTTCTCATACGCCTCCACAGCTCCCGGCATAGGCCTTAATTTCCTGAAAAAACCGAGAGTATGCTTAGCCTCTGCAGGAGTGATATTCATCTCATCGCACATACCCAGAAAATCAGCCAGGGTATTGTCCATATCAACATAAACCGTTTTCTTCATAGTCTTCAAGTTTGAAATATTTAGCTTCTGAGTCATTGGTCTCACCTATATAGTCAGCCTCACTCGATATTCTGAAATAGATCCCGGGACAATCTTCTCCGAGCAAGGCATAAAGCAACTGCAACATCGCACCTTCATCAGCATAGGTGTCCTCATTTATCCTTAAAACTGCGCCATCGTATTCATATTCAATGCGCCCGACATCCAGTACATGGCGTGACGATCTGTCGAACGGATACGGAAAAAGCATGAAAACATCATCTTTAACCACGGTAGCCTTAAGAGTCGGCCCCCAATAAGCATCACCTTCATCTTTAAAGATATCCTGCAAGCCAAAAGCAAAGCAGAAGTCGCCCTTGACGGTATGGATCACCTCGCTGCAATGATCACGATCTTCGCTTGCACATTCCTCCTTGGAACGGCTAAGAAGGGCATATACATCATTGGCCGCCCCGCCTTCCAGGACCATTTCGGTCAATCCCCATGAGCTGCTCATATCGATAATTTCGGAAGTTCGAATCTGTCATCCACACGCATCCATATGCAAGCATCATATTTCTCCCCTTCTATATTTATCTTCCCGACATTATCCACAAGCTCATATACTCCCAAAAAGTCATATACCCTGTCTCCAGTCCAGTTTTTCATTGCAAAGAAAACTATTCGGCGCGGGTATCTGCTACGCTCGCGCCTTGCAGCCTTTACATGTTCCTCACTTGCTTGCACAGATGTCATGAAGTATATAAGTCAAAGCTTTACTTGAGATTCTTAACTTTTTTGACATGATTGTAAGTTATTTAGCCAGGCCATATACATCTCCCATGTATTATTTCATTCTCTAATATAGAAACAATTCGAAAAATTTCAAAAACAGATGATACTTTTTGTGCATTATTTCATAAAAATCGACCGTCGACACACTTCGAAATTTCTTGTCTTGGCGCTCTTCATACCGATGCCGGCACCGGTGAGATTTGCAGAACCGACATAGACTTCATCAAGATCGAAGATCATCATCTTGAAGTGTACACGTGGGCATAATGCTCTTTCAAGCCTCTTCGATAGAATTGGGTATCTGTCGAATTCCTCGCGGAAGATCCGCCCCGGTTCCTTTGCGTGTATAAGCCTGACTTCCACTCCCCTTTTGAGCAGTTCTGCCAGGATTGCAAGAAACGGTTCAGATGAGTTCCCGACCTTGACATGAAGGTCCTTTATGTCAGCAGTGCCATTGTATACCCATCAGTTATTCCATAACATAATCAATATAGTTGCAAATTAAACTATTATTACTATATTTGCTGCACAATAGTTTATTTTTAATCCATTATGGAAGATTTTTACACACTATCTGATGCCCAACTTGTTAAACGTATTGGAAACAAGCTCAAATCTGTCAGGTTAAAAAGAAACATAACTCAACAAAGTCTGGCAGAAGCATCATCAATCTCTGTATCTTCGCTCAAGAAGATAGAGTCTGGTGAAATTGGCACATTTGATTCTTTACTACGTGTGCTTAGAACACTTGGAATGTTAGAGAGCATCTCAACACTATTCGAGGAAGAACAGATGAGTCCTAGCGAATATTATGAGATGGTAAATAAAGCAAAGAAACAGACCCGCAAACGCGCAGTAGGACAGATTAAAACCGATAAGGAGGAATCAGAATGGTAGATGTGGCAAAGGTCAGAATGTTCGGACAAAATATCGGAACATTTGTTTGGGATGATTCTTACAGAGTTGCACGATTTGAATATGACAATGATTTTGTCGGCAAAGGTATTGAGCCCTCACCTATTATGATGCCAGTACAGCAGGGACGCATATATTCATTCGGAAGTTTGAATTGGGACACATTTAACGGCCTTCCTGGTATGTTGGCAGACTCACTGCCTGATACATATGGACGTACTTTGTTCGATCAGTGGCTGATATTGACAGGTAGAACAACAAGCAATCCTGTGGAATCACTATGCTTCCTTGGGCAGAGATGTATGGGTGCACTTGAGTTTGAGCCGGCAACCGGTCCATCATCCGAAGCAAACATGAAGTTTGAGATTGACACTCTGATAGATGTAGCAAGAGAGGCCTTGTCTAAGAAAAAAGATTTTGGAGTCAATCTGGATGTAGACCGCAAGGCGGCAATCGCGGAAATACTTAGATTGGGAACATCTGCTGGTGGACAAAGAGCCAAGGCCATCATTGCTTATAACAAGAAGACCGGCGAAGTTCGTTCCGGTCAGATTTCTGCTCCAGAAGGATTTGATTACTATCTGATCAAACTGGATGGAGTAACAGCAGAAGCCGGATTCAAAGAAACGGAGAATTTCGGTCGCCTGGAATACTCATTCTCTGAGTTAGTCAAAAACTGCGGCATAGATATGACAGAATGCTCTTTGATAGAGGAAAACGGAAGAGCACATTTCCTTACCAAAAGATTTGACAGAGAAAACGGAAGAAAAATTCACATGCAGACCCTTTGTGGAATGGCTCATTATGACTTCAGACTTAAGAACGGGCATTCATATGAGCAGGCATTCAATGTAATGAGAAGGTTACGCCTTCCATATTCCCAGGCGCAGGAGATGTTCAGAAGGATTGTGTTCAATGTGATTGTAAGAAATCAGGATGACCATACAAAGAATATCTCGTTCCTGATGGATTCATCCGGCCAGTGGAGTCTCTCACCGGCCTATGATATGGGATATGCATACAATCCTTTAGGAGCTTGGACTGCAACTCATCAGATGTCCATAAACGGAAAGTATGACAACATTACTAGAGCAGATCTGCTGTCATTGGCAAATGCTAATAATATAAAGAATGCATCAGAAATCATCGATCAAGTGTGTGAAACAATAGCTGGATGGCCAGAAATTGCAAAGAACTGCGGAGTACCTCAGAAAATGATTGACGGTATTGTTCCACATATGCTTCTTAGCATATAATTAAATCTACTATCAGAATCCACCATCCACATTGCACATCATCAAACAACCACAGGCATCATGCCAGGATTGTAATAAAAATGCTCCCCTCCGGAAACCCGAAGGGAAGCATTAAATGTATCAGGTAAAAACCTTATCTGTCAGTTACTTACCACTCCAGAATCTTCTTGAAGTCGTATGCTTCTGGGTTCTCGATGCCGAGAGCCTTTACTGCTTCGTAGTCCTCTGGGGTTACGTAGTGTGCGATGTAGTTGTAGTAGTTCTGGGCTGTACCTGAGTTGATGTCTACTACGCGTGGCGGGATCTTGCCTGTTGTAGGGTCCTGGAGATCTGCGAGGTAGAGCGGAGATACGTTTCCGTATGAGTCAACGTATACCATGCAGCCTGTCTTGCCCTCGCTGTAGAGCTGGTAAACACCCATTGCAAGCTCTGTGCAGTATGTAAGGTCATAAGCAACCGGATCCTGGCAGCGAACGTCGTATCCGATCTCTACCGGACGGCTCTTCACCTTAAGACCGATCTTCTTGAACTCAGCCTCGAGGAGGTCGTTGAAGAGGACGGCCTTTGAAACCTTACCGAGCTCTGGGTGACCATGGTCGTCATATGAGAAGTGAACGCCGGCAGCCTCCATCTCCTCAGCCTTGAACTCGTGGAAGAGACCCTCTGCCGCTACGATAGTACCGTAGTTGATGCCGAGAACCTTTCTCTTGAGGATAGCAGAGATTGAAAGCTTAACCACCTTGTCAAGGCAGATCTCAGTCTTGTTGAACATCTCAGGGATGATGGTCATAGGGCAATGAGTAGCCTCACCGATACCTAAAGCAAGACTTCCGCAAGTACGGCCCATTGCTGAGATTACCAACCAGTTACCTGAAGTGCGAGCATCTTCGTAAACTGTGCGTGCAAGGTGTGCACCCTCGTTCTTTGCTGAGTTGTATCCGAATGTCGGAGCGTTTGCAGGAAGAGGAAGGTCGTTGTCGATTGTCTTAGGACAGTGGATGTTTGAGATAGGGTATCCCTTTGCTGCGAGGAACTTTGAGATACGGTTTGCAGTAGATGCTGTGTCATCACCACCGATAGTCACGAGGAGCTTGATGTTGTTGTCCTTGAAGAGGTCAAGGTTGAAGTTCTCTTCGAAGTCCTTGTCAGTTGGCTTGAAACGGCTCATCTCGAGGTAAGAACCACCTCTGTTGAAGTAACGGTCTGCCTTGAAGAAGTCGAGATCCTCAGTGCGTGCGTTCTTGCTGAAAAGTCCTGAATAACCGCCGTGAAGGCCGATAACTCTGAATCCCTTTGCAAGGAAAGTCTTAGCTACACTCATTGATACTGAGTTCATTCCTGGTGCCGGACCGCCACCACAAAGAATAATTACTGCGTCTTTCATCTTTGTCTTATTTTTAAAGTTATACTATTGTTTATAAATTTCTCTATTTACTTGCCCTGTCGCAATCGGCTTGTCACTTAAGCATAAGCTAAAGAAATGACAGAGCTGGTGTCAGCGCATAAAATGCGGCGCAAATTTATCAAATTATCATGTAAATGTCAAGAAAATCGACAGCGACCGTGCTCGGGGGTCATTTTCGTGCACCCCCGAGCACACTATATGACCCTACAGGCATCTCTGAGGGAGGTCAGCGTGCTTAGGGGTCGTGATTTGCCTTTCAAGGACACAGAAAATCAGCGGCATCTATCCCCAAACCATTATTGCAGATATCAAAAGATTTCAGTATTTTTGTAAGTTATTACGGTTATGGAAAAGAGACAGGCAAATATCAGGGCAAAAGAGCTCAGGGACATTCTCAATGAGGCCAACAGAAGGTACTACGTTGAGAACGATCCGGTCATGAGCGATTATGACTTCGACATGCTCCTCAAGGAGCTTGAAGCCATTGAAGCACAGTATCCCGAACTCATAACCGAAGACTCCCCTACTCAGAAGGTCGGCAGTGACCGGAGAAAGGAATTCGAGCAGCATCCGCACAAATATCCGATGCTGTCCCTCGGAAATACATACGACATTTCGGAAGTGGAAGCCTTTGCGGAACGTGCTGCGAAAGGAATCGGTAACGCCTTCAGCTACAGCTGCGAGCTCAAGTTCGACGGCACCGCCATCTGCCTGACATACCGAAACGGAAAGCTCTTCCGGGCCCTCACAAGAGGCGACGGAACCGTAGGCGATGATGTGACCGAAAACGTAAGACACATCTCCAACATCCCGCAAAATCTCACTACCCCAGCAGGCTTCATACCGACAAAGGACAACCCGCAGCCATGGCCGGCAGAATTTGAAATAAGGGGCGAGATCTACATGCCTTGGGCTGCATTCGACAGGCTCAACGAAGAACGCGAGAAGGACGAGGAACAACCTTTCGCAAATCCAAGAAATGCGGCCTCAGGATCACTCAAGCTCATAGACTGCAGCCAGGTGGCAAACAGAGGACTTGAGTGCACTCTCTACCACATGCTGGGAGAAGACCTGCCGTTCACCACCCATGAAGAGGCCCTGAACAATGCTTCAAAATGGGGACTTCCGGTTTCGGACAAGCGTCGGATCTGCAAATCGATAGAAGAAATCGAAGAGTTCATAACATATTGGGACACAGAGCGTAAAACACTTCCGTTCGCCACCGACGGCATCGTCATAAAGGTCAACGAACTCCCATATCAGGAAGAACTCGGCTACACTGCCAAGTTCCCGCGCTGGGCAGTGGCATATAAATTCAAGGCCGAGCAGGCACTCACCCGTCTGATAAGCATAGACTATCAGGTCGGAAGGACAGGAGCTGTCACGCCGGTGGCAAACCTGGAGCCGGTTCAGCTCAGCGGAACCATTGTCAAGAGGGCATCTCTTCACAATGCCGACCAGATGCAG
>JAZQEN010000003.1:0-4015 GCA_045539015.1 Candidatus Cryptobacteroides sp.
GTCACAATGAGGACACCTGGAACGTCTGATTTTACCCATAAAAAAGTAGTTTGATGAAACGTGTTTCATCAAACTACTCATAAAATTTTATATTTCAATTACTTATATATACTTTCACCAACTGTTTTTGGCACCATTACCCAGATAGATACGCGGTACGTCTGTGTGGTTGACTGAAAACAAATAGAAGGAAGCCTTGCGACTTCCTTCTTTCAGGGTGCCCAGTGGGATTCGAACCCACGACATTCAGAACCACAATCTGACGCTCTAACCAACTGAACTATGGGCACCATGTTGATTTAAGGACTGCAAAGATACGTAAAAATTTCAAACGTGCAATATGATGTGGTGAAATTTTTGGCCACCGTAAAGAATTTTCACCACTCGGCGTTGTATTCTGCATATTTTCTGCCATATCAGTTGCAATGACAGAAATCTTTTGCATAACTTTGTTTGCAGTCATTGTAATAATTATGGGAAAAGAAATCAGATTCTCCCTGGTATACAGGGATATGTGGCAGTCATCAGGCCGTTATGTGCCGACTGTCTCTCAGTTGAAAGAGGTTGCTCCTGCAATCATCGATATGGGATGCTTCGACAGGGTGGAGACCAACGGCGGTGCTTTCGAGCAGGTCAATCTCCTCTTTGGCGAGAATCCTAACAAGGCTGTCCGTGAGTGGACGGCACCTTTCCATAAGGCAGGTATCCAGACCCATATGCTGGAGCGTGGTCTGAATGCGCTCCGTATGAATCCGGTTCCTGCGGATGTGCGCGAGCTTATGTATAAGGTAAAGAAGGCTCAGGGTACCGATATTTCCCGTTCATTCTGCGGCCTGAATGACCACCGTAACCTTCGTCTCAGCGTTGAATATGCCAAGAAAGGAGGCATGATCTCTCAGGTTGCCCTGTCAATCACCAATTCTCCGGTTCATACCGTTGAATATTATATGGGAGTTGTGGACAAGGTTGTGGAATATGGCTGCGACGAGATCTGTCTCAAGGATATGGCAGGTGTTGGCCGTCCGACCTTCCTTGGAGAACTAACAAGGCAGATAAAGAAGAAATATCCGCATATCGCTGTTCAGTATCATGGCCATTGTGGTCCGGGCTTCTCTCCTGCTTCCATGCTGGAGGTTGCTCGCGCCGGCGCAGATTACCTCGATGTCGCTGTAGAGCCGCTGTCATGGGGTAAGGTCCATCCGGATGTGATAACCATCCGTGAGATGCTGAAGGCGGACGGATTCCAGGTCAAGGACCTGAATATGAATGCATATATGGAAGTACGTGCGCTCACCCAGAAGTTCATTGATGATTTCCTCGGCTATTGGATAGATCCTAACAACTCGCACATGAGTTCTCTGCTTGTGGGATGTGGTCTTCCTGGCGGAATGATGGGTTCGATGATGGCGGACCTCAAGGGTTTCCATGGAGCGATAAATGCGTCTCTCAGAGCGCAGGGAAAGGCTGAACTCAGCCTTGATCAGCTGATGGTCATGCTGTTCCAGGAGGTGGAATATGTATGGCCTCGTCTGGGCTATCCTCCGCTCGTGACTCCGTTCAGCCAGTATGTGAAGAATACTGCGCTTATGAACCTTATGAGTATTCTCAAGGGCCAGCCGCGCTGGACTACAATTGATAAGGATACATGGAACATGATTCTTGGAAAGATGGGTACGCTTCCGGGACCTCTGGCTCCAGAGATTGTGGCGCTTGCAAAGCAGAAAGGCCTTGAGTTCTATACAGGCAATCCGCAGGATGCATTCCCGAACGAGCTTGACAGGTTCCGTACCATGATGAAGGAAGAGGGTTGGGATGTCGGTCAGGATGAGGAGGAACTCTTCGAATTTGCGATGCATGAGCGTCAGTACCGTGATTATAAGAGCGGGGTGGCCAAGGAGCGTTTCAAGGCTGATCTGGAGGCTGCAAAGGCGAAGGCAGGCGCTCCGATTGTGATCGAACGTCCGGTCGTGGAGATGCCTAAATATGATGTCGATGCTATCGCTTCAAAATACCCTGCGGCAGTTCCGGTACAGGCTCCGGTGAAGGGCCAGCTCCTGTGGCAGATTGATGTGGATGATGCTTCGACTGCCCCTGTGGCTGGAACCAAGGTGGAGGCAGGCAAGGCTATGAGCTTTGTCCAGACCTATTATGGAATGGAAGAGGTGATTCCTGCTGTTGACGGTCGTATTGTGGCAGTCTGCTCTAAGCAGGGGGACATGGTAGCGAAGGGAGAAATTCTTGCATTCGTTCAGCCTGAAACCGATAAATAGTCTATCTTTGTATCGGAAAACTATCTGATATGAAGAAAGGCGCAAAGATAATACTGGCAGTGGTACTGGTCGTGTTACTGGTACTGCTGCTTCTTTATTTGTTCAACTCGTGCAGTACTTCGAAGAAGGCTGCCGTCAAGGCGGAAGCGCCGAAGGCCGAGGCAAGGTCCATGGGAGCAGAAGGCCAGGTGCCATGGCTGGAACTTCCTGCAATGGGGGAGACTGATGCCACATGCCATGTTGTGACCCACCGTGCAGAGATGGGCGGCAGGTCTCAGAGAAACTATACCTATCTCTATGATGAAGACCTGTATGCGGCTTATTGGGTGGCCTATCCTCTCTGCGCAGATCATATGTCTTCGGGACGTGAGGAGGACTGGTCCTATGACCCATCAATTGATGTTGCGGTGCAGACCAGCGTGAGATCGGGATATGGTGCATCTGAGCCTACAGAAAATTATCCGAAGAACTTCTATGCAAGGGGACATCAGCTTCCGAATGCAGACCGAAGCGGGGTTCCTGAGATGATGGCCCAGACCTATTATTCTACAAATATGACCCCTCAGCTTCAGAACGGTTTCAACGGAGCGATATGGGCTAAACTCGAGGAGGGAGTACGTGGAAAGGTTCCGGCAGGGGATACCCTGTATGTCGTTACAGGCGCTGCATTTGAAAAGAGGGGAGAGCAGCCGGACGGATACAAGACCATCACAAACAAGAATGACAAGAAGCAGCTCCCGGTTCCGGAATATTATTGGAAGGCGCTGCTTAAAGTCACCCGTGACGGAGACTCGATTGTCTCAGCAAGTGCAGTCGGCTTCTGGCTGCCGCATGCAGATCTTAAGGGACATGATTATGCCGATTATGTGGTTCCGGTCGATCAGATAGAGGAGTGGACCGGATTTGATATGTTCCCGGGACTGCCTGATGACTTGGAGGCTCAGGCGGAGTCCCGGAGTTCATGGACATCGTTCTGATGACGTAATTATATGAAAATACGGTGACTGAAGTTATTTTCAGTCACCGTATTTTATAGTATGTCGTCTATATTACAAGCTGAGCTTCTTGAAGAAATCGTTGCCCTTGTCGTCCACAAGGATGAATGCAGGGAAGTCCTCGACGTGGATCTTCCAGATCGCCTCCATTCCGAGCTCAGGATATTCAACGCACTCGATGCTCTTGATGTTGTTCTGCGCAAGGATTGCAGCAGGACCTCCGATAGAGCCGAGGTAGAATCCGCCGTACTTCTGACAGGCGTCAGTTACCTGCTGGCTTCTGTTGCCCTTCGCAAGCATGATCATGCTTCCGCCGTGACTCTGGAACAGGTCAACATACGAGTCCATACGGCCTGCAGTTGTAGGGCCCATAGAGCCGCAAGGCATTCCTGCAGGAGTCTTTGCAGGGCCGGCATAATAGATAGGGTGATCCTTGAGATACTGAGGCATCTCCTCTCCCCTGTCAAGGCGCTCCTTGATCTTAGCGTGAGCGATGTCGCGGCCTACGATGATTGTTCCGTTGAGGCTCAGACGTGTCGACACAGGATACTTTGTGAGCTCCTTGAGGATGTCAGCCATAGGCTGGTCGAGATTAATCTTTACTGCCTCACCCTCGCCTGCCTGACGGAGTTCCTCAGGGATGAGGCGTGCAGGATTGTCGTCGAGCTTCTCGATCCAGATACCGTCCTTGTTGATCTTCGCCTTGATGTTGCGGTCAGCAGAGCAGCTTACTCCGAGACCTACAGGGCA
>JAZQEN010000004.1:0-11782 GCA_045539015.1 Candidatus Cryptobacteroides sp.
AATGCAGGTGGTACTGATAAGGTGTGGTTCTATGATATGGAGGCAGATGGATTTTCACTTGATGACAAGAGAAATCCTGTTGCTGATAATGACATTCCAGACATCATTAACCGTTTCCATAACCTTGCCGGGGAAGAAGGCAGAACCAGAAAGGAGCAGTCATTCCTTGTTCCGGTAGAGGAAATCCGTGAGAAGGGTTATGACCTGTCCATCAACAAGTACAAGGAAATCGAAAGGGAGAAAGTGGAATATGAAAGCACAAATGTGATCCTAGGCCGCATCGCATCATTGGAAGAAGAAATCATGTCTGCACTGAACGAGTTTAGGACTAAGTTTATGTAATTGGTTGTTATTTATGAAGGATTCAACAAAGCATATAATAGCTCGAGAACTGTACTTCTTTTTCAAATGGTTCGCTATAGGCATTGCTGTGGCTGTTTTGCTCTTGATTATTGCGTTGGTGGTAGGCGATGTTGAACCAGATTGGCTAGGTGATGCATATGGAGTTTTGTTCATATCCTCGTTTTTTCTTCCAATCTGGCTGTATTTATACAGGGGAGTTAAATGGCTTGTTCTATGGGTCAATAAGTGGAGATAAGGATGTCATATTTGCCTTGAATGATTTCAGGACTAAGTTTATGTAGTATGGAGTGGATTACTATCATCATTTCCGTGATCGCGGCAGTAGCCTCTATTGTTGCTGCAAAGGTCAGTATATCTTCATTTAGATATACGAAACAGATGAGTAAAGGTAATATCAAAAGACAGATTGCAGCGAAGGAAAGGCAGATTCGTGATATCCAGAATCTGATTTATGATAGATATGGAATAAATGATAATGGTACAGGTCGGGCCATGTCTGATCTGGATTTCATGAAAGCAAAACTTCAGGAAGAAATAGAAGACTTGCGTTTAGAATTATAGTCAAGATGAAACAAGGTTGGGAAATAAAGAAACTTGGTGATATTTCTAAATTTTATCGAGGATTGACATACAGTAAAGGTGATGAGGTCCCATCATCTACTAATATAGTCTTGCGTTCCAACAATGTGGACTTGGAAACAAATGCTTTGGTCTATGATGATATGAAGTGTTTGCGTGAAGACCTATTGGTAGATGAAGATAAAAAGGTTAAAGCAAATAGTATATTGATATGCATGTCCAATGGTAGTAAGCAGCACATTGGTAAGGTTGCATATATTCAAGATGATATAGATTATGCTTTTGGAGGATTCATGGGATTAATCGTCCCAACCAAAGACATTGAAGGTAAATATCTTTATTATTCGTGCGTCTCCCATCACTTTAAGCATTTTCTTGCTGGGATTGGCAATGGTATAGGCATTACTAATTTAAGGTTTTCTGATTTGTCTTCATATTGCTTTCCCGTTCCCCCTATCGCAGAACAGGAAAAGATAGTTGCTGAACTTGATTGTCTTTCGGGAATTATTGAGAAGAAGAAACAACAGTTGAAAGAACTGGATAATCTTGCACAGTCTATCTTCTATGAGATGTTTGGTGACCCTGTGGAGAATGATAAGGGGTGGGAGATGAAAAGGTTAGGTGATGTAAGTGATGTGACATCATTTAAACGAGTGCTTATTGAAGATGTTGTGGAAGAAGGAGTCCCTTTTATAAGAGGAACTGAACTGTCTGCATTAAGTAAACTACCAAATAGCAAGAACTATGAGTTTACTTTATTTATTACTCCAGAGCATTATAATAAGGTCAAAGCAATATCAGGAGTGCCTGTTATAGGAGATTTGCTTATCCCATCTATCAATGCAGATGGATTGATATGGGTTGTTGATACAAATGAACCAAGATACTATAAAGATGGCAGGGTGTTATGGGTTCATACAAACCGAGAATATAGCAATAGTACTGCATTGAGGTATATCATGAGCAACAAACTTCGTTTGCTATATAAAGAACTTGCGTCTGGAGCAACTTTTATAGAGTTGAAATTGTTTGTTTTGAGGGATATGGTGCTTCCATTCCCACCACTTACCCTCCAACAAGACTTCGCATCCAAGATTGAATCAATAGAAAAGCAGAAAGAACTGATTGCCCAGTCTATCAAGGAGACAGAAACCTTGTTCAACAGCAGGATGGACTACTATTTCAACTGATAATCTGATAGTTGCACGATCTCGACAAAAGTGGAGACTTATTGATCATCTGTCGAAGCGGAAGTCTTGAACCCTATTTTGGCTCGTGGCTTCTCCGTTTCTACTGATTTTAATGACAACTCTGCTATTGCCTGATATAGATTGTCAATTTCTGACCTCATATCCTCAGACAGGTCATTGACTGCTTCAAGATTGTCTTCGTCATTCCGTTCCAGCAACTGCAACTTGGCGCGTATTTCCGCCAGTTCTGATGTCACCTGAGTAGATGTGGTAACGTAATTTCTCATTGCCACAAATGCACGCATGATGGTTATGTTTGCATTGATCGCTATGTCGCTGTTAAGAAGTCCTGACAACATTGCAACGCCTTGTTCTGTAAAAGCATTCGGATTTCTTCTTAAGCCCATCGCGATGGATCTGGTTATCACAATTTGTGATTTCCAATTTTCCGTCTCCTCGTCTGTCAGCTGAAACATGAAGTCTGGTGGGAATCGTTTTATGTTTCGTTTTACCGCCTGATTCAACGCACTTGTCGTCACTCCATACAACTGAGCCAAATCACGATCCAAAATAACCCACTTTCCCCTGATCTCATAGATCTTGTGCTGTATAACAGATATTTCCATACGCCTCATTCATTTATTTACTCAGTCAAAGGTAAGTGTAATTCGTAATAATACAAAAGATTATTAAATTTGTTTTTCAAAAATCACAGACAATACGGAATGAGGAATTTTGACTATCTGTCAGAGCTGAGCCTGACTGATTTACACAGATATTGTTCTGCTGCCGAAGAAAATCAGGTCAGCAATCCTGATATATGTGCCATCAATGCAAGACGGGCATTGGAGTACATCGTGCGTGCCCTGTATCAGATGAAGAACATCGAGACAGGTGAACGCACGTCACTTTATGAACTTGTGGACGGTGAACCTTTCAAGGAGTTCATAGGTGATGAAAGGGTGATGATGGCAGTTCATTTCGTGAGAAAGGTCGGTAACAATGCTGCCCATGCATCTGCCGTAACAAAACGGGATGCGTTCTTCTGCCTGCTCAATATCTATAATGTGGTTGCTTCCATACTGTTGAAATTGAGGGTTGTAGAGGATGTAAAACCTTTTGACCGTTCACTTGTTCCATCGGTCCCTGGTACTCCTGTAATCGTTCCTACCAAGGTCGTTGAACCAGATAAGATTGTTGAGGTTGCTGATAAGGTTGCAGTATCATCAAGTGAACCGGTTGAGGTTATCCCTACTGATATAAGTGAGGCAGAAACAAGGGCAATGTATATAGACCTTATGCTTCGTGAAGCAGGTTGGAAGGTCCTTGATGTGGATGGTATGGTAGCAACATCTTCTGCTTGCGTTGAAGTGGAACTGCACGGTATGCCGAATGCCCATGATGTAGGATTTGCTGACTATGTTCTGTTCGGAAGTAATGGTAAACCCCTTGCAGTCATTGAGGCAAAAAGAACATCAGTATCGCCATCAAAGGGTAAGCATCAGGCAGAACTTTATGCTGATTGCTTGGAAGCACAGTATGGTGTAAGACCTGTTATCTACTATACCAACGGATTCCAGACATATATCATAGATGGATTGGGTTATCCACCACGAAGACTATATAGTTTCCACAGTGAGGATGACCTTGAAAGACTTATCCAGAAACGAAATAGAAAGGATATTACGGACTTTTCTATCAATGTCAATATAACCGACAGGTACTATCAGAAGACCGCAATCAAGGCAGTCTGCGAGCACTATAACAGCAAGCACAGAAAGGGTCTTCTTGTGATGGCAACCGGTACCGGAAAGACAAGAGTTGCCATATCCCTGGTTGATGTACTGAAAAGGAATGATTGGGTAAAGAATGTCCTGTTCCTTGCAGACAGGACATCGTTGGTAAAGCAGGCCCACAAGAACTTCGTGAAACTGCTGCCAAATGAAACAACCTGTGTTTTGAACGAAGGAGGTGACCGTGATTTGAATGCCAGAATCACATTCTCAACCTATCAGACAATGATTAACTTCATTGATACGGATGACAAACCTTTTTCAGTCGGCAGATTTGACCTGATAATCATTGATGAGGCACACCGTTCGATCTTCGGTAAGTACGGTGCTGTCTTCAACTACTTTGATTCCATGTTGATTGGACTTACAGCAACTCCAAGAGACGAGGTTGATAAGTCTACATATGACATCTTTGAAATGGAACAAGGCAGTCCGAACTATGCATATGAACTGGAAGATGCTGTAAGTGACAATTACCTTGTGAACTATGTAGGTTACAAGAGAGGAACTGCAATCCTTAAAGACGGTATCAAGTATTCAACCCTTTCTGCGGAAGAAAAGAAGCAAATGGAAAGCATCTGGGAGTACGAAAAGGCACGAAAGGCACTTGAGGGTGATGATTATCATAGGGATATTGCCGGTAATGAGATATTCACTTATATCCATAATATAGACACAATAGACAAGGTTCTGCAGGACTTGATGCAGAACGGTCTGAAGGTACAGGGTGGTGAGAGGATAGGCAAGACC
This sequence comes from Candidatus Cryptobacteroides sp., assembly GCA_045539015.1. Classification (GTDB taxonomy): domain Bacteria; phylum Bacteroidota; class Bacteroidia; order Bacteroidales; family UBA932; genus Cryptobacteroides. The sequence goes on from JAZQEN010000004.1 coordinate 4,676, forward strand.
ATCATTTTCGCATACAGGCATGCACACGCAGAGCAGATTGTGGAAAGGTTCAATGTCCTGTACCCGGAATATGGTCCATCGTTCTGTGCTTTGATTGACAACCGTGTGACATACGCACAAGACCTTATAGACAAATTTGAAAAGAGGGATGCTGACCCGCAGATTGCAGTGTCGGTGGATATGCTTGATACTGGTATAGATGTACCGGATGTCCTGAACCTTGTGTTCTTCAAACCAGTTAAGTCCAAGATCAAGTTCATGCAGATGATTGGCCGTGGTACAAGATTGTGTAAGGACATATACGGTGTTGGTGAGGATAAAAAGGAGTTTTACATCTTTGACTGGTGCTGCAACTTTGACTATTTTGAGAAGAATCCGAATGGAAAGGAAGCACCTATAACGCAGTCTTTGACCGAGAGATTATTCGGTCTGCGAACAGATATCGCATTCCATCTCCAGCATCAGAAATATCAAGAAGATCCGTTTGCGAAAAGTCTGCACGATGACATCAAGACTATGTTGAAAGAGCAGGTCGCACAGTTGAATGACAGGCATATATCTGTTCGTGCGAAGTGGGAAGAAGTCAGTCATTTCAGGGAAGCATCTTCGTGGGTATATATATCACAGGTTGATACCTTGACCTTGAAGAATGACATAGCACCTTTGTTGGTCAAGAATACCCTTGACGAAAATGCAAAGAGGTTTGATGTCCTGATGCTGGCAATTGAACTGTCTATGCTTGATAGTGAAGTCAATGCAGGAAAGGCAGTTGGTAATGTTCAGTTGGTTGCGGATAGACTGCAGGAGAAAGCATCTATCCCGCAGATTCAGGCAAAGATGAATACCATTAAAGAGGTTCTGAACCCGGTATTCTGGGAGAATGCTGACCTGTCTTGGTTGGAAAAGGTACGAAATGACCTTCGTGATTTGACCAAGTTCCTGATCGGTGATAAGAGCAAGTGGTTTACTGTTGATATTGAGGATGTTGTCACTTATGACGGTGCAAGTGCCGGAATAGTTACAAGGGTATCATACAAGCAGAAGATACTAGATTTCCTTGCTGTGAATAGGGATTTGCCAGTGCTTCGTAAGATATATGCAATGGAGCAGTTGACATTTGATGATGTCCGTGAACTTGAAAGGATATTGTGGAAGGAACTGGGTGATAAGGAAGATTATGACAGATATACTGCAGGCATGCCTTGTGGACCGAATGTGGCAATGTTCATTCGTTCAGTTATAGGTGTGGATAGAAAGGAAGCAGTAGAAAGATTCAGCAGGTTCTTGTCAGGTGCAGTCCTTAATAGTGAACAGGAAGAGTTCTTGATGACAATCATATCATACGTCTGCGAGAATGGTGATATTACCAAAGAGATTGTTGTGAACGAATATCCGTTTGATGAAAGACTGTCAGTGTTCAGCACGTATATGATGCCTTTGGCGAAGTATATCGACAATATTCATGGAGTGATCAATCCGGAGAATGCCATAGCCTAATGAATAGTAATAGACTGTATCAGGAAGTTTTAGATTTGGTCCGCCGGGAAAAAGTATGTCTCTTTGTCGGCTCCGGATGTTCTTTGGATTCGGGTGCACCATCTGCGAGTGCTTTGGCAAAGATGATATTGTCTCATATTCCATCTCCATTGTGTGAGGAGGTTAAAGATGAGAGCTTGATGAAAGTATCTGAGGCTTTTCTTTTATCTGTTAATGATGCTAAATCAAAACTCAATGATCTGGTGTGCGGGATATTTAAGAATCTTGAACCAAATGACTTTCACCGGACCTTATCTAAAATCCCGCAGATTAGAACAATTGTTACAACAAATTATGACGAATTAATTGAGAAGGCATATAAGCAAGAATATCTTCGTGTAATTTGTAATAATGAAGAGCTTCACAGATATAGTCCAAATGCCGTCAATTTATTTAAAATACATGGTGATTGCAAGCATCTGGAAGGACTAGTAATAAGCGAGTCAGACTATCGTGAATTTCTGGATGGACATGCTCATAATATCCTATGGAATAGTGTATTAAATGAATTGGCAACCAAACATATTGTTTTTGTTGGATATAGTTTAGAGGATTGGAATATTCTAAACTTGATAGATAAGATTCGTAAAAATATTACTCCAAAGCAAATGTACCTTGTAAGTCCATGTTTAACACATATGCAGATGTCAAGATTACAAAAATATAGTGTAAACTTTATTCAAGCTGATGGACAGGGATTTTTAAATCAAGTTCTCTCGGATTTAAAAGATTCATTCGGAGATGATGCTTATAGTAATATTACATCAAATGATACGCTCAGTAGGTTTGCTCGAATTAATGCAGTCATTCCAACATTTGAGAATGATGGAACTCATACAAGATTAAAGGACTATCGAAGTGCAAATTATCTCCCGATAACAACTGAACTTAACTTTTCGACTACAGATCATAATATTTTGGCAAGAAGAGAGCCGTTTGTGTTTGATGAGTTGTTAGATGGTTTTAAACTGCCAGCAATCAGATTGACCGAATCAGAAATTGACTCGTTTGAAATTCTTGTGAATGGGCTAAAGATAAACTCCAAAAATGAGGTAAAGGAGGTAGTATTAGCTCCAGTCGTTGACAATCTAAGTATGAGATTTGTTTCTCAATCGAAAGGAATAAATATCAAGACTAATGTCAAGAAGTATTGCTGCGGGGATAAGATAGTATGCTGCTTTAATGCTGACTTTTACAAAACAGAGTTTGTTTTTGATGTAAGGTCTAATCCGCGGAGTTTGCAAATAGAAACAAGAGTAAAAGAATCATTTACAGATATTGATGAGAGCATAAAATGGATTAATCTTTTAATAGATATCGTGGAGGTATCAGATCTTCACGTTTATGTAGAAAATATAGATTTGGGTAATATATCGCGTGCTCGGGACCATGAGATTGTTAAAGAATATAAAGAGTGGCTGGCATATTGTGAGAATTTAAAAACGATTGAAAGAAGTGGTTTTTTATTCGATAAATATGAAGGTTTTTCTCGTCGATCATACAATGCTTCCAAGATTGTAAAGTCATACTTGACGCATACGGTATTCGTGGATATGCCGAATGACCAAAATAGAAAATGGACATGTAATATTCCAAAAAAACACGGCTTTAGCGCTGACTCACATTATGTAATGAGAACAGTCTCTGAATTACCGGAACCAATAATTTTATGCGGACAGTCTTTTTATGTTCCAATGGAGCGATTGTTAATGCTCAAATGTAAAATTACATTGGTGGATGATTCTAATGGTGAATATGATGTTTGGGAAGTGGTGAATCTTACGAATGAGGTTCAGTATGAGTATTGTGATAGAGATAAACCAGACAATTTGATCAAGGGATGTATAAAACAGATTACATAGTTTTTGCCATATCTACCTCATTAGCCATTTGTCAGATCATTAGTCTATTCATCAGATATGTATCTTTAGTCACACAATCGTGGACAAGTATCTGTATGTCTTGAATGATTTTCTGTCTGAAATATCAGCATCATCATAATCTGAAAGTGGGGCAGTGCTCCACTTTTTTTGTGGTGGGAAAGTTCGGCGCTAATAATTTTATAACTTTGTGGAGATGAACGTGCTTTTATTTGGCAGTATGTGCATTTAGCGGCATGACCGGAAGAGAAGTTGGCGGAGATGGAGATGCTCGAGAGCGACTTTGACCGTGATAACAAGAAACTGAAGGATAATAATGGATGATATTAATATGGCAGCAGATTATGATCTTGGTAGGTTCCTGAAGGCGCAGGAAGGGGATTATGCGACGGCGTTGGCGGAAATCAGACGGGGACGGAAGACGTCGCATTGGATCTGGTATGTGTTCCCGCAGCTCGATTCGCTGGGGCATAGTTATATGGCGAAGTATTATGGCATCTCCGGAGCTGGGGAGGCTCGTGCATATCTGGATGACCTGGTGCTGGGGATGAGGCTGAGGGAGATTTCGGAGGCGCTGCTGGCTGTTGAGGGGAAGACTGCCGTGGAGATTCTCGGCGGGATCGATGCGCTGAAGGTGCGTTCATCCATGACGCTCTTCGACTTTGTCTCCCCGGGCGATGTGTTTGCGCGGGTGCTGGAGAAGTATTACGATGGCGGGCGATGCCAGCCTACTCTTGATCGCGTCGGCAGGTAAATTTATCACTTTGCCATGAACCTTTTACGCTCCTCAGCGCTGAACCTTTCGATGGCGTAGCGGAGTGTGGTGCGGGGGAGTGCGGCTTTGTGGGCGTTGAGGAATGATACGAGGAGGGGCTTGTCGCGTTTGCCGATTTCGCGGAGCATCCAGCCTACGGCTTTCTGCATGAGGTCGTGCCTGGTGTCGAGGAAGATTTTCGCAAGTTCGATGGTGTCGGTGAACTGTCCGTGGCGGATGAGCATCAGGGTGGATACGACTGCGATACGCTGTTCCCACATGACAGGGGATTGTGCGAGGTCGTACAGCACACTATGGTCGGGATGGCCGGCCAGAAAGTCTCCCAATATGTACGGCGCTGAGAGGTCCACCAGATCCCAGTTGTTGATGCCCTTGAGGTGGGACAGATAGAAATGCACGGCTTCTTCTGGTGCCTTTTTGTATTTCTCGATGAGGATGAGCAGCGCGCAGAGCCTGCATTCATGCCATTCGCTTTCCAGAAGCGCCTCTATCACCTCGTATGATACTGCCTTGAATGCCTTCGCTACCTTGCGCGTCTCTGGCACTACGACTCCGAGGAACATGTCACCTTCGCCGTATTCGCCCTTGCCGGTCTTGAAGAAACGCTGCAGGACCGCTTTCTTTTCCGCATTTGATGCAGCCCTCAGCGCACGCACGATGCAGGAATAGTCCTTTGCCATTCTGAGGGTGTCTAGTGACAGGTGGCAGTATCCCTCGGGGTTCTTGAGCAGGTAGTTCTGGTGATATTCTTCGGCAGGGTAGAACGACTTCAGCGGGCATTTTTCAACTGCGAGCGGCTCCTCATATGCCTGCTGCACTTCTTCATAGACCTGCTCTACTGCAGCTCTGTCTGCCTCGTCGGTCCAATATATTCCGGTCCTGTATCTCGTTCCGCAGTCGTTGCCCTGACGGTTGACAGAAAGGGGATTGATGGACCTGAAGAAGAGTCGGCACAGAGTTGCAAGGGATATGATCCCGTCGTCATATGTGACCTTCACGCACTCAACATGACCGGTCCTGTCGGTGTACACCTGCTGGTAGGTCGGGTCTGCGAGCTCACCGTTTGCATAGCCCACCACCGTCTCGGTCACACCTTCAAATGTGCCCATGTAATGCTCTGTGCCCCAGAAACATCCTCCTGCAAAATATATCTGTTTCATATTTCTATTCATCATAAGGATAAACCACACCCCATTCCTTGCGGAGGGCGTCCATCTGCTTCATGATGCTGATGGTCTCAGCGTGCGGCATCATAGGGGATTCGAGAAGACCTTCCCGGATGCATCTTCTGCATTCGAGGACCTGGTATTCATATCCGTTTACCATGGTCTCGTCCTTGGTTATTCTCTGGACGAGTTCGTAGTTCCGGTAGACCTCCACGGTTTCCGGACAGTTGATGTTGTCGACTCTGATGTATCCTTCCGTGCCGCTGATTATACCCTGTCTGTCGTTGAGACAGAGGGCTCCTGACTGGAGATTGGCCATCCTTCCGTCCGCAAAACTGAGCGATATACTTTCGTGCATGTCCATGCCCGTAGGCCCTGTGTGACAATTGCTTACGGTCTTCACGATGTCTGTGCCGAAATACATGCGGGCGAAGTTGAGCGTGTAGACACCGAGGTCGAGAAGCGCGCCTCCGCAAAGGTCGGCGCGGATGATCCGCTCCTTGTGCTCCATCATGTAGCAGAGTGTGGCGGTGAGGATGCGCGGCTCGCCGATGATCCCGCTGTCCATCAGCTCCTTGATCCTGTGCGACAGCGGCATGTACCTGGTCCAGATGGCCTCGGTAATGAAGAGGCCTTTCTCGCGGGCAGTGGCGATGAGCTTTTCAGCCTGCGCTGCATTGGCCGTGAAGGCCTTCTCCACCAGCACCGGCTTTCCGTTCTCAAGCGCCAGCATCGCATGCTCGAAATGGTGGGAGTGCGGAGTGGCTACATACACCAGATCCACCTTCGGATCCTGCACCATCTCCTCATAGCTCCCATATGCGGCAGCTATATCATGCTCCGCTGCAAATGCCTCAGCCTTTTCCTTTGTGCGTGAGGCGATTGCGTATACTTCCATATCTTCAAAAGGTGCGATTGCGCAACACATCTTATGTGCAATCCACCCTGCTCCTGTTATGCCTATTCTGAACATGACGTATGCTTTCTTAATAATCAGTAAGTCGTGATTTATCCTGTAAAGATACAATATATTCCTTCTCATGTTCAGATTCTTAGTTTTTTCTTTTATCTGACGTATGAGGAAAATCCGCAAATTTCTTATCTTGCGATGTTTTACAGATTGAAACAGTTTCTATGAAAGAAGAATGTCTTATATGCAAGGCTCCGCTCGAGTATCTGGGCGAGGATGTGATGATGGAATGCAGCATCTGCCGCAAGAGGGAGATGAGCAAGACCCGGTGCGTCAATGGCCACTATGTCTGCGATGAGTGCCATACCAGGGGCGTGGACAAGATTGTCGGGCTGTGCCTTGGCGAGACGTCGGCTGACCCGATCGCCATCATCCGCAAGATGATGGATATGCCTCAGTGCCATATGCATGGGCCGGAGCATCATATAATGGTAGGCTGCGCTCTCCTGACTGCGTATGCAAATGCGGGAGGGAAGATCGACCTCCCCAAGGCCTTGAAGGAAATGGTCAGCCGGGGGAGCAAGGTTCCCGGAGGCGCATGCGGGTTCTGGGGCGCATGTGGTGCGGCCGTCAGCACAGGTATGTTCATGTCCATCATCACCGGCTCCACTCCTCTGATGAACGAGGCCTGGGGACATTCCAACCTGATGACATCACGTTCTTTGCAGAAACTCGGCGAAATCGGCGGCCCACGCTGCTGCAAGCGGAATTCCTACATGTCCATACTGACCGCCATCGACTATGTCGAAGAAGTGACCGGCATCCGGATAAGTCGGATCG
>JAZQEN010000005.1:0-37753 GCA_045539015.1 Candidatus Cryptobacteroides sp.
GATGTTAGGGTCGTCGAAGCAGCGGAGGACGTGCAGGATTGCGTCTGTCTCCCTGATGTTTGCAAGGAACTGGTTGCCGAGTCCTTCACCCTTGCTGGCTCCCTTCACGAGTCCGGCGATGTCTACGATCTCCACAGTTGCGGGAACTACTCTCTTGGGGTTGCAGAGGCTCTCGAGTACTTCAAGTCTTTTGTCCGGAACGATGGTGGAGCCGATGTTTGGCTCGATGGTGCAGAAAGGGAAGTTTGCGCTCTGTGCCTTTCCTGAACTCACGCAGTTGAACAATGTTGATTTTCCTACATTAGGAAGTCCTACGATGCCGCATTTAAGTGCCATTTCAAATATGCTTTAATGGTAAAAAATACTCTTATGTTTTAACAGGGCGCAAATTTACGCTAACTTTTTCTTTTTCTTTAAATTATTTCTTTTTTTTAAACAAAGTTTTTCTCTTTTTTAAAGTCTTTCTGACATTTTCCTCCCACTTTTACACCGCCCTTCGGCGTACTGTCGTGATGGACTATACCACCTTGTCATTACAACCGACCTGTTCAACTGTCATTACAACCGACTTGTCCCACTGTTGTGTCAACCGACCTTGTCCCACTGTCATTTCGAGCGACCGAAGGGAGTCGAGAAATCTACAAACTAAAACATATCAATCATGAAGTACCTTATCATTATCCTATTGCTCCTCCTGACCCAGTCATCATCTGCCCAAACCCCTTCCGCCCCCGATTCCCTGATCATAATGTTCTGGAACCTGGAGAATTTCTTTGACTATTTTGACGATGGAACAGGAGAGTCGGATGCGGAGTTTTCTTCACTAGGAAGCAGAAGATGGACCAAGACCAGGTTTTACTCGAAATGCGATGCAATTGCCAAAACCATTTTCTGGATAGGGGATAGGTATGGTCATATTCCTGATGTTATAGGACTGGCTGAAGTAGAAAATAGAAACGTCTTATATAAGTTACTGAATTACACATTATTAAGAAAATATGACTATAAAATTATTCATTATGATTCGGGTGACATGAGGGGGATAGATGTGGCTCTTCTGTATCGTGAATCCGTCTTCAGGAAGTCGTCTGTATCATTGAGGACTCCCGAATATAATGGAGATAAAATGACCACAAGGGATATCCTTCAAGTGTGCCTCGAATATGGAATGGGACAGAAGATAAATCTGATAGTCAATCATCATCCTTCCAAATATGGTGGAGCCGAGGAGTCGGGAGGAAAGAGAACAGCTGCGATGAGTACTCTCCGGGAACTATGTGATTCTCTTTTACTTGCTGATGCAGACGTACCTGTCGTTGCGATGGGGGACTTCAATGATACCCCGGACGGTGATCAGTTCAGGATACTTGATGGAATCCTGAATAATAAGGCAGACAGTCTTTTTGCCGCGGGCCGGGGAACAATAAGGTTTCAGGGTAAATGGGATCTGATAGATATGTTTTTAGTATCTGAAGAACTGAAATCAGATTCTGAAATGGAAATACTGGAGATCCCATTCCTGATGACATATGAAAGGAAATACCCGGGCTTGAAACCTCTCAGAACCTATTCCGGGCCACGTTACCTGGGAGGAGTCAGCGACCACTGTCCGATAATCCTTAAACTTTTTATCCCCACTCCCCGTTCCTTGTAACAATCTAATATACAATTAATTAAATAAATATCCTGCCTTCCTTTCCAGACAGGATAATTGCGTATATTCTTGATTATTAGTCATGTACGAGAAACTCATGATAGAACGTTACAAATTATCAGATAATTATTATCTTTGAAAGATTTTACAGTAACCGACATAAACAAAACTGATAACATAGATAACATGAAAACAAGAATTGCTTCAAAATTCCAGACCCTTTTCCAGACAGAGGGTGAATTCTTTGCCTCAGCAGGCCGCATCAACCTCATCGGCGAGCACACCGACTACAACGGTGGTTTCGTGTTCCCTGGTGCAATCGACAAGGGAATGATCGCGGAGATCAAGCTCAACGGCACTCAGACAGTACGTGCTTTTGCACTCGACCTCGATGAGTATTGTGAGTTCGGTCTCAATGAAGAGGATGCTCCTGTACAGAGCTGGGCACGCTATATCTTCGGTGTATGCCGTGAGATCCAGAAGAGAGGAGGAGTCATAGGAGGTTTCAATACAGTATTCGCAGGCGATGTTCCTCTCGGCGCCGGCATGTCATCTTCAGCAGCTCTCGAGAGCACATTCGCACTCGCTCTCAACGAGCTCTTCAACCTCGGCATCGACAAGTTCGAGCTCGCACGCATCGGCCAGAGCACAGAGCACAACTACTGCGGAGTGAAGTGCGGCATCATGGACCAGTTCGCTTCAGTCTTCGGCAAGGCAGGCAACCTCATGCGCCTGGACTGCCGCTCGATGGAGTTCGCATACTTCCCGTTCGATCCTGAGCAGCACGGCTACAAGCTTGTCCTCCTGAACTCTTGCGTTAAGCATGAGCTCGTAGGCTCGCCGTACAACGACCGCCGCGCATCTTGCGAGAGGGTTGCAAAGGTTCTCGGCCAGGAGTTCCTCCGCGGAGCAACAATGGACCAGCTTGAGGCTATCAAAGATCAGATTTCTGAGGAAGACTACCTACGCGCACGTTATGTGATCGGTGAGGAGAGACGCGTCCTCGACGTATGCGACGCTCTCGAGAAGGGCGACTATGAGACAGTTGGTGCACGCATGTACGAGACTCACTGGGGCATGTCGAAGGACTACGAAGTTTCATGCGAGGAGCTTGACTTCCTCGCCACAGTGGCACAGGAGTGCGGCGTGACCGGTTCACGCATCATGGGCGGCGGCTTCGGTGGCTGCACCATCAACCTCGTGAAGGCAGAGCTCTACGATGCATTCATCGCCAAGGCTAAGTCAGCATTCGCTGAGAAATATGGCCACGAGCCGGTAGTGATCCCTGTAGTTATCAGCGACGGAGCCCGCAAGCTCTAAAAAACGCTGGCGCATATTTCGCTGATTCTCAATGTTTTACGTAAAGTTCGTGCTCCCTTTGGGGAGCACGAACTTTTAGGAAGTGGCTGATTTTTACATAGTTAGGCGCCAGCAGTTCTGCCGCTATTTATGCCAGCACCGAAGCGAGCCAGGCGGCGTCGATGCGGGCGAAGCCCTCGGCGGGGCGGATCTGCGGATTGCGCTCAAGGATGCCGGCGCAATCCTGGTAGACGTTCCAGCCGATATTGACGCCGAGCATCTGGCCGTCGAGGGCATACATGAACGTCAGGATACGCTCCTCGCCTTCGCCTTCCGAGCGGTAGAAGTGGAATGTGGATGCCATGAATTCATCCTTCTGCTCGGCAGCAACGCTTTTCTGAATCATTTCCAGCTTGGTCACATACTTGCACATCTCGAGCACCACGTCGTCGAGGCCAGCTTCGGCAATCAGAACTTTTTCCATCAGTGATCCCATATCGTTCACACGGCGGATGGTATAGCCTCCCATTGCCTTGGTGTGCATCGTGATTGCCTGCATCTGGGTCTCGGATATTTCTCCGGAAGGAATCAGCCAGACCATCATCTTGGAAGCTGGATCGTGGTACAAGGTCTCGTATTTTGCCAGATTGACCTGACCGCAGTGCGGACATTCCCACAGGAATAGGGAGCCGTCCTTCACCTTTTCCTTGAGTTCAGGATTTTCAGATACGTTGATGCTTCTGTAGACTGTTACTTTGGTCTGCTGCCCGCATTTGCTGCACGGGGCGAGGGCTTCTGTGATTATTGACATGGTTTTATTAAAATGATACGTTGAATATAAATCCGAAATGGTGCGGTTTCATGTCTGTTCCGGTCTGCAGCTTTATCAGATTGTAATCTCCGATGCCGCTGTAGGAATATGTGGCACCGATAGATACCGGCCAGTCTATCCATATTATTCCGTTCAGATCTAAAGTAAGTGCCGATCCGACAGAGAATAGATCCGTATTTCCGGCACGCGTATAGTCTGCATGTGGGGTCAGACATAATCTCTTTATATACACCAGTCCTCCTGCAATGGAAAGCTCTCCGATGTAGATTGGAATAGCATAGTCAGCGGAAAATCTGGTAATTGATGGATTGGCAACAGACAGGTAGCTTAACAGATCAGGGTAACTTTCAAGTCCTCTAGGCATCACCTGCACGTATGGCTGCCCGAATATGGCTTTGCCGTCAAGTTTCTGCTGGTGCATCACTGAAAGTTTCAATCCCTGTTCACGTGTGAAACCAGGAACATATCCATATAGGTATCCATATCCCATAGGGGAGAGGATTTCAGCGCTTTCAAAGCTTCCCATGGCACCGATTTCCGCTCCGATTCCCCATCGCGGATATACAGCTGAATTAGGTGTGGCTAGTGTTGTATAAGCCCTTAATGAACCTGAGAGGTAATGTCTGAACCTGTTTTTACCATCAATCACACCGACGAAAGGAGGATTGCCGGGATAGTTTCCGAAGCCGTTGTCCTCAAGCACTGATATTGAAGTGTCGAACATATCGTTCGTTATACGGTAACTAAGTCTTGGAATCACTCCCTTATACCATCCACCCGATGAGAAATTGAAAGGAATGTAGGTGCTTATCTTTCCCTCAAAGTATGGGGATGAAAGTTCGTTTGCATACATCCCGACGCTGGTTCCTTCTGCTGATCTGACAGCATAAACATTATATTGTCTGGCACCTCTGTCATTGAAATCAATCTTTGCCTCTATGACCGGATAAAGACCGGAATAAGTGAACTTGAAGTGTCCGGAATGCCTCCACTTTGACCTGTCATACGGATCCTTGTGCGCCGAATAACCGAACTCACCCACACCTGTGGCCAACCTGTTCTGCATTATGGCACTGGCTCCCAGAGATGCCGCCTGGAAAATGTAGTCATAGGACATGTTCATTATATTGTCCACATTGACATATACAGGTGCCCATGAATGGATATTGAACATATGAGCGGCCTTGCGGTAGCGCTTCGGCTCTGTCATTTTCACCTCAATGTCATCATCTACAGCCTTCTGCTCTCCAGCCAGTTCCTTCTCCTGCTCAGCCATCTTATCTGCAATAACGTACTTATAGATGTCACTATACCTTGCAGGCTTACAGAAAAGCGAGTCCACCGGAGTACGGAACATTTTCATTCCGTCAAGTGTCTGGGATGAGAAATAAATATGTCTGCCATCTTCGCTGTATGCATAATCGTTGATTCCGTATCTGGTAGAGGTCTTCTGAATAAGCACTCCGGTCAAAGGGTCAAGATGATATAGCTCATTCGTGCCGGTCCTGTCGCTTATGAAGGTGAGCTGATCATCCACGCTGTTGAAACATGTCACCTTTACCGGTTGCGGAGCAAGAATCATATTCCATGATCCGTCGTATGAATATATTCCGAATCCGTTATCAGAGATGGCAGTGCTGTATACGATGTCTCCGATCCATGCCGTTTCCACTATCTGGAGGCTGTCAGGAGCCATAATTATCTCGCCATCAATGTTCAATGCGCTTCCTCCGGAAGGAAAATATTGTGCAGTTGCCATCTTTCCGTCAGAAAACGACGGGTTGAACAGCAGCTGTTTTCTATCCGTAAGGCTTTTCTTTCTTCTACCCTGAAGGTCCATATATCTGACCTTGGAATCAGACTTCATGCTCCATCTCGGGTCGGCTATCTCCTCGCTCCAATACAGTTTTCCGTCATGGTATTTAAGTTCGGAAACATTGTAGGCAAATCTGGAGACGGTATGCTCCTTGCCGGTAGAATCGATTCTTATCAGCACGGGGCTGTCAAGAAAACCGCTTTTTATGGTGTAGGTGTCGCTTCCGACCGAGACCTTGCTTCCATAATCGGTGTACAGCCGTGGCTCTTCCGTAACCTCTTCCATGTATATGAAAGGAACTCTTTTTTCTGCATCCCGGCTCCAGATAGCCTGCATCGTATCGCAGACTTCCTTGAATGTCTCTCTGGCAATCTTTCTCTTCTTTCCGCTTCTCTCACCATAAACGGTAAACATCGGACTGAAGTCAAAAAGTTTACGGGAAGCCCTGGCATATCCATCCTTCATGATATCCGGATAGTCCTGCAGATACCTCATTCCCGAAAGCGTCATGTATCCGAGGGCATAATGGTCCGGGGTATAATACTTCTGTGAGCCGAACTGCCATGTATCCCACCTGCGGTACTCTCCCTGATCGAAGGCAACCCTGTAATAGTTCAGGAAATCCGCGGTCCTGCCTCTTCCGGAAGGAGTGAAGGCCGTTTCAGCAATTACCGCATCGCCCTCGATAAAATGCAGGCCCGGATATAGCAGTGAAACCAGAATGTTCCACATTTCGCCGAATACATATGTGAAAGGCCTCTGTGCGTTGGTCATACCGAACTGCATCTGGGTAATATGTCTTCCTTCATGTACGGAAAGCATGGTTGACCATGGCATCGGTTCCGGATCATATGCTGTAGGAACTGTGAAAAGGTCCATTCTTTTCGGGGCCCATGCTACCGAACCGTTCGAGGTGTTGTATGTATGCATCACCGCCGGCATCAGTCTTCCATCTCCCTGCCCAACCATGTAACCGGTAGACCTTGAAACAGGAACCTTATATTTCTCCAGCTTGAAGCCGTATTCTCTTGCAAGTGAGTCGCAGCCTTGAGGATATATGACACGGAAGTTGTCTGTATCTATATAATACCATTTCAGTTTTCCCGGGTCATCTCCGGTCACATAGAACTGCGCCTGCAGCATGAGCGGAAACAAGAGCGCTGAAAAGAATATTATTATTTTTCTTCCAATGTTCATTTTTTATAAAACTTCTTTTCCGTTTCTTGAAAATAACCTCGCAAATCTAATTATTTTTTCTATTTTTGTGGCTTATTGGCCTATTTTACTGAGCAAATAAACAACTATAATTTCTATATGGAAACTATTCTTAACGTGCTTTCAGTGCTTGGAGGACTTGCAATGTTCCTCTTTGGTATGGCACTGATGAGCGAGGGATTGCAGAAATCTGCCGGTGACCGTCTAAGGTCTTTCATGGCAAAAATGACATCAAACGCTCCCAAGCAGGTATTTACCGGAACAGTCGTAACTTGTCTTGTGCAGTCATCTTCTGCAACTACCATCATGGTGGTCAGCTTTGTAAATGCGGGACTTCTCACCCTTGGCAACGCTATCGGAGTGATCATGGGTGCCAATATAGGTACTACACTTACAGCATGGATCACATCGCTCGGATTCTCTGTGGACATTGCACTTTTTGCAGTTCCTGTGATGGGTGCCGGATATTTGTTACATTGTTCTAAGAAGGCTACCTGGAAAAATATAGGTCAGTTCCTGATGGGATTTGCCATCATGTATGTGGGACTTGTCTACATGAAGACTTGTGCAAATGAGGTAATCGGACCAGAAGGAGTGTATGCTGAGCAGATGAAGGTCTTCTTTGCAAGTATCAATGATATAAAGATAGATATAGGAAATTACTATCTCAATATTTCTATACTTCTATTCCTGCTTGCAGGAGCTGTCCTCACCATCATTCTTCAGGCATCCAGTGCAACAATGGCTATTACCATGCTCCTCGCCGCATCCGGTCTCATCGGATTCGATCTGGCTGTTGCAATGGTCCTTGGAGAGAACATCGGTACTACGATTACAGCCAATATGGCAGCGGCAGTTGCCAATACTTCTGCGAAAAGAGCAGCCAGGGCACATACCATATTCAACATCATCGGTGTAATATGGGTCGTGCTCCTGTTCTATCCTATAGTAGCATTGATATGCTCGATCATGGAGGCACTTAATTTCCATAATCCTGTGGAAGCAAGTGTGGCATTGGCTGATATTGCGAATGGAAAGCATGTAGAGGGAGACGTGGAAATGTACAAGAACTCACTCCTCTACGGTATCGCAATGCTCCACACCCTCTTCAATGTTACAAACACTCTGATTCTAATATGGTTCGTTCCTCTTATCGAAAAAGCTGTATGCTGGCTTGTCAAGGAGCCTAAGGGTGAGACTGAGGTATTCAGACTCAAATACATCTCAGGTGGTCCGCTCAGCACCGCAGAGCTTTCGCTTCAGGAGGCTAAGCAGGAGATTATCCACTTTGCTGAAATCTGCCGCAACGGCTTCGGATATGTACGCGAGGCTATCAATGAGCAGAATCCGGAAAAGTTCGACACGCTTAATGATAAGCTCATCAAGTATGAAGAGATCACAGATAGGATCGAGTATGAGATTGCTACATATCTGAACGAGGTTTCAAAGAATGAAATCAGTCAGGAGGCTACAGAGCAGATAAAGGTAATGTACAAGATCATCGGCGAGATGGAGTCTCTCGGTGACTCTGGAGAGGCGATCGGACGCATCCTCAAGAGAAAGAATGTTCATAACAAGCAGTTTGACAAGTCTCTCCTTGACCGTCTCAACAAGATGATGGACCTCGTTCAGAAGGGATATGATGTCATGATCGAGAATCTCAAGACCGAGAATCTCAAGGATATTTCAAATGCCGAGAACTGCGAGTACAATATCAACGAATGCCGCAACCATCTCAGAGAGGAGCACATTGTCAATATCGAGAGCAACAGCTACAACTATCTGACAGGTGTCTATTACATGGACGTACTTGCAGAACTTGAGAAGGTCGGTGACTTCCTGATCAACATTTCTCAGGCGTCAGCCGGAAAATATGAATATGAAAGGTAAATTCATTCTATACGTTCTTGTAGCTGTACTTCTGGTCGGTTGTGCCGGAGGAGGTTCCAAGAGCAGTGAAACAAAGGAAAAGGCAGAGTTTAAAGCTCTGCCTTTTCCTGATGTGCAGCTGCCGATGGTGATTTCATCGCAGGAGGAAGCATTGGAATACATGGCTCAGAATTATTGGAATTTGTTTACGGAGCCGAAACGCAACTATCCTTCGGATTCTCTGATGGTAAGCGGAGTCTTGCGCGGAGATGTAGAGCAGAAGTTTGCAGATTGGACAGCCGTATTGGATCAGGTTGACCCGGAAGTTTCAGAAACTTCGATTTCAAGGCTTTATGACCGAATCCTGGCATGTGAACAGGCAAATGCCGGCTCTGATGTGTTCGAGGCCTTGGTAGAATTGTTTCAAAGGTATTTCTATGATCCTAACTCTCCTTTACGTAATGAGGAAAGGTATCTTCCTTTTGTGAGGAAATATGCTGAATATGAGGGTCTTACAGAGGTGGAAAGGGATAAATACAGGCGTGAAGCCCGTTTATGCAGTCTGAACCGCATCGGTTCCAAGGCGGCGGATTTCCGATTTGCTGACAGGAATGGAAGGATCCGTCATTTATATGATATTGAAGCAGACCTCATTCTTCTTTTCTTCAGTAATCCGGGCTGTGATGCGTGCATGAACATTATAAACATGCTTAATGGACATCCTTCCGTATCTCGGTTGATTTCTGAAGGTCGCCTCACAGTCCTGAACATATACATAGATGAGGACATTCAGGCATGGCGTTCCTATATGCCGATCTATCCGGAAAACTGGTATAACGGCTTCGATCCGGATATGGTCCTGCGCGGCAATGAGATATATTGTGTCCGTGCGATACCGTCGCTATACCTTCTCGACAAAGAAAAAAGGGTCATCATGAAGGATGCCCCTGAGGATAAGGTTATGAATTTCCTTTCCGGTATTGATATGGAGTCATTCCGGTAACGACTCTGAACCATCTTGAGAAATTATAGCTCTGAGGTATACCCACCCGGATACCTACTTCTTCTATTGAAATCTTTTCTCCGGAGGTAAGAATATTTTTGCTTTCTTCTATTCTTAGCGTGTTCAGCCACACTTGGAAGGTCACACCTTTATTGTTATTAAGATATTGGGAAAGGTAATTCTGATTTGTTCCTATTTCCATTGCAACATCCTTTATGTTCAGTTCCGGTTGACAGAACCGCTTTTCTTTTAACCATACAACCAGCTTCGGCTCGATCTTCTCTGCCAGTCCTGCCACCTTCTTTACAGGTTCCGGTGCGGCATTCATCGAAAGGTTCTTATGCCTTATGTTGTCAATCTTTACCGGCATGAAATTGAGGATCTTCACCACAATGAATATGTAAATGATAGGGATTGCCGGGTAGTAGACAATGTGAGTTGCCGGAACGTAGAACGCAACAATGGTTGCAGCAGACATTATAAGGGAAATCCATATCAATGTGCTTATCCACTTTATGTCAGGCAGTTCGTCGTAATTATTCTCAAGCTCCCGCTTGCATTTAAGATATTCTTTCCGGCATGTATAGAACATCCAGGCGCACTTGATGCCGAATATACATCCGAAAATGACGAACATTGCCGGCTGCAGACTTGGAACGAAGATTCCTACGACTCCTCCGATCAGCATTAACGAAACAGGTATTAATCCGTCAATCAGGAAGTGCCTTGTCATATATCGTGGCGATTCCATCAGGAAAAGCATTGTAGCATATGTCAGCCATGAATGTATCAGGGTGAAGGTTACCAACAGCCAGAAGCTTACGTAATCCTCATGGTGCTGAGGGGTAAGCATTCGGATGATGCAATATATAGACAGCATCGCCAGCCCGATACCTAATGCGGTGCGTGCCTTCTTGTAACTTTCAAGTTCTGCTTGTTTTGGGGTCTTTGTCAGTAAAACAAGGGCTCCGAGAATTCCGAATGTGAGTGTATATCCGAAATCAAAGAACGCATGAATGGTAGTTTCCATTTTTCTTTAAATAACGCCACTGCAAAGGTATGTATTTTCAAAATAAAAATTGTATCCTCATTAAATTTTTCGTTGATACAAATTATTTTTTGTGTGAGCATATGTAATTTGGTGCAAATAAAGCTGAATAAGTTGCGCCTTCGTAAAAAATAGCGCATATGAAAATAAAAATTGTATCTCTGGTAAAACCGTAATGCAAGATTTGCATCATGACTTCCCGTGTATCTACCTTTGTTATCGCTGAACGAAACAAAATCCTGGATCTGATATCCGGATTCTTATTTTTACATCATTAAATATTTCTGTTTTGCTCAGCGGTTTTGAAGTTATCAACTAACAAAGATTTGCTGATGAAACGCTATCTTACACTTGTAGTCATTCTTCTTGCTTTTGCTTCGACGGCATCTGCGCAGAAGATAGCAGTGAAGACCAACTCCCTGTACTGGGCGACTACAACCCCTAACGTGGGTTTTGAATTCGCAATGGGCGACCGCTGGACATTCGAGATCGCGGGCGGATACAATCCATGGACCCTTAATAAGGAAGATAATATAAAGGCTAAGCATTTTCTGGTGACTCCTGAGTTCAGATACTGGTTCTGCGAGAGTTTCCAGGGACACTTCATTGGCATCAACGGTAATTATACCCAGTTCAACGTAAGCGGAGTGCTCATTCCGGAAGTTTTCTATAAAGAGGTTTCAGAGGGCGCTTTTCTTGACAATCTGCAACATGCCAGAAGTCAGGGTTGGGCAGTAGGAGCAGGAATTACCTACGGTTACGCATGGCCGATCAGCCGAAGATGGAACATGGAGTTCACTCTTGGCTTAGGATGGTGGTATACGGAATATGACAGATTTGAAAGCCGCCCTTGCGGACTTTTCCAGGAGAGTGTCGCAAAACACGCCTTCGGTCCTACAGATCTCGGTCTTTCATTCATCTATATGATAAAATAAGGAGGAAACAGATATGAAGAAAATTTTGACAACAGCAGTTCTCGTATTGGGAATGAGCATGATGACAGAGGCTCAGACTGTGATCTCAAATGAATCCCTCACTCATGATGGAACAAATGTTACTGTTTCCTTCGACGTGGATACCGACGTAAGAGATCTGCCTTCAAACAGGAAAGAAGTCATAATGCCTTATATATATAATGGAAGAGACACTCTCTGGCTCGATATGATGGAGGTCTACGGAAAGGGAAGATACAAGAGGGAGAGACAGGTCAACCACATTCAAGGAGACAAGGATTGGGAACTGGGAGAGAATCAGGTGATGAAAGGCGAGGTCTACCACTACACCTCACATGTTCCTCTCAAGAGATGGATGAAATCGGCAAACCTCGGAATCAGAAGACAGTTGGTAGGATGTGCATGTGAACAGGAACTGGCCGAAGAGAATCTGGCAGAAGGAATCGCATTGTTCGAGGAACCTCAGATGCCTGCAAGAAGAATTCCTGAATATGTTCTGGTGGATGCTTCAAGAGAATGGGACTTCGGACAGGATGAGCTGGAAATCATCTTCAAGGTTTCAAAGATAGAGATCGATTCTTCGGTATTCAACAATGAGGTGACATTCGGAAAGATACTGGCAGCAGTAGATAAGATTCACTCGAACCCTCATTACAAGATCGATAAGATTGAAGTGGCTGGTTATGCTTCACCGGAAGGTCGCCCGGCATTCAACAGGTGGTTGGGAGAGAATCGAGCAAAGGCCCTGATCAACTACATCATCGAGCACAGACCTGAGTACAATCTGACGATGGATGATTTCAGGATCAGGAACGGAGAAGAGAACTGGGTAGGATTGAGGAGAGTGGTGGCAGCTTCAGAAATCGAGAACAAGGACAGGGTACTGGAGATCATCGACGATGAAACCATCCCGTCTGAACTGAAGAAGGACAAGATAAAGTGGATCGACCACGGAAAGACATGGAAGAAGATGCTCGACGAGATTTACCCTCACCTCAGATGTGCAAGATACCTGGCGGTATATTACGATTCGACAAACGACGAGGCGGTTGATATCATAAATCAGGCAAATGCTCTGATCCGCGAAGGAAAATATGCAGAAGCATATGAGCATGTGAAGCCGGTGGAGGATGACATGAGGGCTTTCAATACGGTAGGAGTGACATTCATGATGCAGGGCGAGTTTGAGGAGGCGATGAAATGGTTCGAAAAGGCACTGGATGGAAATTGCCCGTCAGCACAGAATAACATAGATGCGATAAATGCTGAATATGAGTATGAGGCTGGTCAGAGAGCAGCCATTGAGGAATACCTTAAGAAATACGAATAACACTTAATAATTACAAACCCTTTAAATTTTACGGTTATGAAACTTACTAAATTGATGTTGTCTGCTTCTATCGCAGCTTTGGCACTTGTTTCTTGTAACAAGCAGGACACAACTCCTGAACTGGATGGACCTAATCGTCTCAAGACTGTCGAGGTTTCTCTTGAGAATGTGATCCTTACAAAGAGTTCATATGCTGATGCTGAAGCAGTTTCAGCTGGTGACAAGATCGTAGTAAATGACTTCCAGCTTTTCCTTCTTGACGGAAGCGGTAACGAGTATGTAGGAAAGGTTACAGACGGATCTGCTGATGCTCAGTCATACTGGGACAGTGCATTGCCTATAGGCGGAACCGCTTCTTTCCACTATGTGGATCCTAACTGTACCAAGGTTGTTGCAGTAGCAAACTTGGGAAAGAAGTATGACTCTTATGCAGACCTTCTGGCAGAACTGTCAACCGATCCTATCGAGATCGTTGATCAGCAGGACCCTAAGGATCTTGTACTCTATGCAGAGGATTCTTCTTTCGATCCTGCCGGCACACATGTAGATGAGGGAAAGGATGCTGATGGCAATACTGTACAGTATCAGCAGGAGGTCTACAAGGTTGAGCTTGTTCTGAAGCCACGTATCTCCCGTTTCGAGGTTGACGGGTTCTCAGTAATCTTCCAGGATCCGGCAAATCCTAAGTACGACGAGATCAAGATCACCCAGCTTGCATTCCAGAACTACTGCGAAACTACAGATCTTATCACAGGTGTTGAGGGAACTACAGTGACAGCTCCTATTACAGATTTCGCAAATCAGGCTGAAGTTTACACATGGCTTGACGGAATCACGACTCCGACTCCTTGGTACAGAGATGCAATCGACGTTACAATCACTCCTGCAGATCCGGTAAAGGATCTTCCTGCAGACGGAAAGCTCGCTTACCATGCTTTCTCTTGCGATCAGGTTCCTGTATTTGTGATCAAACTCATTGTTGACGGTCAGCCTGCTTTCCTTTACACAAAGAACCTTAAGGACAGCACTGGAAATCCTATCACATCATTTGAGGAAGGTTACATCTACCGTATGAGCGGAGAGGGTGAGGCAGGTCCGGGATCAGACGGAACAATCGAGATTCCAGAGGAGAAAATTGATCCGATGGACAGATGTCTTGACATTACAGTTGATGTCATGAGTTGGGAAGTAGCTCTCGTAACTCCTGAATTCTAAATCAGAATCCCTCGGCTTAGGCTGAAAAACTTTAAAACAACATCAATAAATATATGGAGGGGCTCCGGCCCCATGAAGAAAGTTTCCGGACCCCTCCGATATTTATAATAGATTTCTCGACTAGCTCGAAATGACATTAAACATCAAAAACATGCAGCTTATGAAACTTAGAACCATTGCTTTAACCCTTCTGCTGGCCGGAGGACTCTCCACTTCCTGCATCAAGGAGGATCATAGCGATTGCTATAACGTCTATTGCCTCGCCTTGAGTTATCAAGGGGATGGAGAGACTGAGATTTTCCCGGAGAAGATCGATCGCGTGCACATGTATGTTTTTGATGATAAGAACAGCTGTGTCGTATCAGAGCAGCTTTCGGATGCGGACGTACAGGCGCGACTTACAACACTTCCGCCACTTGAGCCGGGAGATTATAGGATTGTATGTGTAGGTAATGCCTATGAGACAGAAGTGGAGGGTCTGTCTTCTGGTGACTATGAAAGCATCGTATTTGCCGATAAGGACTATAATTCTGGAGAGACAGTCTCAGGCAACGATCCCCTCTACTGGTCTTCCATCGACTATACCATCGCTCCATATGATGAGTATAAGCAGGTGGAGACAAAGACAACTTATTTTGCCAGTTCACACTTCGACGTCTCTGTTGAGGTCGTAGGTGTACCGGCCCTGACCAAGGCCTCGGGCTACCCATCCATAGAACTTGTTGGAGTATCGCCTCAGACAGATTTCAACAACAAGGCCAAGGGTCAGGCAACGACTTACGTGATGGATGCTTCACACGACGGCAACACAACGCTTGCAGCTGTGAACAACATCATGAGACATAACAACCATGAGGAAGTCTATCTCAGGATAGCTGCCGGAGGCGCTTCTCTGGCCGAGGTCAATTTCGCCCAGCATATCGCTAAATACAAGATTGACGTGACCAAGCACGAATGCGTGATCCCTTTCAGAGTAGAATTCAAGCCTACATCGATCTCGATAACAGTTCCTTCATGGTATCTTGAAAACATAACACCAGAATTCTAAAAACATCATGTCTATGCGTACTATCAACAACATAATGAAGAACACAGTCCTCTGCTTCCTTGCGGCAATGCTGTCTGTCAGCTGCCTGTCGGAGAAGGATGAACTGTCGGCTCGGATGCAGGGCGTGATGATACAGGTCAACGTGGCTGCAGAAGGTATGACCAAGGCCGAATATGAGGACCCTACATCTATGGAGAAGGTTATAAAGAGTCTCAGGATTTATGCTTTCCAGGGTGAAAGGCTTGCCGGTTATGCCGAAAGAGGGACTACTGCGCTTGGTGAGCCTTTCTATATGGATCTTGAGCTGCCTGCTACAGGTGTTCACAATGTGGATTTCTACCTTATCGCAAATGAAGCCGAAATGGGATATGAGAACGGAACAGTGCAGCTTACCAGGGATATGACCAGAGCTCAGCTTGAGGCTGTGAAGTTCACAGGACTGACAAGCAGAACATCTCTTCCTATGTACTGCATGCATCTGGCAGAGCCGATAAACGTAGAGGCTGTTTCAGCAACAGCAAACACCGAATCTGGCCATGAGGGTCATTTCATTCTTGCAGATCCGGTGACATTCACCCTTGAGCGTTCTCTTGCAAAACTTTCGGTTTATGCAGCAAAGACTGAGGGAGCTTCAAGCACTCCGCAGATCAGAGGAATCAGCCTGCTTGCCCAGGGTACAAGAGAATACAGTTACCTTTTCCCTCAGACAAATGCGGTACTTGATGCGGTGCCTGTCCGCCAGAATAACAGAAATCTCCTATCTTCTGTAACAGACGTTACAAAGGCTGTAGTCAAAGGTTCAGCCGAGTCTCAGAATCCTGCAAACTACACTGAGGTCCTTAGCGGACAATATATGCCCGAGGTAAGAGAGGGTGTTGCATACGACGATCCTTCTTATACATGGAATACATTTGCAGGCCATCCTGCGGATGCAGCAAGAGCGGCCGTACTTCAT
Source organism: Candidatus Cryptobacteroides sp. (assembly GCA_045539015.1). Taxonomy (GTDB): domain Bacteria; phylum Bacteroidota; class Bacteroidia; order Bacteroidales; family UBA932; genus Cryptobacteroides. The sequence goes on from JAZQEN010000005.1 coordinate 16,238, forward strand.
GTAGAGTATAGCCTTGGAGCAGGTCAGGATCTGAAAAATGCCTATGTATATCTTCCTAGAGTGGAGCGTAACCATCATATAAAGGTCTGCATCCTCATCAATGCTGAAGGTCAGATCATCATCAATTATCAGGTTGCGGACTGGGATTGGGATGAGGATAGGATGCAGAACTGGTTCTTTGACTATCCGACCCACACATATTTATGGCATGAGATTCCTCAGAACGACGATGATCTGCATGAAAGACCGGCAGCTAAGGCCACGATGTCAGAGACACAACCGTTCGTCGGATATTTCCAGATGACTTATCCGGCAAGCGACCAGTGGGTACCGACTCTCGAGGGACTGAATGCTTCGAAATGTGACATCAAGGTTTATAATATTACAGACCTTTCTACTCCTGTCACTCCTCCATTTGCAGCATCAGAAGACTGGTACAGGATAGAAGTCCATCCGCAGGCAGCCCATATGTATCCGACAGAGACAGTCAACCTTGCGATTACATATACTCCTGGAGGACTTACAGAAAGTGAGTACCTGCTCATCAACGGATCACATCCTGACTATTTCTGGCCGGAATCAGCAAGCGTGAATTACATAACGATAACAATGGTAAACTAGAATACAATGAAAAGAATCATCAATACAGTTTTAATCTCAGTGGCATCGGTGCTTCTGTTCTCCTGCAGCATGGAGGAGACCTATGATGTGCCAATGAATGAGACAATCGTTATTGACCTTTCGTCTGGTCTTACCAAAGCTGAATTCCAACCGGATAACCAGACTGAGTCATTCGTCAATCATATTGATGTGCTCATCTTTGCCGACAACGCAGGTACTCCTGGAGATTTGAAACATTACGGCAGATATGTCGTGAACAATGCTTCCCAGTTGACGGTAGACGCTAAGAGAAGTTCGTTTGATGTGGATGCCCTCTATCATGTCTATCTTGTGGCAAACAGCAATCTTCCGGAATCAGATTTCAAGGCAGCTGACTTTGATTATACCGATTTCGTCACTATGAAGCAGACTGATGAGCAGCTTCACCTGACAGGTCTTGCCATTGAAGGCGCTCCTAAATACTTCCTTATGGATGCAAAGGCTACCGACGGTTCCGGCACGCTTGTGAAGCTGAACAATGGCAATGTGGCCGACAATACAGTCCTTGAAGCGACTCTGCGCCGTGCAGCAGCAAAGGTGGTGATCAACATTACGGCAGGACCTGATGTGCAGTTTGCTTCATTCGGCCAGTCTTCAGGCGGAAGCCTGGTTTCTGACGGAGGTCTTTACTATATCCAGAACCTTCCATATCAGGCATTCCTTCTGGCCGAGGCAAGAGCTGACGACATGATCGACGCTACAGTGGTAGATGTAAGAAACACAGTTCGAGGGTATGACGGACATTTCAAGTGGAGTCCTGAAACCGACAAGTCCAATGCGTCACTCGTGACCTACGTCTATCCTAACAGCTGGTCAACGGACATCATCAACAGACAGACCTGTGCTGTTGTGAACCTTCCATTGATATACACTCCTTCAGGAGGAACACCGGTCGAGCATCACAATAGCTGGTACAAGATCCAGATGACAGGTGAGAAGGTGTTCAGAAGAAACAACTACTATGAAGTGAACGTTACCATCAACCGTCCGGGAGCTACAACGGAGACGGTTCCTGTAGAAATTGAAAATGTTTATTATGCGGTTGAGGAATGGTCGTCACAGATCATTAATGTAGGAGGAGATGACAAGCCTAAGTATCTGAGTGTGAATGAAACCTCGATGGAGATGCACAATATCGCAAAGGATGCTTCGACACTTGAGTTCGCTTCTTCTTCTCCTGTGACAATCACAGTGAAGGATGTATACTACCTTAACAAGTTCGGAATCAAGACCTCGGTAGCAAATTCAATAGTGAGCAATATCAATGGTGTGACTGATGGTGGTATCGCCGGAAACATCACGGTCAACAGTCCGGTTCCCGGCAATAATGCAGTACGTTATTTCACCCTTGTGATAACAAACCAGGACGGTCTGACAAGAGAGGTGCTGGTTGCTCAATATCCTCTCGAATACATTACTAATCAGCAGGGATGGTATTCATACAGAAGTGATTTCTATACAGGTTCAAACGGACCTACCACATATGAGAACAAAGGTTCGCGCAGGGTGGCTGCAAACTGGAACGGAAGTTCATGGAATTACAGTACATCGGTAGAGCAAAATTACTTCTTCGGATCAAAGGTGTCGTCCATGAACAGTGACGGAACTTCCGACCTGTATTATTATTCATGGGGCCAATATGCATCTTCTCCTTCCAGAAATGCAGGAAACCTCGGGTCGTTGGACAATGCCAGGATGTACCATGTACAGATAACAGCTTCTTCCGGAAAATATACGATAGGTATTCCGAAGATTGATGCAAATGGTTTTACAGATGATGGCGAAGATAACGCAAAACTTGTTTCACCTTCATTCATGATTGCCTCACAGCTTGGAGCGACTCAGCCGCCATCTTCAGTTGAACAGGCGGAAAGACATTGCAGGGAATATGTCGAGGTTCATGACCCTGACAACAATCCGGCGACAGACAATGCGATACATTATGATAACTGGCGCCTTCCTACCGCAGCAGAGATACAGATCATCATAGATTTCCAGTATGTCGAGAATGCGGCCATGGATGAGGTCCTTTCAGGACAATATTATTGGAGCGCGACAGGACAGGTCAGAAATCCTGGATCATCACAATATGACGGCAACTCTGCAGTACGCTGCATCAGAGATGTTTATTAAGAACGCCCTCTGTCATTTCGACCGAACGACCCCCCCTTGTCATTTCGACCGAACGAAGTGAGTGGAGAAATCTTAAAAACTTAGAGTAGATAAAGCATATGAAAACTAGAATCATCAACACAATCATCGCCCTTGCTGGAATCCTGGCTTTGAACGTTGCCTGCCAGAGGGAGGACTTCCTTTCGCTGGAGGAGAATGGAACACAGGATGGTTATGTGACCCTTCGCTTCAATGTCGAGGTGCCTGATATGGACGTGGTCCAGACCAAGGCAGTCGATCCTGACGGCGGCGGAGTACAGCAGATAAGTGTATTCTGCTTTGATAAGAATGACCTGTTCATTACGGTTACTACAGCAAAGGTAACGGCAGATTCCGGTAACCCTTCGTTGTCCGGAAAGTTCGAAGTTTCTGTTCCTGAACACGCTGTAACTCTTCAGCTTGTAGGAAACCAGAACCTTACATATTTCCGTGAGGAAAACTATAGGGGAATGTCCGAGATTGACGTAATGGCAGCGCTTGAGGCTTCCGCCGGCCGTATGATTTATTGGGCAAGAAAGACCGTCAGCGAATTGCCTTCATACAATTCGGCTTCCAACCCGGTAAAGCTGCTCCGCAACCAGGCCAAGATATCCCTGTCAGTAGACGCGACAAAGACTGATTTTGATCAGAAGGGGTGGGTTGTGGTGAATTCAAACGCATTCGGAACAGTGGCTCCGTATAGCCCTGAGCATGGCGGATTTGTCGCTCCTACGCTTGCAGATCCTTTTGTCACCCTTCCTGACAACAAGGCAAAGCTCGGGGATTATCTCGATGTACGCACAGCTGTAGAGGAATATATCTTTGAGACAGAAAACACACCTGCGGATCCTGTAGACTTCATCGTCAAGGGCTCTTATCCTGGAGGTGAGGACCTATACTACCGTGTAGCTCTCATTGATGAGGCCGGCAACCATGTCATGATCATGCGTAACCACCACTATACGGTGAATATCGTCGGAGATCTCTATTATGGTCAGACTTCTTTTCAGAAGGCTCTTGATGCGCCTGCAACCAATAATGTATGGGTATCTGTATCGGACAATATCGCTCAGGTACAGGATAGTAAGAATTCCCTTGAGGTTGAGAATACTTCCGTTGTAATCGGTGAAGGCGAGTTCAAGGAACCGAATACCTATTATCTCCGCTACACAGTGAGGAATCTGGATGGTACGACTCCGTCCCAGGCACAGGTTTCATGGATGGACGGAAACGATGTCGCATTGTCAAGCTTCTCTCATACTTTCGATACTTCTACAGGCATTGGAACCATCGTAGTTACTCTCAACGATATGGGTGAACTTCAGAAACGTGAAGGTACTCTCTATATCAAGTATGGCCGTCTTTCGAGAAAGATAAAGGTCGTTACTGTCAAGGAGCAGAATTTCGAGCCTGCATGGGTTACTACCAACATCTACGGTCAGAAGGCAGGCGAAAATGTCACCATGATGTTCACCATTCCTGACGATTGTCCTGCGGAACTCTTCCCTATGGATGTTCTCCTGTCAGTGAATGATATGGATATCCGTAATGCTTCAGGAATGGTGCTCCCTGTCATAAGGGCTGACGATCCGAAATATGGAGAAGATAACGGAATCGGGTATAAGTATGTGCTTACCGTTACCGAACCGGGTATGCAGCGTGCATATCTGAAAAGTATCCTTGACCACACAGGTGCAGATGAGCAGACTGTTGATATTACGGTAGAGGCACCTCATTTCAGAAGTCTTACAAAGACCGCTACGTTCCAGACTGCCATCGACGCAAGAATCCTTATCCATAACCTCAGTTCATATGTTGGCGCAATGCCTGCTGATGAGTACATATATTATTATCTCGTACCTCAGAAGATAAATGCTCCGGTTGAGTTCCAGACGCATATAGGCAAGGTCGTAGACTCTGCTCCTGCAGCGGGAAAGGGAGTTTCTTTGTCCAATCCGAATGGTGAAGTCACTCATTTTGAATATATTGCTCCTAATGTGGACTTCGATCCTGCCGGAGGATATAATGTGGATGAGTTCCTGTTCTATTCCCAGAATCTTGAACATGACCACAACCATACCGGAGATTTCTATTTTGATTTCTACACCGGACTGGATCCGGCAAACTGGTCTGCGACAGGAGGACGTGTATTGGGATTCTTCAGAAATGCATCATCAGGGGTTCCTGGTCAGGGTGCAACATATCACCTCAAGACCAACAAGCCTAAGGCTGACGAGGTTGTACGTATTGCATCAAATGTTTACGGTGCGCCGTCTGTGACTATCGGCACGGCAGGAGAAAAAGCAACAACCGGCTATGTGGCTCCGGACGGCAAGAATACAGGTACGGGAGTTTATAAGTCATGTATATTTGAGCTTTCTACCTTCCATCCTTTCCATTTTGCCGCTACTATCAATGGTATCGGTACAAATGTGATGGGAGAGGACCAGGAAGTTGTTGACGATGTGCTTCTGAGCTATGTTCCTGGTCAGACCATCAACATTGAGTTTGATGTGACTAGTTTCAAGTCTTCGATCCGCGGAAATGACGGAAATATTCTTCCGGATGACCGCCAGGTGTCCGTAGACCCTTTCGGAACAGCATTCGACATCTATATTGACGCCCCTATGCTTCAGATTGATGAGACAAGTGATGTGTACACATCAGGCAAGGTGACAAAGCACCCGACCGTCGAGGGAAGATTTGTATATCATGTCGCAGCTACCAGGGATGCAGAAAGGTCCGGATCGCTCGTGGCAACGGAAGATATGAAGACTACGGCAAGCCAGGTTGGAGAGAGAAAGTCCATTCCTTTCAAGACCAAAGGCATTGTTACTGCCGGTGAGATCGTCATAAGTTCGGATGAGTCCAAGGTGGTGTTCTATCAGAAGAAGTTCAGGATTCAGAACAGTTCGATGACAGGACAGATCCAGTATCGTAAAGGTGGAACGGTAGTGAATATACCGGAAGGCTCGTTTGTTCCGTTCGAGGTCGATCCTACTTACAACCGTATCGGAACAGTGACCATTGGCAATGGCGGCCAGTATGAACTTCGGCTCAGAAGCGAGTACAGGTATGACTGGAATACGGACAAGGTGAAGTTCCAGTTCGTGGAAGGAGGAGTGACTTATGAGAAGATCTTTGCAAGTCTGAATGCTCTCTACAGCTCTACCGGTCCGATAATTTTGGAACCAGTATTGTAATAAAAGAAATAAAACAGCCTGATCTACTCTAAATAACGTTCAGCGCAACCACCCCAAGGCTGTGTCCTTTAGGACAGGGGTGGTTGATTTTTTGTTTTGCCCTTTCATAGATTAATGTTAAATTTGCTCCTTGTCATCCTGAGGATTTCTTGAGGAGCCTGTTTATTCTTGTCATCCTGGGGAGTCCGTTACTCCCTGTCATCCTGAGGAGTCCGTAGGACGACGTGAGGATCTATAATAAATACTGTAAGTCTATGATAACAAAAGAACTCTGGGGCAAGACCCCGTCGGGAGAGGAAATCCTCCTCTATACCCTTACCAACTCCAAAGGAGCATATGTCAAAGTATCATCTGTAGGTGCAGGAATAGTTGAGGTGGTCGTGCCTGACAAGGATGGTGCGCTGGCCGATGTCGTGCTAGGTTATCCTGAGGCTGCCAGTTATTTCGGTGACGGTCCATGTTCCGGAAAGGTTCCCGGACGTTATGCAAACCGCGTCGCCCTCGGTAAGTTCACCCTTGACGGAGTTGAGTACACTCTTCCTGTAAACAATGGCCCTAATCACCTTCATGGCGGTCCTGAGGGATTTCAGAACAAGGTGTGGGAAAGCCGCGAGCATGAAGGCGGAGTCGAGTTCATGTATTATTCAGAGGATGGTGAGCAGGGTTATCCTGGCGCAGTGAAGACAGTTGCGCGCTATGAGTGGACTGAAGATTGCGAACTTCGTCTTACCCTTACTGCCGAGTCTGACGCTCCTACTGTGATAAATCTCACAAACCACGCATATTTCAACCTTAACGGAGAGGGTAACGGAAATATCCTCGGACATATTCTCCGTATGAATGCATCGGAATATCTTCCTACAGACCCGACCCAGATTCCTCTCGGCGAGAGCGAACCGGTCGCAGGCACTCCGATGGACTTCGTCAGCGGCAAGCCTATAGGACAGGACATCAAAGCTGACTTCGAGCCTCTCAAGATAGGCAAGGGATATGACCACTGTTGGGTCATCGACGGCGCCGAGCCGGGCCAGCTGCAGTTCTGTGCCGAGCTTTATGCTCCGGAAAGCGGTCGCTGTCTTGAGATCTACACCACCCAGCCAGGAGTGCAGGTATACACAGGAAACTGGCTTTCAGGCTGTCCTGCAGGCAAGAACGGACATGTATATGAGGACTATACCGGAGTTGCCATCGAGTGCCAGAACTACCCTGACGCACCTAACAAGGCTGACTATCCGTGACCAGTCCTCCCTCCGGGCGAAGTCTACGAGCAGGCAATCATCTTCGCTTTCTCAGTCCGTTAGTTTTACTCCCTTTGCTAGCTCATATACGACAAGCGGATTTTGAGCGGTCCTCCCACTGTCATTTCTTTCGCTTGCGCTCAAGCGGCAGGCCGATTACGAGCGAGCTTCCCACTGTCATTTCGAGCGAGCGAAGCGAGTCGAGAAATCTATATACCATGAAACAATACCTGGAACTTTTACACCGTATCCGCACCAGCGGAACCATGAAGTCCGACCGTACCGGCACTGGCACGCAGAGCGTGTTCGGCCACCAGATGCGCTTTGACCTGAGCGAAGGATTTCCTTTGCTGACAACCAAGAAACTTCACCTGAAATCCATCATTTATGAGTTGCTGTGGTTCATCGCCGGCGACACCAACGTGAAGTATCTTCAGGAGCATGGTGTGCGTATCTGGAACGAGTGGGCAGACGAGAACGGCGATCTCGGTCCTGTATACGGTCACCAGTGGCGCAGCTGGCCTACCCCTGACGGTGGAACAATTGACCAGCTCTCGAATGTGATCAATCAGATCAAGAACAATCCGGATTCACGCAGACTGATCGTTTCGGCATGGAATGTAGCAGAGGTGGACAAGATGGCCCTGCCGCCTTGTCATACCATGTTCCAGTTCTATGTCGCAGACGGCAAGCTTTCGTGCCAGCTCTACCAGCGCAGTGCAGATGTCTTCCTCGGAGTGCCGTTCAACATCGCATCATATGCGCTTCTGACCATGATGATTGCGCAGGTATGCGGCCTTGAGCCGGGAGAGTTCATCCATACGACAGGCGATACACACATATATACCAACCACTTCGAGCAGGTGGAAATACAGCTTGCACGTGAACCTCGTAAGCTTCCGAAGATGATCATCAATCCTGAAGTGAAGAACATCTTCGACTTCAAGTACGAGGATTTCAAGCTTGTGGACTACGATCCGCTTCCGCACATCCATGGTGACGTATCAGTGTAGCTGACGCTGTCATTTCTTTCGCTTGCGCTCAAGCGACTGTGTCGATTACGAGCGAGCCCCCTCCTGTCATTACGAGCGGTCCCTCCCATTGTCATTTCGAGTGAGCCCCCTCCTGTCATTTCGAGCGAGCGAAGCGAGTCGAGAAATCTAAAACATGTATTATGGAAAAATGCATAATAGTAGCAATATCGGACAATAATGCCATAGGACGTGACAACGCCCTCCTATGGCATATTTCCGAAGACCTCCGTTTCTTCAAGCGCACCACCCTCGGCTGCCCTGTGATCATGGGCCGAAAGACCTTCGAGTCAATAGGACGCGCGCTTCCCGGCCGTGTAAACATTGTCATATCCCGTGGCTTTTCAACAGGGGAGGATGTTGCAGTTACCGGCTCTCTGGAGGAGGCCTTCGAAGTGGCAGAGGAGACAAATCTCGAGCGTTGTTTCATTATCGGCGGCGGCCAGATATATTCCCAGGCTCTTCCGCTAGTGGATAGCCTGGTTGTGACACATGTACATACGGTCATAGAAGATGCCGATACCTTCTTCCCTGCAATCAATCCGGCCGTATGGACCGTAGAGGAGCGCTCGGAACTCTTCACCGACGAAGAAACCGGCTACACATTCGAATTCGTACAATATACACGCAAATCAGCTGGCGCATAATTAATTGATTCTCAGCCACTTCCTTATTCTTCGTGCTCCCCATTGGCGGCACGAACTTTCAGGAAAGCTCTGATTATCAGCGCTTTATCCGCCAGAAAAAATATAGTATTTTATGGCAAGAGATAGTTTTGGCAGCAGATTCGGTGCGCTTGTAGCCATGGCAGGCTCAGCTGTAGGCCTTGGCAACCTTTGGCGTTTCCCATATCTAGTTGGAGAGAATGGCGGTGCTGCATTTATCATAGTGTACATTCTCATCAGCTTTGTCCTTTGTCTTCCTATATTCATTTCAGAATTCGTTATAGGCCGACGCAGCCAGAAGAACGCCTTTGCCGCCTTCCGCGACCTGTCGGGCGGATCAAGGTGGAAATTGGTGGGCTTGTTCACCATAATAGTGCCTCTGATCGTCCTTTCATATTACAGTGTGATAGGCGGATGGTCTGTGGAATATCTTTTCAAGTCCCTCTCGTTCTCTTTTACAGGAGAATCCCGAAGCACATTCAGCACCATGTTTGCCAGCTTCGTTTCTTCTCCTTGGACTCCACTCCTGTGTCATACTGCCTTCCTGCTGATAACGACCCTTATAGTCGCTGTCGGCATCAAGGATGGTATAGAGAAGTTCAGCAAGGTGATGATGCCTCTTCTTTTTCTGATAGTGGTGGCAATCGCTGTTTATTCAGTTACTCTCCCGGGAGCCAAAGCCGGTCTTGATTATCTTTTCAATCCCGACTTCTCAAGGATAAACGGTAAGTCAGTTGCCGCTGCCTTGGGACAGTCTTTCTTCTCTCTGTCTCTAGGATTCGGAACAATAATGACCTATGCATCCTATGTGGACAAGAAGGAAAACATAATGTTCCAGAGTACTGCAACTGCAGTTTCTGATCTGATGTTTGCAATGATTGCAGGCGTTGCCATAATGCCTGCCGTCTTCGCATTCGGTCTTGATCCTCAGTCCGGACCGGGTATTGTGTTTGAGACTCTGCCGTATGTATTCGGTCAGATGCCGGGAGGAAGCGTGATTGCTATATTGTTCTTTGTGGCTCTTCTGGTAGCTGCTCTCACATCATCGATTTCCATGCTTGAAGTCGCGGTCGCCTATCTTGTCGAGGAAAAGAAGATATCCCGCCGGTGGGCATGCGTTATCCTGTTTGTGGTATGCTGGCTGGTGGGTGCCTTATGCTCGCTTTCATTTGGCCCACTATCTGACATTCAGATCAGTGGAAGAAATCTTTTCGATTTCTTCGACAACCTCTCCTCAAATGTCCTGATGACTCTTGGCAGTCTCTTCACAGTCCTGTTTGTCGGCTGGCGGCTCAAGAAGACGGATATATATGACGAATTCACAAATGGCGGGACCCTCAGCCGCAACGCAAAGATATTCGGTGTACTCTGGTTTCTGATCCGTTATGTCTGCCCTGTTGTCATCATTGTCATCTTTGTATCAGGACTTTTCTGATGCAAAGAATTTACAGCCTGTCGCATCTATGAAAAAACTTGAAGTATGAAAAAAATATTGCTCATTCCATGGCTGATTCTTGTCAGCGTTGCTATGTCGGCTCAGACACACACTCCGATTGAAATAAAAGGCAGCCGGGTCTTTGTCGGAGATGAGAAACTTTCAAAGATTGAAGCTGTGTCCTTGCTCTCCGATATTCAGGGTGTGGACAGGAGTGAAGAATACCTCCGTTACAGGTCTGCTTATAAGGCCGGACTGGGACTTACTGTCGGGGGTTCTGTTCTTGCTTTCGGAGGGGGAGTCTCCTTCGTCGGTGGACTCGTGGTTGTAGTGGCAGGTGGCATCACGATTCCTCTTTTTGCAGGTGTGGACGTTGTTGCCGGGACAGATTCCACTTCAGAATACTCTTCTGTGATTTTCGGGAAAGCCAATATCATGCTGAATGTGGGCCTCTATGCTACTTTGGGTGGAATAGCCATGCTTGCAAGCGGTATTCCGACCATGTGTGTCTATAACAGCCGACTCAACGGTATAGAGGAAGACTATAATAAACATGTCGCGACCCCGGTAGAACTGACCTTCGGCCCTCAGCGCCACGGCTTTGGCTTTGCTCTTAGATTCTGAAAAAATTCTGGCGCATAAGCTATTGATATATAGCTATTTACGAAAACCTCGTGCCGCCAAAAGGGAGCACGAGGTTTTTATAATGCGTTGACTTGCAGCTGTTTAAGCGCCAGCGGGATTATTTTTTCTGCGGGTGAAGTAGATTACCGAGCCGGCTGAGCAGAGAAGCATGAGAATGAGCAGAATCGAACAGATGCGTGAGACGTTTTCTCCGGTTCTGTACGATTCCGGCTCGAAGCGCATGATGAGGGTACCTTCTCCTTCCGGTATCACAACGCCGCGAAGGATCCAGTCAGCACGGAAGATGTCAACCTCTTTAGCCTCGGCAGTTGGTTGGTAGCGACCATCTACTACCGTGCCATATGTGCCTGCTGGTTCGATCCATGCCTTCCATCCCTTCGGATAGTAAATTTCGCTGAAGATTGCAGCACGTTCGCCGGAAGTGCTGAAGTCGTAGCGGAGCTCATTCGGCGCATAGTGGGTCAGATAAATCTCATCGCCCAGATCTCCGCCTCTGTCATCCTGAGCGTCACTTCTGTCATCCTGAGCGTCAGCGAAGGATCTCTGCGCCCACTCGAAATCGTCTCCGATGACAGCGCATTCTCTCAAATCTACCTCTCCCAGAAGTGCGATTTCTTCATCAGGAGTCGCAGCCGGAACATAGTCTTCAACGAACCAGCAGTTGCCGAAGGCGTACGGGTTTTCGAGTGGCGCTCCGTTCGGGTTGTAGATTATATATTTGCCGTTAAGCATATTTGTGACCGGCATATTCCAAAGGACTTCATCTACAGACAGTTCCGAGTCCTCCTTGAAAAGCTGGGAGAACAGATAAATTTCCTGTAAGAGGTAGTTGTCTATGAGGTCCTGATATCTCTGCAGTTTTACCGGGCTGTATCCACCGATATTCTTGTGGTGGTAACTAGGAGTGGCGTTGTTGAAGGTGCTGGAAATGCTGCCGATATTATCCGGATTGACTCTTGTTACATCCAGAATACGGAAGTCCGGATCGCCATCTTCCAATATTATCTTATCTACCGGACGTGGTGCATAATGAGCAGTGAAATCTTTCGGAGATACAAAATTATCTTCATTCAGATAGCGCTTGCCGACGCTCCAAAGGTCAAAAAGCACAACAAGAGCGATGCTTCCAATGATACATATCTTTCCCCATCCCTTGCTGAATGTCTTGCTGATATATGGCAGAACCAGAAGTCCGGCCGAAATCACGATAAGGAAGAACGAACGGACTGCATCTGCAATCATCAAATCTCTTCTGTCAGCCCTGAGAGCATCTGCAAAGGCCTGCTGATATTCCTTAGGCCATCCGCTCAGCATGCTCATATCGCCTTCGACAGAATATGTTCCTGCGATATCAGGGAACAGGATGCACAGCAGGCAGAAACCAGCAGTCAGTGCCAATGAGATACCACCGGCCATGAAGACTTTCCTCTTTTCATATTGCTGCTTCATGATTCTGTCCAGGGCAAGGAATCCGAGCATAGGCAATGTGACCTGAAGCACAATGAGGATCATTGAGACTGTCCTGAACTTATCGTACATAGGAACGTGCTCGAACCAGAATTTTGTAAAGCCCATGAAATGACATCCCCATGAGAGCAGGACAGCGAGTATTGTAGCTGTCAGAAGCCACCACTTGTCTCTGTTTTTACACAGAATCAGACCCATGATGAAAAGGAATATGGTTATTGCTCCCATGTACATAGGGCCTGCAGTAAACGGCTGAGGTCCCCAGTATGTCGGCATACTCTTCACGACATCCTCCGCTTCAGTCTGTCCGAGGACTCCGGTGAAAAATTTTCCGGTTTCAGAATCAATGTCAAGAGGACTTCCCGAGCCGCCTCCGTTGAAGTTCGGAATGAGAAGGTTAGGCATTTCTTCAATGCCGTATGACCATTCTGTGGCATATTCAAGGTTGAGGCCGTTCTGATTGTGAGTCTCGCTGTCGGATGTCAGTTCGGATCCGCCTCTCATTGTATATTCGGCGTATTCATATGTAGGTATCAGCTTGTTGGCATTGGTAGCGATACCTATGACACCAGCGAAAAGAAGCAGTGCAGAGGCTATGAAGAAGCGTTTTAATTCAGCTCGCCTTTCTGCGTTGGTCAATTGGAATATGAACAGTCCGATTACGAATGCAAGTATGACTATTGCAAGGTAATATGTGATCTGAATATGATTTGCCTTGATCTGCATGCTTAATGCGAAAGCGAAAAGTGTGGCTCCCAGGATGGTCTTCGGCAGCCAGCTGGCGAGATTGCCCTTGTCATCCTGAGCGCTTCCCTTCTCATCCTGAGCGTCAGCGAAGGATCTCAAGGCTGCCCTGTATGTGAATATCACTCCCGCCAGTACCCATGGGAAATAGGCAATGGCCTGCATCTTTGTATTATGTCCGGCAGTGATTATCTGAAAGTTATATGAACAGAAAGCTATTGCTATCGCTCCGGCGACGGCAATCCATTTGTCAGTTCCGAGGGATAGCATGAGCAGGAAACCTCCGATAAGAGCCAGGAGAAGATAGCTGGCAGGGCGACGTCCTGTAAGCAGAAAATCATAGATGGAATCAGTCCAGTCGCCCTCAAAACTGTCAATTGTTGCAGTTGTGGGCATACCTCCGAACATGGCGTTGCTCCATGCTGTAGGATCTTCCGGATGAGCCTCATTATGGGTCATAGCCTCATTTGCCATGCCCTTCCACTGGGATATATCTCCCTGGTTGACTATCTTGCCCTCAAACACCTCAGGTGTGAAACCATATGCTAATCCGATGAACAGCAGGAGGATGCCTGCATATATTCCGATATTCTTCAATAATTTCTTGTTCATATTCATATCTATGTTCTTTATCGTGTTAAAGATCCTTCGCTACGCTCAGGATGACAACTGTCATTTCGAGCGTCCGAAGGACGTCGGGAAATCTCCTCAAACAGCTGCGCCATGCGGCGGGTCAGGTTGCGACGTGTGAAGCGGGAAATGTCAGCATTCTCCACAGCCAGATGTCCTGCAAGATGCTTCTCCCAGCACTCGTCCATATATCTGGCGATGGATGCCTTGTCCTCCCAGTCAAATACTACACCCGTCCTGGTTGAGTTCACTATCATGGACATGGCTCCGTCCGGCTGCCCGATGCCCAGCACCGGTCTCCATGATGCCAGATATTCAAACAGTTTTCCCGGGAGCACCGCCTTGTATTCCGGCTCTTTTCTGAGCGGAAGAATAAGGAGCGAGGCCTTGCGCTGCTCATCAATGGCCCTGGCATGATGCTGATATCCGAGATCCATGAGATTGTCCTCGAGTCCGGCGTTGCAGATGGCTTTTATAATCTGGTCGTCAGTTTTTCCGATCAGTTTTATTCTAAGATATTTCTTGAAATCTGCATCGGTAGCGCATTTTTCAGCAAGGACGTCCCATAGTACCGTAGGATTTCCGTCCGCAGCAAAAAGTCCGGTGTGGGTAATGGAAAATTCCTGCCCGGCACCTCCGGTTGCCATCTCAAATCTCTCAGCGTGAAAGTCACACTCATCAAATCCGTTCGTGATGAGTTCCACAGGAGTCTTGGTCATGGCCTGGAACTCCTGCTGCACGAGCGGTGACACTGCCACCACGCGTGTCGCCTTGTCGAGCACCCGGCGCTCCATCTTCTCATGCCATTTCTGAGTGCGCCTTGTCATGGACAGGTGCTTGAAATAGAATATCTTGGTCCACGGGTCACGGAAATCTGCAATCCACGGCAGCCCGGTCTCTTCAGCGAGCTTCATGCCTATCATATGCATTGACTGAGGCGGACCTGTGCTTACGATCAGGTCTACAGGATGTTCCTTCAGGTATTTCTTCAGGAATCGCACAGATGGTCTTATCCACCAGCAGCGCGGATCCGGGCGGAAAAGGTTGCCGCGCACCCACATTGCCATCTTCTGAAGCGCAGATTTGTTCTGCGCGTTCACAGGATTAACCTCCACAGCCTCCTTGCTGTGTCCGGACCTGCGAAGCACCTTCTTGTACATCGCATATGGTTCGGTGATATGCCTTTTGATCACTTCGGCACATTCGGGCACATCGTACTCCAGTGAAGGGTCGACCGCCAGCTGCTCCGGATTCTCCGGCGTATAGATCACCGGCTGCCATCCTTCGGCTGGCAGATACTTGGCGAACTTCACCCAGCGCTGTACCCCTGAGCCACCTGTCGGCGGCCAGTAATACGATATGATAAGAACCCTTTTCATAAACGCACAAAGATAATTAAATTCTATGATAAAACAGCTGTGCCACGTAAGTGGCTGGTTTGCAATATCTTGCGCAAATGTCCTGCCTTCTCTGCCAGGCAGGATATTTGCGCAACTTGCAGCAGGTCAATCGGTTACGCGGAACGCTTTTAAATTCCGTTGAAAATGAGTAATTTTGCCTAGATATAAAAGAAACAGATAATGGCAGAGAAGAAACCGACCGAGACTCCAATGATGAAGCAGTATTTTGCCTTCAAGGCGGAATATCCTGAAGCAGTGCTTCTTTTCAGGTGCGGTGATTTTTATGAAACATATGGCGACGATGCTCTGACTGCCAGCAAGGTGCTCGGTATCGTCCTCACAAAGCGTTCCAGCGCTACTCCGGGGGCCATCCCGATGGCGGGATTCCCTCATCATTCCCTCGAGACATATCTTCCGAGACTCGTGCGGGCAGGCTACAAGGTCGCTGTATGCGACCAGCTGGAGGACCCGAAGCTCACAAAGAATATCGTGAAGCGCGGCGTCACAGAACTTGTGACGCCTGGAGTGGCTTTCAACGAGCAGCTTCTCGAGCAGAAGGAACACAACTACATTGCAGGACTGACATTCTTCAAGGACAAGTGCGGAGCGGCATTTCTTGATGTCTCAACGGGTGCATTCCAGGTGGCGGAAGGTTCGCTGGACTATATCGGAACCCTTCTCAGTTCATTTGCTCCGAAGGAACTCCTCGTCCCGAGGGGATACGAAAAAGGAACCAGGGAAAAATACGGTGACCACTATTACATTTCCACTCTTGAGGAATGGGCCTTCGTCTATGACAACGCTGTAGAAAAGCTCAAAAGGCAGCTCAAGGTGGATTCCCTCAAGGGATTTGCCATCGACAGCTTCCCTCTCGGCATAACCTCTGCCGGAGCACTTCTGATCTATCTTGAACAGACCCAGCACAGGGAACTCAGCAACATATGCTCCATCTCCCGAATTGACGAAAATTCTTTCGTCTGGATGGATCGTTTCACTTTCCGCAACCTTGAGATCTTTGCGTCTACCGCCGGCAAAGAGGGTACTTCCCTCGTTGAGGTCATGGACAAGTGCTCATCTCCGATGGGTGCCAGACTGCTTCGCAGCTGGCTGGCGATGCCGGTGATGGACCTCCAGGAACTGGAGGCCAGATATGAGGTGGTGCAGCATTTTGTGGACAATAGGGACGACCTGATGCGTCTGCAGACCATGATCGGTGACATCGGCGACCTTGAGCGTATAATTTCGCGTGCCGCTGCCGGAAAGATTATGCCACGCGAGGTGATGCAGCTTCGCAGGGGTCTGAGCCAGACTGCACCGATAATGCAGCTATGCGGCGGAAGGGGAGTGCAGGCCATCGACGAGATGCTTTCGAAGATGGGAGACTGCGCTGAACTTCTCGATTATCTCGGAAAGACAATGCACCCCGAAACAGCCTCGCAGCTCGGAAAGGGAGATGTCATCGCAAGCGGTGTGAATGATGAACTGGACGAGCTCCGCAAGATCGCCCGACACGGCAAGGACTATCTGCTGGAAGTGCAGCAGCGCGAGATCGAGCGCACGGGAATATCATCGCTCAAGATAGGATTCAACAACGTCTTCGGATATTATCTCGAGGTCCGCAACGCCCACAAGGACAGTGTTCCGGAAGAGTGGATCAGAAAGCAGACCCTTGTCAATGCCGAGCGTTATATTACCGAGGAACTGAAGGAATACGAGCAGAAGATCCTTGGAGCCGAGGAACGTATCTATGCCCTTGAGGTTCAGATATATGCAGAGCTTGTGGCCAGGATCCAGGCAAACATTTCCATGATCCAGAAGAACTGCCGCATCCTTGCAAGACTGGACGTGCTCAGCGGATTTGCAGACCTGGCGCTGTCCAACAATTACTGCCGTCCTAAGATGAACGACGGCAAGGTCATAGACATACGCAACGGCCGCCATCCTGTCATCGAGACCATGATGCAGGCCGGAGAGGAATTCGTTCCGAATGATATATATCTCGACAATGAAAAGCAGCAGATAATCATCCTTACAGGTCCGAACATGGCCGGTAAGTCGGCGCTCCTGCGTCAGACGGCGCTGATCGTCCTGATGGCTCAGGTGGGTTCATATGTGCCGGCAGCTTCCGCAGAGCTCGGCTACTGCGACAAGATATTCACCCGCGTCGGTGCCTCCGACAACATCTCCCGCGGAGAATCCACATTCATGGTAGAGATGCTGGAGACTTCGATGATCCTGCATAACATCTCGTCGCGTTCGCTGGTGCTTCTGGACGAGATCGGCCGAGGAACTTCGACCTATGACGGAATGTCCATAGCGCGTGCCATCGTGGAATACATCCATGAATACGGCGACGGAGCAAAGACCCTTTTCGCTACGCATTATCATGAACTGAATGACCTTGAGGACATATATGGCCGCGTCAGGAACTTCCATATCGCGGTGAAGGAGGTAGGAAAGAATGTGATTTTCCTGCGCAAGCTCAAGGAAGGCGGAGTGGCACACAGCTTCGGTCTTCATGTGGCCCGTATGGCAGGAATGCCAAGGCAGGTGCTGGAGTCTGCGGAGAAGACGCTGGCAGCGCTGGAGAAGGAGATTTCTCCACTCGCTTCGCTCGGTCGAAATGACAGTGGGGCGCTCGGTCGAAATGACAAAAAGAAGCACACCATCAAGCCTCACAATGTCCGTGAGGGACGTGTGGAGAGCGACGGCTCGCTCCAGCTGTCATTCTTCCAGCTGGAAGACCCTCTGCTTTCGTCCCTCAAGGAAGAACTTGACAAGGCGGACCTCAACAACATGACTCCGCTTCAGGCCTTCGACCTTCTCAGGTCCATGAAGGAACAGCTTGGAATATAACACATAAATAACCACATATGCACAGACTGATGACCTTTATCGCAGCGGCACTGATTGCAATCGGTGCCATGGCTGCCCCTAAGACTTATGAACTTGTTTCTCCTGACGGAAGACTCAAGGTCGAGATCAAGACCGGAAACGGCATCTGCTATACTTTGCAGCATGATTCCGATGTTCTTCTTGAGGATTCTTATCTTGGGCTCTATCTGACTGACGGAACGTCTTTCGGAGAGAATGCGAAAGTCACAGGAACTTCCAGAAGAAGTGTCAGCGAGATATATAAGACAGTGCTCTACAAAAAGGCTCAGGTTGAGGATTCATTCAATGAACTCACCCTCAAGTTCAAGAACTTCTCTCTTATCTTCAGGGCATATGATGACGGAATGGCATATCGTTTCGTGTCACGCATGAAGAAGCCGTTCACCGTAAAGGACGAGCTTGCGTCGTTCAACTTTGCAGAGGACTGGAACATGTGGGCGGCATATGTCTGCCAGCACACTGAAACCCTTGAGAGCCAGTATTATAACTCATTTGAAAATCAGTATTCATACACTCCTGTATCTGAATGGAACAAGGACCGCATGGCATTCCTGCCTCTTATGGTCGACGGCCCTCACGGCAAGAAGATCGTCATCACTGAGGCTGACCTGATGAACTATCCCGGAATGTATCTTTACAATGGTGACGGAGGAAGCGACATTGCCGCAAGATTCGCCGGATATCCCGATGAGGTGAAGCAGGGTGGCCACAACAACCTTCAGATGGAGGTACAGAGCCGCAAGCCTTTCATTGCCGAGTGCGGAGCAGCCGAGGTCTTCCCGTGGAGAATAATAGCAGTCTCTGAGAATGATCTCCAGATGGCGGACAATGATATGGTCTATCGTCTTGCGACGCCTGCCGATCCGGAGGCCGACTGGAGCTGGGTGAAGCCGGGCAAGGTGGCTTGGGACTGGTGGAATGCATGGAATATCCGCGGTGTCGATTTCGTGTCGGGAATCAACAACGATACATATAAATACTATATTGACTTTGCATCAGCAAACGGTATCGAGTATGTCATCCTCGACGAGGGATGGTCGGTAAACGGTGCTGCGGATCTTTTCCAGGTCGTTCCTGAAATTGACCTTGAAATGCTGGTCGCATATGCTGCTGAGCGTAATGTGGGCCTGATTCTCTGGGCCGGCTATTGGGCATTTGACCGCGATATGGAGAAGGTGTGCGAGCACTATTCAAAGATGGGCATCAAGGGATTCAAGATCGATTTCATGGACCGTGACGACCAGTATATGGTGGATTTCCATCGTCGTGCGGCCGAGACTGCGGCGAAATATCATATGATGGTCGACTTCCATGGTACATACAAGCCTACAGGTCTGCACAGGACATATCCTAATGTAGTGAACTACGAAGGTGTGCATGGCCTTGAGCAGATGAAGTGGAGTCCTGCATCGGTGGATCAGGTGACTTATGATGTCACTGTTCCATATATCCGTATGATGGCCGGTCCGATGGATTATACCCAGGGTGCGATGCGCAATGCGACAAGGAGCAATTACCATCCAGTGAATGACGAGCCTATGAGCCAGGGTACACGCTGCCGCCAGCTTGCCGAATACGTGATTTTTGATTCTCCTCTCAACATGCTCTGCGATTCCCCTTCAAACTACATGAAGGAGACCGAGTGCCTTGAATTCATAGCGGAGATCCCTACAGTATGGGACGAGACACGTGGCCTGAGCGGCAAGGTGGGAGAATACATTGCAATGGCCCGTCGCAGCGGCGACATATGGTATGTCGGCGGCTTGACAGACTGGAATGCCCGCGAACTTACCATTGACCTGTCTTTCCTTCCTGAAGGAGACCATGAGGTTGTCATTTTCCGCGACGGAGCCAATGCCTACAGGGCGGCATCCGACTATAAGAAGGAGACGATAAAGCTTCCGGCAGACGGAAAACTTACAGTTCATATGGCCCCAGGCGGAGGCTTTGCAGCTGTCATCCGATAATCCTTTATTATGAAAAGAATAACATTATCAATCCTCCTGTTGCCAGTAGCCTTTTCGGCCGCTGCACAGCATTACAATGTGGATGTCGAAAACCCTGAAATTCTCCGACATGCAGATTTTCGTGAACCGTCCCGCAAGGAAATAGTGCTTCCTTGCAAGGTTAATGGATATAATGTCTATAAGGCGGATCTTCACACTCATTCAGTCTATTCAGACGGTTGGGCGACGCCTCAGTTCCGTGTCAAGGAAGCATGGCTGGATGGACTTGACATCATTGCAATTACAGAGCATATGGAGTACAGGCCTTTTGAAAACGAAATGAAGGATTATCTCAATGTCATCGGTAAGAAGAATCCGGATCTGAATGCAGCAGTAGCCCTGGCTCAGAAGGAGGCCAGGAATTGGGACATCTTCATTATCCCGGGAACAGAGATAACCCGCAACGGAACTACTGTAGGCCATTTCAATGCTCTTTTCACGAAGGATAATAACAAGATCTATCATGACGATCCGGTCAAGGCTATCCGTAATGCCAAGAAACAGGGGGCATTGGTGATGCACAACCATCCCGGGTGGCTCCGGACAGGCATTGATTATACAGAGACTGAAAAGATTGCATATGATGAGGGTCTGATTGACGGAGTTGAGGTGATGAACTATTACGAGTTTTATCCGGGAATCATAGACAGGGTGCGCGAGCGTGGACTTTTCATTTCAGCAAATACAGATATACATGCAAGTACGGCTGAAGATTTCAATGCCGACGGATTCATGCGTCCGATAACTCTGATCTTTGCATCTGAGAGGACTGAGGCTGGTATTCGCGAGGCTTTGGAGTCGTGTCGTACGTTGGCTTTCGGCTTCAATACGGTATGCGGTGACGAGCCGTTGTTGAAAGACTTTTTTACGGCATCTGTAGCTGTGAATCAGGTTTCAGAAGGTGTATATATGCTCACAAATAAGACATCTGTCCCTTATACTCTCCGTCAGGAAGGCAAAAATCCGGTATCTTTGGCACCTTTCTCTACAATCAGGGTAGAGGGAACAATGAAGTTTACTGTGCTGAACATGTTCTGCGGAAAAGATGCTCATCCTGTAGTTGAACTATCTTTCTGATGCTTAAAAGCCTTTTTTCAATTTAAAATTGTTACCTTTATCCCGCAATTTTGATAAAAATATAATAAATAACTCTTAAAATATTAATAATCATGGAATTACCTTTTGCAGAATCTTGGAAGATCAAGATGGTGGAGCCTCTCCGCAAGAGCACACGCGAGGAGCGCGAACAGTGGATCAAGGAAGCTGACTACAACCTTTTCCAGCTTAAGTCTGACCAGGTTTACATCGACTGTCTTACTGACTCAGGTACAGGCGCAATGAGCGAC
>JAZQEN010000006.1:0-23521 GCA_045539015.1 Candidatus Cryptobacteroides sp.
TACAAAGATTTCTTATCTATTGCAAGTTTATTTAATGCAGGACAGCGCTTGTGCGACTTTTGGACGAGTTCTGCACAAGCGGTGACCAAAATCTGCATTTTGATGCGAAAATCAATATCGCTTGGGCGGGTTTGAGCCGAAAGTCGCCCAAGCTGTGTTTGTAGTCCCACCATTAATTCTGCTACCTGTCATACGGTTTCCAGAATGAGTGACTGCGATGATATCTTCATCATCAGACTCTCTCTTCCTTGACAGATTCTCGATATTTCCATTAAGATCATAAACGATACTGCTTTCAGTCCATAGATTGCAAGCCGTGCTGTCCCAATTGACGAAATGTTCTGAGTCGACAAGTCTTCTTACGCCGTCATATTTATAGTTTACCGTCTGTATGTCCTTGTTCAGATGTCGATGTCTCACCTCTGATATCATACCGTCATATCGAGGCTTAGAGGTCTCCATAAATGGTATCTGATAGTTTATCGTCTGTGAAAAGACATCGTATCCATAGAAGTCCGCAGCGATGCTCTCCTGCCATCCCTTAATGTTATAGCCATAGACCTCAATCCCTCTGCCGGCTACATCTTTCACTCTTACGCGCCCGTAATTTGAGGGAGATTTTGAAAAAATGAGTCTCTTTGCAGAGACAGCATTGCAGGTTGCTGCAATGTGTTTTTATTACCTAGCAGGCTTCGCGACATTTATGTCCGGAGCCTTTTTCGTTTGGATTTGGAAATGTAGCAAGGTTGTAACAAGGCTTTAAAAGCAAAACCCTCGCAGAATGCATCTACGAGGGTTTTGAGTGGTGTCACCGGCTTGCAAACTTGATACGTTCTGCAACCATTTTCCGTATCGAATTCGATTCCCACGCCTATTTTGATACATATATAATACAAAAACCTATAATTCAAGGCATACTTAAGCTTATCCGTGTCGGCGAGGAAAGCAACCGACTTGGAGATATGTTCAGCCGTTCCGCTGACCTGCTTTCGGAAAACATAGATTCTTCATTCAAATCTTTGAGTACCTACATAGAACCGCTTATGGTCACTCTTGTAGGTGGTATCGTAGCAATCATCCTGATTGCGATGTACCTTCCGATGTTTAGGATTGGGATGGTTATCGGTTGAATATGGAAGCTACTATATTTATTTGAGTTATTTATCACAAATTGACGGACAGGTTGAATCCTGTCCGTCAGATTAGATTTTGTTTTGTGTGAGGTTCTATGGATGCCTTACCTTTATTCCCTTCGCAGTCAAAGCTTCGATTACTTCTGTGCGTTTCTCAGCAGACCAGCCATTATATTGATTCAGGCAAGGACCACTAGACAGGAAAGTGCCTTTACGAGCTAATGTAATTCTGTCTCTTTTACCCTTTCCTTGCGGGCAGACATCGATGTTTCATAACTATAAAACCAGGTTAAAGATCCTTATATTTGAAATGAATCAGAATTTGCAATGCAGTAAAAACCACATACAATATCACCATCACAGAATATAAGATCATCTTCATAGGCCAGCATATAGTTGACAGACCAACAAATATATTGACGAACAAGATTATAAACGTTATATAGGTCATTATCTTTAATTTGCCTGCAATTTCTTTCCCTATGGAGATCTCGAGTTCTCGGATAGATGGTCCTTGTCCCATAAAGATAAATTTCTTACAAAATCTATGTAACATATAAACTTAACTCTTAGAATATAACTTATATGCCTTTTCAATTGATTCACAAAGAGCAGATATCTCTCTTTTAGCCAACTCTGAGGGTCCCAGCCCAAGAGCCCCTAAAAACATATCGTTATATATATAATCTTCCAGATTTTTATGTGATTTCAGTATATCGAGTATATCATAAACATAATCAGTATATTCAGTACCAGTCACATAATCAGGCACCTCCAATGGGTTCCATAATGAAAGAAGATAATTAATTTGATCAAATAGACTATTTCTTGTAATTACCTGTTGGTTTTGGTCCATAGACTGTAATGATTTTTCCATGTTCATCTAATATTACTACATTATTTCCTAATCGATAACGCGTTTGAGGTCGTCCATATCTCCCCTTAGCGTGAGTGACATTACCTTCTTCTACGATACTTAATATTATTTTCGGTTTAAATCCTCTATTAATTGTCTGATGTAAACCATGCTCTTTGAATCCCTTAATAGGATTATGTGAAATATTGGAAACCCCAATATGAATTGCACCTGTTAACAGGTAAGGATCAGTCCATTGTGCTTTAAGTTCTGCTAAATATAATTTAAGAGCATTAGAAAATGTCGGATTAAAATAATATTCAAAGGCAGCATCTCTAGCTGACTCTGAATGATAAGAGTCAAAAACTAAAATTTGTTCATCGCTAAATAAATGTGATAATAATTGTTGTTCTCCATTCACATTCTGTTGATAAAAGTATATTGCACTGCCATCTTGCAAATAATATGTATACTTCTGACCAATATTTTCCCACTCTTTACCCGTCTCATCAACATAACTTTGTTCATTTCCATCTCTCCACATAACACTACCATCCTCAGCTTCATACCAGTCTCTTCCATCCGGATCGACAAAATTCACCGGATTGTTGTTGCAGAACGCGTACGGCGAGGTGCTGTAGTATTTCTCCGCGAGAGGATCAGGGGCAGACCAGCGGGCCAGAAATGGATCGTACTGCCTTGCTCCATAGTCAGAGTAGGGAGTCCCGAAGTATGCCTGCTCCTCCTTGCCGTTGAACCTGTAGCGGTTGGCTGTCTCCACAGAGCCCACCTTCCAGCGACTGCCGAAAGGATAGTACCCGTTGCGTTCAAGTACATTCGATTCGTCATCTGCCACGACACGAACGTTGCCTAGGTGGTCCGGGATATGGACCAGGACACGGTATTCATTATATCCGGGAGCATCGGCGACAATACGACCCTGGTCATATCCGACACTCTCCAGAGTAATCTCAGCGCCTTCCTTGCGATATGTCAGAGAACCTCGGTACAGAAGACCGTTGCCATCACAGTCCAAAGCACTGATCTTGGTACCGTCTGCAAGATAGGAATAATTTACAATAACCGTGTCATTCCTGCTGATTCTTTCGATAAGATTCAGGTGATTATAGGTAATGTCCAGATCATGCAGACCGTCATAAGTCGTGTTGCCAGCAGCATCATAACCGAACTGCACTGTATGTGACCCGACCTGAGACGACATCAGCCTGTTTCCGGCATAGGTGTTCTGAATGACGGACACGTCCGAGGAGGTTGGTCCTTTACGCTGCATGGACAGGAGATTGCCTACCGCATCATAAACGACATCCTCCTCTGAACAGCACCCGGAAGGAGTCTGCGACTCCCCGATATGACAGGCACTATCAGTCAATTGTCCTTTGCTGTCGTAGATATAAGAATATGTATATCTGCCCTGTGAAGGAGCATCACTGTCAGTGAAGGCATAAGATGCCTCTGACACATTTCCCGACCAGGAAGGTGCAGATCCGGAAAGAGAGCCGTCTATAAAGGACATGCTTTCCATGAAAAAGTAATCGCTCTGCGATACTGCCCTGTTCTGCACATCATACACATAGCGACGGTCAAAGTCGCTTGAAGCTGTCTGGATTTCAGATAGCCTTCCTACTTCGTCATATAAGTAGGCCGAACCGGCATATGCCTTACCAGACAGATTAAAGTTAGAAGAATTTAACAGGCTCCCCTTTTTCCATGTATAGGTAGAGGCATAGGTATCCGTTGTCGAACCCGAAGAAACTGTTTCTAGAGAATTCAGCAGGTTTCCTGCCAGATCATAGCGAAACTGCTTCCGTATCAGTCTGTCATAAGAGTCTTTATTGACTTCTTGAACAACATTTCCGAACTCATCATAATAGAACACGCTCGGCTCATACTGCCCTGTATCTCCTACTACCCTGGTCAGTCGCCCCGTCAGACATCCCTTGCATGATGACGTCGAATAAGCTGAAGAGTATTTCTGTGGCTCTGATGGCATGACATAAGTCAAGCCGGAAAAAGACGCTTCAGTCAGATGCGAATAATCATCATAATAGTTTACATTGTACAAAGTAACATCTGACAGAGAAATCGGGAGTTCATATCCATAATAACTTCCGGAAACAGATCGTGATGCCAATAAATTCCCTGTCCTGACACTGTTTTTCTGCTCCTCGGTAAGAGCGGCACAGGTACCTTCCAATGTTGGGCGACCATAAACATCCTGCATGGTAAAATGCATGAGCCCCCGTTGCAACGTCCAACTGTCCTGCCAAAAGACAAGCCTGTCAGCAGAATCATACAGATATTCCACAGCTGATATTCCCGGAAGTTTCTTTAAAACGCACCTGTTCCGGTTGTCATACTTGTATATATATGCATTATCCGCCAGAACAGATGAATCATCAGAGAGTGTCAGCGACTGACTGGCGTCCGTAACCGATGCCGGGAGCACATAGCATAGGTTTCCATAACTATCATATACATAATATGTATCCTCATTCCCTACAGAGGTGACCACACGCGACATTAGGATATTATCAAAGACATCCCTAAATTCATAAGTCACATTCTCATCTGCATCGATCCTTTTACGAACGTTTAATTTTCCAGCGGCAAAAAAACCGGAATCAACAAGAGAACATGTTTCTCTTTCTCCAAGAACCTTCAATTTCCGACATTTCAGATCGGAAGAATCATTTACTTGATACTGATATGTAATGCCATGACCGCCTTCGTCATAATGCCACTTCTCTCCCTGGGCAAACTCACCCGTAATGACATCACGAACAGAACGCTCGTAAACAACATGTACAAAAGGAAGGTCATCCTGATAAAATGATCTCGCACCATGAATCACACTTTCTCTGGAAGTTGCATTATCCGCAGAAGGTACAGACACAGCATTCCACTGTTCAGACTCACGGCCAAGATCGTCATAACCGAACAGACGCACAACATCATCCGCCGGACTGATAAGACCACGATGCCGTATTTGGATCTTGAAGCCTAATCCATCATAGTAATCCACTATATCCAGAGAATCAGTAGAAGTCTTGTCAAAATATTTCACCTGACGGACATAAGGCATCGGAACATTTACTCCTGTAATCTGCTCTGATTGGTATGAAGAGCAGGTAATCGTATAGGTTACAGTTGCAGAATAATGGTCTTCATCATCAGGCATATTAAAAGACAAATAATATACCCCCGGCTTTTCAAGTACTGCGGAAACAGCTTTGCTGGATGATAACGTATGCTCTTCTTCTATTTCTATCTCTCTGAATTCATTATAAGCGTAATACCATGTTTCCAGCCACAAATCATCGTCATATAAAGTTATGTCGGACGAACTGACTGTAACTGCGAGTTTCCTGTCCGGACTATCAGAGACGACCCTGATTGTTGCATTCAGATCGGAAAGCGTATTAAAACATAGAGTTCCCGAATACTCGTTTCCTGACACGAGACTTATATCAGCAGTAAGATAATCAGAACCCGTCTCCGGCTGAGAATAAGATATGGCATAAAAAGCCGTCAGTAACAATACGATACAAAATATTTTCTTTGTCATAACTCAAGCACATTATTAAGGTTGTATTCATACCTTTCCAGACGGACACGATTACCAGTCGTGCGATCTACCTTCCAGACACCGCTCAGGCGTTCTGAAGAATCATATTCATACTGGATTTCCAGACCTGAAGCATCCGTGTGAGATGTAACCCCCACAAGCGGTTTATAGGTATAAGTATCCACCATTGCATCAGGAAGAGCATTGCGCAGTGCATTGAGCGATATACGGTCACTCTCAGACAAAACCACAGCAGACTCCATTCGTGCAATGACGGCTGTTCCCAATATATTTTCCACCTGAGCATAAGACGCATTACGGATGACTGCAACAGGATGCTCACTTCCATACCCCCAAAGAATGACTGTCTTTTCCATTCCGTCCTTTATCAGATATTGAATCCGTCCATGGGAATTATACCTTTCATATGATAACCTCTGCTGTACACCATCTCCATAATCATAAAACTCCTTTACAGGAAGGACATAGTCACTTTCAAGATAAGAAGTCATCATTCTGAATGTCACCTGATCATTGACTTTCCGGACATATCCTACAGGTGCAGTGAGATGGTTTGCGCTCTGCATCCATGTAGTAAAACCCATTGAGCCCATTCCGGAAAGCAGATCAAGAGAGCTGTCAGAATAAAGATATTCGTCCATCACGACATCTCCTGCACTATTTGTCCTTTCAATATGCCTTATATTACCATAGTCGTCATACAAATAATTTGTTCTGGTTAAAACTGAACCTGAGACATAGCCATACTCCTGAGTCACATCTTCTGACTTAAGGTATACGCATGGATTGACAACTGATCTGAGGTAAGCATACTGATCGTCCCAGGAATTCGTCTCGGCAATATGTGAATTAACGGGTTCAACACTCATATTGCAGAGACTATACATGTGGGGATTCTTCAAATAATAGGGCACATAAGTATATGATTCAGACCGGATTTTCCGATATCCGGCATTAATATGAGCATATAGTATCCTAGACATCAACAAAGGTCCTTGACCGCTCAGATTATTAAAGAATTGCAGTCCTGAAAACGGAAAATCCATTACATTGTCCGAATATAATCTGACTCCTGGACTGTTTGTATTCTGCAACAGCAATATCTCATCAGGATAATCATATTCTGACAACTGATCGATGAAATCATATTTATAAACGTATTCCGTCTTCGTTTCACCTACATACTCCACAACATGATCATACCACACCGGTTCTGCAAACATGAAATACCACGACACCATACTTTCAGGCATTATGGCCAACTGCCTGTAAGAATACCCCAAACCCGGATCGGTTTCTTCTTGGTAGAATGATTCCCTTACAAAAGTATTCTCATTCGGTTCCACAGTACATAGGCCGAAGCCGCTCTCATTCGGACCATAGCGATATTCTTTTCTTATCGTTACCGACTCTGGCGCGTCCGAAGCTTTAGCGGTCACACTCCGGATCCTCAACCCTCCTCCCTTATTCATCTTCATCGGATATGGACTATGTGTCGTAAACCGATTATATCTATGCATTTCGTATTCGTATTCAGAATACCCGCCTGTCGGATAGATGATCTTCTTCAGTATATTTGCCTTTGCTTTGGTTTCATCAGGAATTAGATTCGCTGCAACAACAGAGGTTGAACGTCCAGACCACTTCGATGGATCTGCACCAATAATTGCATAGTATGTATATGTCAATGATGGATACATCCGTTCATTATGTCTACCCGTATAGTAACCCCAATAATCCACTGCACGGAATACATCATTTTGTGAATCATCAAATCTTTGAGGGTCATACTCAAACGAGTAGACTTCATCTCCATTTATAGTAACCGACTGCAATAAATTGTCATATACATCAAAGACAATCGGCTTTACCGGCTGATTGTTGCCGTCTGATATGAGAATGGATTGAAGACATCCGTTGGAGTATGTGTATTGAACTTTAAATTTTGATGATTGTATGGAGGCTAATGAACAGGTCTGGTACGTTCCCACACTCAAATATGATGTAATCTCGTCAGAAACGTCAAATAGGTCATCCGAAGTATCGCTTTCGCCATAATTAAACTGATATAGGTAGTCCAGTTTGATTGCAGCAAGAGCAAACACATAAGAATACATATCAGCATGAGACGTCCAGGTAAAACTGATTTCCTCTCCATCAGGCAATGTCACCTTCCTCAGGAAGTATGCTGTCATATCAGATGATGCTTCTGCCACCTCAACATAATCATTGACTCCAGACTCTGCAGATGTCTTTCCAAAATAGTATTCATTACCTTTATCATCCAGAACTCTGAACGCATAAATGCTGTGGTTCGTATAAAGCGGCATTATCTTATATGGATTTGTCAGAGAAAGGACTTCCCATGAAGGGGAAGAAACCGTAGAGGTGTTTCTTAACAGGAACCGCACATTTCTCTCCGGAAGGGACAAAGTAAATATATCATATTGCGTATCCTTGTTAGCATGCCCCATATATGCAGACCACAATAAAGAGTCACTGACAGGCTCATTCATGTAGTCTTTATCAGGATGCGTTTCGTCCGCTTTCCCCATTATCGTACGAGTAATTCTCAGACCTGGATGAAGCATCCATCCATAACCGAGAGGCTTGACCGGATCACCGACCTTGATACCATTGGTTTTGTACGACAACGTAATAGGCAAAGAGAAATTTCCGTGCGTCAACGTATGCAACGGTATATTGACATTCACTGCACCTGTCGCAAAATCCGGCTCAAATCCTTTGAACTGCTGAAAGGCATACGATTGCGGAGAAGGAAGAGTGAGTTCCGGCATTTTTTGAACTGTGTTCTCATTTTGTGCTGACATAAAGCACATGATGCCTTGCGCCAGGAAGGCACAAAGCATCAGGTAAAAGGTTCTCATGAGTATGATTGCTTAAAGGTTCTTCAGACGAAGGAGGGCTTCGATGTAGTAGTAGTCGGCGTAGATGATCGAGTAGTCGATCTCGGAGCCGGCCGGGCTATGGCCTGTCGAGTGGAGAAGGAACGACGGGTTGATGTCGCCTGAACGGTAGTTCTCGTAGAGGGATGCGAGCATCGCCTTGGCGTCATCGAGATATTTCTGTCCCTTCTCGCCGCCCACATAGCCTGAAAGCTCGATGAGGGCAGAAGCGACGACCGCTGCCGCCGAAGCGTCTCTTGACACATTCGGGATCATAGGGTCGTTGAAGTCCCAGTAAGGTACCATGTCCTCAGGCAGGCCTTTGAGATAGACGTCTGTCACCTTGCATGCGTGCTCAAGATAGCGGGGATCCCTGGTGAATCTGTAGCACATTGTATATCCGTAGATGGCCCACGACTGGCCACGGGCCCACATCGTATCGTCTGCATATCCCTGATGGGTGCATCCGCGGAGGAAGTCTCCCGACTCCGCATCATACACCGCCACATGATATGAGCTGCCGTCCTCGCGGAAATGATATTTCATGGTAGTGTCTGCGTGAGCTATGGCGATGTCTCTAAGCTCAGGTCTGCCGCCGTTCTCTGCCGCCCAGAAAAGGGTCTCGAGGTTGATCATGTTGTCCATGATGGTGTTGTGACCGCCGAATGTCGGCACCTCGCGAGGCCATGAGAGCATGGTGCCCACTGCAGGATTGTAAAGCTCTGCGAGGCGCTCCGCCGTCGCTACAATGATATCCTTGTAGCGCTCGTCTCCGGTAAGCCTGTAGCCGTTGCCATAGCTGCAGAACATGATGAAGCCAAGGTCATGGTCATATGCAGGCTGCTGAGAGAGGAACTCCAGCACCTCGGTGTAGCCTTTGGCCGCCTCAAGGATCGACTCGTCCTGAGAATATTCATAGGCATACCAGAGGATTCCCGGCCAGAAGCCTTCTGTCCACAGTTCCTTGGACACCGGACGCTGATGCCACACGGAATCACCGGGGGCGATGTTGCGTGGAGACATCATGTAGTCATAAGGCTGAAGCATATCGAGCGACCTGCGGGTCTGAGCGACGCAGTAGTCAAGCGATTCCTCGACGAATGATGCCTTTGGAGTGCAGGCGGCGCAAAGAACGGCGCACGCCAGGGCGTAGAGCATTGTCCTAATTCTTATCATTTTTCTTGTGCTTTATTATCTTCTTTCCATTGACCTTGAGATAAGTTCCGCGTGATATGAACTTCCTTCCGTCCGACACGAAGCAGAGTCTTGCATCTGTCTCGATGCCGTCATGCGACATCTTCATATCCTTGTCTGACGAGAAGATGTAATTCACGCTTCCGTCAGAGAGTGTGACCTTTATTCCCACATATCCTTCTCCGAAATATTCCACTGAAGCCACAGACTTCACATCGCCCGTAGCATATGGCTGATAGACAGCCACGAAAGGCCTGTCCCAAGCCTCTCCATACTGTCTTGCCACATAGGTCTGGCATGGAGAATTCTTTATGTCGTACGGCATAGGAGTGCGTGTAAGGGCATCGATCATAGGAGAATATGCCTTGAAGATGCGTCTTTGGTCCTCACCCCTCATCCACATCTTCATGCCGGCCTTCGAGCCGTCCGGGCATGTCATCGTGAAGCATCCCTCGACATCAGCGGAGGTGAGGGCCGCCTGCTTGTTCCATATGTATGAATATGCATACAGGTGGGCGCCCGCAAAGGCGAGTTCCTCTGTAGGCTCAAGGTCCATGTTGAGAGTGAAGTCCTGACCTATGTTGTGATAGAAATAGTCATGAGTTTCGTCCTTTCCGTCCTGGCGGCGTGAGCGGAAGATGTCCACATAATATCCGCAGTCAGGGTCCTAGGTGACTATCAGCAGCTGACGGAGCTGGTCAGACTGCGTCTCCGGCTCGAGAAAGCTGAATTCTCCGAACATCAGCCCCTCCTCATAGTCCTTCTCTTCCGGCAGAGGATAACAGTCCACAAGTTTCAGAGGATGATGAGACTCCATCACAGGGTATGATGAAACTCCATCTACACAGACTGTATTGTGCGCAGGGAACTGCGAGTAGAATTCAAGGTAGTCGAAGGTCGTATATCCCGCTCCGCGGCCAAGGTCCGGAGCCTGGATGTAGCCCTTTCCGTAAAGTTCCATGGATATTCCGTTGGCATGCATATGATTGCCCTCGGAACCGACCACGCTCATCAGAAGGCTGTTCTGCGGATCGTTGCCGCTTCTTGCCACGAACCAGCTGACGTCCTCCGACCAGAATGTCGGTGTCTGATATTCAGGGTAATCCTCCGGTGAGATAGTCTCAAGGAACTTAAAGTCCGCCTTCAGTGGGCCGTAGTGACCGTCTCCCCAGCAGACAGAGTGGCCGTTAGGCATCACATACTGCGGAAGGGCCTTTGCGGCCTTCGCCAAGATCGGGTAGGTCTCCACCAGGTTGATTCCTGTGGTCCTGTGAAGCATGTGGGCGAACGAGTCGAACTCGCCAAGGACCATTGTAGAATAACCAGGAGACTCTTTCCAGAGGCCTGTATGCTTGTCAAAGCCATAGTCTATCATCTTGCCGATGGACCACTGCCTGATGCTGTCTTCGTTAAGGATATAATTTATGTAGTAGTTTCTTCCCTTGCCGTCCGCATAGGCTTCATTGTCACCGAGAACAAGGGCTATGCGGAGGATGAACTGAGCCTGGATGAGGTTCCAGTTGTTCTGTGGAACGCCTCCTGCTATGATCACATCCGCCCATTTGCGGAATGCGTCGTCGTAGATGCCCATCTTCTCCGGGCGTGTTCCGGCCAGGTAATCGTGCAGGTAATCATAGCACTCTGTCGCCGGCATCACGATGTTTTCGTGGATGACTTCAAAACTGGTGAGTCCCACGAGGGTCTGCTGATGACCGTGATTCAGGTCAATCGGAACTTCACGATAATAAAGTCCGGTCATGTATGTGTCAAAGATGTCTGACGCGAACTTTGCATATTTTTCATCGCCTGTAATCCACCATATACGGGCCGCGTCACGGGCCAGCTCCATGATGGTGATGTTGGTTCCGCAGACCTGAGTTCCTGCTTCACGCGGATCCACCCACTCCATCTCGCCTGTAGTCCTGTTGCGAAGCCACAGGCCAAGGGAGTCCTGATAAGGCTTGGTCTCTTCGAGAGAAGGCCTTGCATAGGCTGTCTGGCCGCCTCTGTTGGCAGGATAGCGGACTGTAGGCACAGGAGCGTATCCTTCCACATGGTCGAGAGTCTCGCCCTTGATGTATATCACTGATGCATGACTCTTCCAATGCATCTGCAGACGGCTTACTATCCACTCCGGATCGTCCACATGCTGCTCTACGTATCTGTCGACCTTGGCATGGGCCTTTGCGAGAGATTTCTGCTCGGAAGCGGTCTCACGGTCTGTCATGCGAGGATATTCCGCCTGAAGAGCGGGTATCTGAAGGTCCTGGGCCTCTGCGGACATTCCGCAGAGGAGGGCCATGGCGAGTATGATGGGTTTTATTTTCATATTCGGTTATATAGATTTCTCGACTCAGACCTTCGGTCTTCGCTCGAAATGACAATTATTTCAGGTTCCAGAAGGCCTCAGGCATGCCTCCGAATTCGTTTCGGAGCATCAGGCGGCGGGTTTCTTCGCTAAGGCCGTTCACCTTGTCATAAGCCCATGAGGCCATATTGCATGCCACCTCCAATGCCTGCTCATTATCGGCATAAAGGTACTGGTCGATAAGACCAGACAATATCTTATGAAGCGTATACCATGGGGCCCATACCCTCTGGCCTTTTATGTTTCTGTCGATGAGTCCTTCGGGGTAGGCGCTTATATATCCGTTGCCGTGAGCCTTCTGCACTTCGGCCAGTCCTGTGACAAGGCTGTCACCCTTGGCCTTGAAGCACTCGTTTCCTGTAGAAGCATACATAAGGGCTGAGGACGAAAGCATATGGCCTGTCGTATGGCCGCGGAGCTCGCAGTCCAGCGACTCCCATCCACCCAGCTTCTTCACTGTCATGTATCCGCCTTCCATACCTGCCCATACTCCGGCTGTGGTGCGGAAGCTGTGAAGCAGGCGGTCCGCGCTTATGGACATCATCCATGCGGAATCACGCTGCATGTTTTCATAAAAACGTCCTGGCAGCAGGCGGACGTCCTGAAGGTCGAATGCCTCAGCCTTCACAGGCACGACATTTTCGACCTTCAGCTTGTCCACATACTGTCCGGGACACAATGACTGGGCATTGAGCCCGGCACTAACCAACAAACTAAATATGATAACTAACCCTTTCTTCATTAGAGGACGGACTTTACCTTAAGTTTCTTATATGTCTTAACGTCTGACTTTTCAGCTGGAATGAAATGCATGGCAGCGCCACCCTTAGGCTGAAGGTCGAAGTTCAGTACCTGACCGCCCTTTATTATATAGCGTGCACATTTCACCTTTGTAGGAGAGTCCGACTCCGGATCATCGGTGTACACCCTCAATACATAATTCTGCTCCGGCTCAAGGAAGTCTGTAGTAACAGCCAGTCTGCGTCCCTCATCGTTGGTGATCGCTCCTGCGAACCACTCGGCTCCGCTGCGACGTGCAATCACCACATGCTCTCCTATGGCATCGTCAACCACCTTGGTCTCATCCCAGACTACCGGAACATTGTCAAAAAACTCCAGTTCCGGAACTTCCTTGATACGTGCCGGTGTATCATACCAGTAGAGGGTCTGAAGAGGAGAATAGTACATTACCGGGAATGTAAGCTGATGGGCATGTGTATTCTTGATACGCGGATCGAAGTAGCAGACAGTGTAATCTCCTGCGCCACAGACCATTCTCGTGAACGGGAGAATTGTATTATGGGTTGCTGACGGGAATTCTTCGTTACCTCTGATACCCTCCTGGGTAAGTAGGTTCGGATATGTTCTCGAATAACCTGTAGGGCGGTACTCGTCATGGATATTTACCATCAGATTATTCTCTGCTGCGAGTCTTACCATCCTGTGCACCCAGTCTGCCCAATGCTGCGAGGTGAACTGCACGAATCCGAACTTGATGCCGGCAAGCCCCCATTCCTTGTAGAGAGGGAAGATCTGCTCTGCCTGTTTCTGGATAGCATGCTGGTTTACATATACCCAGACTCCCACGCCTTTTGACTTTCCATACTCCACGACCTTCTTCATGTCTATCGGAGCGACGACCTCGCGTGCATCCGAGTTGAAGTCGAATGAAGGGCCGTACCATTTCCAGTCATAGAGGATATAATCCATGTTATGCGCAGCGCAGAAATCTATGCACTTGAGGGAGTTCTCTGTGGTAAGAGTGGTCTCACGGATGATCTTGCCCGGACGGATCCAGCTCTCGTCTTCTATGGCAGAGGCCTCGTTCAGATTAAGATATATGTAATTGTTTTCCAAGAGGTTACCAAGACGATCAGCCGCCATGATGACTCTCCAAGGAAGTGCATACGGGGTAACTATATCAGTAGCATTATCATTCAGAGCAGTAACGACTGTGTTCGGCTTTGACTCCGACAGCTTCAGCTTTCCGCGAGGAAAGTCGATCTGTGCAGCTTCGCCGACAGCAGCATAAAGATCATCTGCAAGCTTGAGGGTCAGAGGTCTCTCGGACTCATCCGGCCAGTCCTTCAGAGGAAGGTAATTATAATCTGCCTGAGCCCACTGTGCATACCAAGCCATGGTGCCCTCAGGGAAAGCGAACTCCGTATTCTCGGCAAGGATCCTATGATAGATCGCATCAGGATGCATAGGAAGGTAATACCTCAAGGCGATACCTTCGTCATATGCACGGATCTCGATATCGAGCCTGTATTTGGACGCATCCTTCTTGACAAAATGCAGGATGGCACCGTTGTATGCATCGCGGATTTCCGAGCGTTCTCCATATGGATTGGTCCAGACTGTATCACGAGAGGTTGTCTCATGCGAGTCAAGAACAAGGTTGTCGAACCAGTTCTCCACCTTGTCTGCCTTCTTTGCAAGGGCCTTTTCCCAGATATGGTTGTCAATGGTCAGATCGAGTGCGGAAGGATGCACTACAGGACGACCGTCAAAGCATGTGCTGTATGAAATCCTGGTCTTGCCGTTGTCCGAAGACACCTCAACGCAAGCCTCCTGCCTGCCGTCGGGAGATGTCACCTTGATTTCCTGAGCAAGCGCCGATGCAGCTACTGCTGCAAGAAGAATAGTCGCTATAATCCGCTTCATGTTTTCAATCGGGTTTTCAATCAATTCATCATATTATCCGAACAAGTCCTCAAAACTACTCACTGCAATTGTAGATTTTTTCAAAAACGTTATCTTTGAAGAAATATCGCTCCTTATGAAACGACTACTGTCACTGATGGCCGGCCTCATTACGGCACTATCCCTTCTCAATGCCGAAGAATCTGAAAAATATCTTTTCCGCATGCTTGACTCAGGCAGTGGATTGCCTGACAACAATGTCCGCAACATGACCATGCTGCCTAACGGACTGATGTGCATCCAGACCTCTTCCATGCTCAACATCTATGACGGAACCTCATGCAGAAGCTATAAATACAATGCGACCGAGATCCCATATACCGAATACAGCGGACAGAATGCAGCGTACTACGATGCCGCAGATGATATAATATGGTGTACGACCAGAGACTATATCTGGGTGTTCAACATGGAGACCAGGGAGTTTGAATATGATATAACAGACAGGCTGGAGGCTATGGGAGTGAACGGTTCCGTGAAGAACATGGCTATCGACGAGGACGGAAGGTACTGGTTTTTCACTGAAGACAGAAAGGTGACCATATGCTCCCGGAAAGCAAAGACGAAGACCACAATGCTGCCGGCCGGGATGACGCTCCCGATCGAGATGAAGCAGCATAAGGACCAGATATGGATCATGTCTCTCAACGGAATGCTTGCCGAATATGACATAAAGCTGGGAGATTTCAGGAAGGCCTATTCCATTCCTACCGGATTTCCGGTAAGTTCTTCAAGCAGAATGGCCATGGACATCTCATCCAACGGCAATATCTGGCTGATGTATGACAAGGATCTGGTGAAATACGACAGCGCAAACGGCTCCTTCAGCAATATCAGCAGCATGCTTCCTGACAGCAGAGACCTGTACACTTCGATTGCCATTGACAGCAGAGATGACATCTGGGTCGGAACTGCACGTTCCGGCGTATCCATAATAAGCGATGAAGGAGAAGAAACAACCCGCCTCCCATATCTGGAACTCACAGACGGGAAGAAGATCTACCATCATACGGACATTTCGAAAATTTATGCCGATGACAGGAACGGAGTCTGGATTGCAACACTTTCAGAAGGTCTGCTCTATTGGAACAAGGACATCATAAGGCTGAACACCATCAACAACAGCAGTCTCAGCAAGGGAGACATGAATGACGAAAGCGTCAAATGCATGGTAGAAGCTGACAACGGCAACATCTATATAGGTACCATCCACGGGCTCCTTCTTTATGACCCTGACACCAAAGAGACAATCATCCCTCACCAGGAACTCAAGGATGAGCTCTGCATCAGTCTTTATAAGGACAGCAAAGGACGGATCTGGGTCGGAACATTTTACAACGGTGCCTTCTGCATAGACGGAGCAGGCATCACCCATTTCAAGTATCAGGACATCTCCGTCGACATGTCTTATCAGGAGGCATCTCCAAACTTCAACTGCGTAAGATCGTTCCTTGAGGACAGCAAGGGACGTTTCTGGATATCTGTCTACGGCGGAGTAGGCAGATTCGATCCGACGACAGGATATATAAGCCTTCTCAGGGAGAACCATCCTGAATTAGGCAGGTTCATGATTGTCAGGGACATATGCGAGGCTCCTGACGGGAGACTTTTCATTTCCGGAGATAATGGAAGCTACATCTATATGCCTGATGAAGACAAGGTCCTGAGCGGAGTCGAGGCAGAGGAAAGCCACCGCCAGACCAATCAGGTGCTGCTCGACAACAGGTCGCTTCTCTGGTCTGCAACGACGGAAGGAATAAGCATCACTGAGCTTGAAACGGGCCGGCAGCATCAGCTCGGGAGCAAGGAGGGTATGCCTGCAGGACATATAATGAGCATTGCAGAGGACGGACTCGGCAACATATGGGCAGCATCATTCAGTCAGGTCTTCAGGATCAGGCCGGTTTTCCATGTTGACAAAGGGTATGCGTTTGCTGTGTCCGCATATGGGCAGGAAGACGGTGTCGAGGCCGGTGCATTCTTCCAGAAATCATCGCTCAAGCATTCCAACGGGCACATTTACTTCGGAGGAGCCCATGGCATATGCGAGATTATACCTGAAGACCTCTATCAGGAGAGATATTATCCCGCGCCGCTGATTACAGGAATAAACGTAGCCGGCAACAATCTCGAGAGATGGGGAGAGGAATTGACCCTGAAGCACGACGAATCATTCCTGACCTTTGAGTTCTCAAATCTCAATTATGCCAATCCGGGCCATACCACATACAGCTACAGACTGGAGAATTTCGACAAGGAATGGAGGAACACCAGCCAGGGAGGTCAGGGACTGGCACAATACACATATCTTGAGCCAGGAAAATACCGGTTCTGCGTCATGGCAGCCAACAATGACACCGACTGGGGAGAAATGGCTACCATCGATATTGTA
This sequence comes from Candidatus Cryptobacteroides sp., assembly GCA_045539015.1. GTDB lineage: Bacteria > Bacteroidota > Bacteroidia > Bacteroidales > UBA932 > Cryptobacteroides. The sequence continues at coordinate 17,163 of JAZQEN010000006.1, forward strand.
ATACGTCCACCTTTCTACCAGAGCATTGCTGCCTATATCATTTACGCCTGCATCATGCTCGCCATGATCACGATATTCATCATATGGCAGATGAGAAGAACCAAGAGAAAGATCCAGGAAAACAAGGAAAAGGAAAAGCAGCGTCAGAGGGAAAATCTTGACCAGATGAAGTTCAAGTTCTTCACCAATATATCTCACGAGCTGCGTACACCTCTGTCTCTTATCATCCTGCCGCTGGAAAGCATAATAAAGGACACAAAGGATCAGTCCATATTGCCGAAGCTGCAGACCATGCATAACAATGCCACTCAGCTCCTGTCCATAGTCAATCACCTGCTGGATTTCAGAAGGCTCGAGATGGGTGGAGAGAAAATGAACCTGACTTCAGGCAATATAAGCGAATTTGTGAACGGAGCGGTGATATCATTCAACGACGCAGCGCAGCGAAACAACATAATGCTTTCGTTCGAAGACAATATGGACCACCAGATGATGGTGTTCGACAGCATGCAGATGCAGAAGATAATCAACAACCTGCTTGCCAATGCTCTGAAATTCACGCCGGAAGGAGGGCTGATCAACGTCAGGATATCACAAAGTGAAGACAAGGTCATGCATCTGAGTGTGTCAGACACCGGCATCGGAATACCCGAAAAGGATATTGCGAAGATATTCGAGCGCTTCTACCGAAGCAGCAATACCGAACTGCGCACCGGATCCGGAATCGGACTCAGCATCGTAAAACAGTATGTAGAGATGCACTCAGGAAGCATAGATGTTGAATCCGAGGTTGGGAAGGGTACTACATTTACCGTACACATTCCTATGACCTTGTCTGCAGACGATAGGGAGAATGTCACCGAGCCGCTTGAGATTGAAGAGAGTACAGAAGAAAAGGTGGCGTACACCGAAGGAAAGAAGCATATAATGGTCGTGGACGACAACAAGGACTTCAGGGAATATCTGGTAGGTGAGCTCTCCGAAATCTATGAAGTGACGGCTGCTGCAGACGGACGCCAGTGCCTTGATCTGCTGAAGACATGCAATGCCGAAGTGGTAATCTGCGACGTGATGATGCCTAATGTGGACGGATTCGAAGTGGTAAAGGCAATAAAGAGCAATATCGAGACTTCACACATTCCTGTCATTCTCCTTTCTGCAAGGACTTCAGAAGATGTCCGTCTGGAAGGTTACGAGACCGGAGCCGATGCATACCTTACCAAGCCGTTCAAGCTGGACATCCTTCTGGCCAGGGTACGCAACCTCATCGAAGACAGGAAGAAACGTATCGATTCCATTGCCAAGGGAGCAGACATATCGCCGGCTGAAGTTACCATCACCACGATAGACCAGAAACTGATGACCCGCATCATGCAGAGCATCGAAAAGAACATGGACAATTCCGAGTATTCTGTAGAGGAACTGTCTTCGGACGTGGGAATGCACAGAATGAACCTCTATCGCAAGCTCCAGTCCATAGCCGGCATGACACCTTCTGAGTTCATCCGCACCATGAGACTGAAAAGGGCCGCCCAGCTGCTGCGGGACGACCCTAATCTGACGGTTGCGGAAGTTTCCGACATGGTCGGTTTCAATACTCCGAAATACTTCACGAAATATTTCAAGGAAATGTTCGGAGTCACTCCGTCACAATACCGATAACCTCTTATATCAGGCCCTGATTATTTCAGGGCCTTGTTCAACATGTAATAGATCTCGTTGATCTTCAGGTCCCTCTTGAAGCTTGAGAGAGTGGTGTCATCGTTGATGAGAAGCATCTCGATGTCTGCGATCTCAGCATAATCCTCCCAGTACTCCGGAGTTATGTCATATGAGAAACATGAGTGGTGGGTACCACCGGCCATGATCCATGCACCTGCGCCGATCTCGAAGTTCGGCTTCGGAATCCAGAGCGCCGAAGCCACAGGAAGCTTCGGAAGCGGCTTCGGAGCGATGCACTTCACTTCGTTCACTATGAGGCGGAAGCGGCCGCCCATGTCCACTACTGTAGCAGCAACTCCGTCGCCTGTCTTGCTTGTGAACACAAGACGGGCAGTCTGCTCCTTGCGGACACCGATACCGAGGTGATGAACCTCAAGCTTAGGCTGAGCGTCAGCGATCAGAGGGCAGATCTCAAGCATGTGGGCCTGAAGGATGGCCGACTGCTCGCCGTTGAAGTTAAGAGTGTAGTCCTCAACGAATGAACATCCTTTAGGAAGACCTTGGGTCATGTACCATACCGTACGATAGAGAGCCGCTGACTTCCAGTCACCCTCGGCGCCGAAGCCATAGCCCTCGGCCATAAGGCGCTGAGATGCAAGACCAGGAATCTGGTCGAAGCCCTTGCCTGTCTCGTTTACATTCACGTCACCAAGATCGTCGAAGTTCGTGGTGAATCCCTTTGCGCCTGTCGCCTGAAGGACAGCACGCAGGGTAAGTTCGGCCTTCGCCGAATTCCACACCTTCCTATATGCTACGGTCGACTTGTCTTCAAGTTCGGCAGAGTGCGCATATTCCTTGAAATACTGCTCCACAAGGGCATCTACAGCACAATCCTCCACCTTCTCGAAGTATGTCATGACCTCGCTGAAAGGCATGTAGTCCACATGATAGCCGAAGCGGATCTCGGCCTCTACCTTGTCGCCGTCTGTCACGGCAACGTTGTTCATCTGGTCTCCGAAGCGGATGATCCTCATGTCCTGAGAGTCAGCCCATGCAGCGGCAACCCTCTGCCATACTGCGATATGTCCAAGAGTCTTAGGATCTTTCCAGTAGCCCACTACGGTCTTATGGTTCTTGCGCATCCTGGCAAGGATGTGTCCGAACTCGCGGTCTCCGTGGGCGCTCTGGTTGAGGTTCATGAAGTCCATGTCCATTGTGTCCCATGGTATCTCCTCGTTATACTGTGTATGGAGATGCAGGAGAGGCTTGCGAAGCTTCTGCATGCCGTGGATCCACATCTTTGCAGGAGAGAATGTATGCATCCATGTAATCACGCCGATACACTGAGGTGCTGCCTCAGCCGCAGACATTACATCTGCTACCTCCTTTGAAGAGTTTGCAGTGCCTTTGTATACAACCTTCACGGGAAGGAGGCCTGAGGCGTTCATTCCTTCCACCATCTCAGAAGAGTGTCCGTCTACTGCGACCACTGCGTCGCCGCCATAGAGGAGCTGCGCTCCTGTCACGAACCATACTTCCAGGTTCTCATAAGCCTTGATCATATCTTTCTGTTTTTAGTGTTACTTCTTTTTCTGACCGTAATATGCATCCGGGCCATGCTTGCGGCTGAAATGTTTCTCTACCAGAAGAGGATTCATCGTAAGATCCGGATTTATAGCATAAGCAAGATAAGCCATCTTCGCAACCTGCTCAAGCACAACGGCATTATGCACCGCCTCCGCGCAGTCCTTGCCCCATGCGAACGGTCCATGGTTCCTGACCAGGACTCCCGGAGTATGGACAGGGTTGATCCCCTCGAAACGGCGTACGATCACATTGCCGGTCTCCAGCTCATATGCTCCCTTCACTTCCTGCTCCGACATATCCCCGGTGCACGGAATCTCATTATGGAAATAATCCGCATGGGTAGTACCTATCGCAGGGATGCTCTTTCCTGCCTGAGCCCAGGCGGTGGCGTAGGTCGAATGCGTATGCACTATGCCTCCGATTTCCGGCCAGGCGCGATACAAGGCAAGATGAGTAGGAGTGTCTGAGGAAGGATTGAGATGTCCTTCGACCACATTTCCGTCAAGATCAACTACAACCATATCATCTGCGGTCATTTCATCATAGGATACTCCGCTGGGCTTGATCACGACTAGTCTTGACTCGGGATCGATAGCCGATACATTTCCCCATGTGAATATGACCAGTCCATGGCGGACGAGGTCCAGATTGGCCTTGAATACCTTATCTTTGAGTTGCTGCAACATATTACCAAAGTGTTATGTACATGATTGCTGTAATTATTCCGATGCCGACCGCACCCCAGGCGTAACCCTTCGTAGTATGGAAAAGAGAAAGGTCGACTGCAAGAGCCTTTGCATCCCTTCGACCATCCTGCGCGTTAGACCAGAGCCATACGGCGTTGCATCCTACAAGAGCACCGAAGAAGAAGAATGCCTGGAATCCGATATCGTTAAGATATGCTATCGTATTGTTTTCAGGAGTAGCTGTCTCCGGCAGACATGCGCCCCAGATAACAACGACTGCCGCAGCAATGATGCACAGCAGGCCTGCCGCACCCATTATCTTGGCCCACTTCTTCATGGCTGCCCTGTCTTTCTGCTCTGGAAGGTCACAGGATACATACTTGTTGTCTATGAGAGACATTATGATGAAGAAGGTCACCAGGATGATGAAGATATATCCCGCACGCAGCTGGAAGGCCACATCGCCAAGACAAAGCTTGAAGAGGACTCCCAGAGGGATGGTAAGGATCGCAGTCCATACAGCTGCCCTGTTGGACGCCCGTTTCCACAGAAGTCCGAGGCCGAATACCACGATGATACCAGGATAGATGAAGCCGGAGTATTCCTGAATATACTGGAATGCCTGGTCAAGCGATCCGAGAAGCGGCTGCACAGCGATTGCTGCGATGACAAGAGCGGCGAGAGACGTGAGACGTCCTACATTGACCAGCTTCTTGTCTGATGCGTCCTTGTTGATATACTTCTTGTAGATATCCATCGTGAAAAGGGTGGATGTGCTGTTGAACATCGATGCCAGTGACGAGATTATGGCTGCCGCAAGCGCAGCGAACGAGAGTCCCTTTACGACAGGCGGAGTAAAATTGCGGATAAGCCATGGGTAGGCATCGTCAGCAACTTCTATAGAGCCCTGAAGATTTGCAAAGGCATCTGCGTTGACAGACATGTAATATGCGCATACTCCAGGAAGAACCACGATGAACGGAATCAGAAGCTTGAGGAAGCCGGCAAACACAAGACCCTTCTGTGCCTCGTTCACGCTCTTTGCCGCCAGTCCTTTCTGGATGATGTACTGGTTGAATCCCCAATATCCGAGATTTGTAAGCCATACTCCTCCCACAACCGCAGCGATGCCTGGCACATTGGCGAAGGCATCTGCATTATGGGACTGCTGGATTACAAGGTGGAAATGGGTATCCCTTGCATATTCACCGGATGTGAGGGTCGTGTATACGTTCTTCAATCCTTCCCAGGCAGCACCGTCACCCGCAGCCTTGAGAGCGACAAATGCAGTGACAAGTCCGCCTCCCACCAGGAAGAATACCTGCAGCACATCTGTCCAGGCAACAGACGCCAGACCTCCATAGATAGAATAGAGTCCTGCAACAAGGAAAAGAAGAACCACGATTATCATCCTGACGGATATCACGGTCTCGCCGAAGGCTATGCACATGCCCTGCAGACCGAGAATCTGTTCGATGGCAAGAGCTCCAAGCCATGCCACAGATGTAAGATTGACGAATATATAAAGGAAGAGCCAGAGCACCGAAAAGGCAAGACCCACTCCATCACTATACCTTTCCCTGAGGAACTGAGGAATGGTAAATATCTTTCTTTTGAGCATGATCGGGAGCAGGAACTTACCTATCACGATAAGCGTGATCGCTGCCATGACCTCATATGCAGCAGTTGCGATACCGTCACGGAAACCGGTTCCGGACATTCCGATGAACTGCTCTGCAGAGATGTTGGCAGCGATAAGAGACGCTCCCACAGCCCACCAGGTCAATGTATTGCCGGCAAGGAAGTAGTCGTTGGCGCTCTTTTCCTGTCCTTTCCTGGTACGTCCCAGGAAGAGACCCAGGGCAACCAGAATCACGATATAAACAACAAAGATCACCAGATCCACCGTCTGGAATCCCGAGGCAGCAATCGCCTGGCCGATGTCTGAAAACTTCATAATATATCTGTTTTATCACTTGTCGCAGAAAAGGAAGGTTCCAAAGCCGAAATGCTCATAATAGTAGCCTTCAGGACGGATCTTCTCAAGCACCTCCGCAGTGTTCGGCATCGAAAGGCCCTTTCTGTTCACATAGTGGTTGTACGGCATTTCAAACACCGGACGGAACTGGCCTCTCTTGTCCTCAGAGATGGTCTGCCAGTTGCAGTATTTACCTGTCACGTCCTTCCACACCCTGTATGGGAGGTCATTGTGACCTGCATTATAGCGGGCAGTATATTCAAATCCCTTCATCAGGCGGTTGTCATCTATTCCATAGAGATCGGTGCCCTGGTTCCAGGCGATCTCGCATGATACCGAAAGACATGCAAGTCCAAGCTGAGTATGTGCCTGGTCACGTCCGCTCTCCTGGCATTGTCCGGTCTCTCCATCCACATAGTTGTAGATAGTTCCGTTATCGTTACCGT
>JAZQEN010000007.1:0-38466 GCA_045539015.1 Candidatus Cryptobacteroides sp.
TGATCCCTTTTTCATTCTTGTACTGCTCTATACAGAAGGAAATGAAATAAGCCTTATCAAGATTTGTATTCATTAGTTCAAAGGTTTGCACAATAGTATATCCTACAATTATGCAAACCAAGCAAATATACAAAAAAAAGACACACACAAGAAATTCTTGTGTGTCTCTTTTCTGCGGAGAGTGAGGGATTCGAACCCCCGGACCCGTTAAGATCAACGGTTTTCAAGACCGCCGCATTCGACCACTCTGCCAACTCTCCAATATATTTCCCCTCGAAAGGGATTGCAAAGGTACAAATAATTTTCTAACCTGCAAATTTATTTTTCTTTTTCCCCGTCTTTTGCAAAGAATTTATACTGAAAAAGGAGGAGATAGATAGCTCCGCAGGTCACGCATGCATCTGCGAAATTAAACACAGCACCAAAGAATGTACTTGGATGGTCCATCCATGGAAGCTTATAGTCAAACAGCGGGAAGTAGAACATATCCACAACACGACCGAACATGAAAGCGAACGGAGCACCAGCCATTGTGGTCTCCGGCCATATAAGACCATAAAAGAAACAGTCTATTATATTACCTACAGCACCAGCCGTGATCATAGTCAGACCCACCAAGACACCCGTAGGAGTAGTTTCCTTCTTGGCAAGCTTTCCGATCCATCTCCACAAGAAAACGAACAGAACAATACGAAGGCAAGAAAGAACCAGTTTTCCCCATACACCTCCGAACTTCATTCCGAATGCCATTCCCTCATTCAGTACAAAATTCAGCCTGAACCAGTCTCCGATCACATTGATTGACTCTCCGAGATCCATATTTGTCTTGACCAGGACTTTGATGACCTGGTCAAGTACAACGAGCAGAACTCCTAATATTATAAGCTTCTTAGACTTTGTAAGCTTCATTTTTCGGACTACTTGTTCTTGTTCATCATCTCCTTAGCCTCAACAGTAAGGGTGGCATGAGGTACAAGGCGAAGTCTTTCCTTCGGAATAAGCTTACCTGTCATACGGCATACTCCGTATGTCTTGTTCTCGATTCGGATAAGCGCAGCCTCAAGATTCTGAATGAACTTGTACTGACGCTGAGCAAGAGCACCGGCCTCCTCCTTAGAAAGGGCTGTAGCTCCCTCCTCCATAATCTTGAATGTAGGAGATGTATCCTCGATATCATTGCTCGAATCATGAGTTATGATATCGCGAAGGTGCTTGTACTCGCTCTTTGCCTTTGCAAGCATATCAAGAATGATGGCCTTGAACTCCTGGAGTTCTTCATCACTGTAACGAACCTTGAACTCAGGTGCGTTCTTCATTTCTTCTGCCATAGTTTTATCGGTTTATTGTTTATTTCATATTTAGATCCTTCGCATACGCTCAGGATGACAACTAGCGTTTTGTCACTTTGATTCTGATCGTTCCCTCGTTCCACTCAACCTCCGGAGCATCGCCGGCCTCTGCCATAGGTGCACTTTCTACTGAAAGGGCAAGTGTCTGAGCTCCCACATAGGCTGCAAAGTTTGCAAGCGAAGCTGCTATCTCATCAAAAGCCTCACCTTCAGCATATATGCATACAGCAACCTTATCCGTCACATCAAATCCGCTGGTCTTGCGAAGATTCTGGATACGGTTGATAAGCTCACGGGCAACACCCTCCTGCTTGAGTTCCTCAGTAATTGTCACATCGAGAGCGATAGTCATTGCTCCTTCTGTAGCAACAAGCCAGCCCGGCATATCCTCGGATGAGATCTCATAGTCACCCTTGTTGAGAGTAACATCTCCTGACGGAAGGTTCAAAACATATCCTGTGCCAGATGCCTCTGCAGCCTGGATTTCAGAAATGACCTCCTGAGACAAAATACCGAATGCAGCAGCGATCTCCTTCATCTGCTTTCCATATGCCTTACCGAGAGTCTTGAAGTTAGGTTTGATCTTCTTGGTGATAAGACCGGTAGTATCTGAAATGAACTCAGCCTCCTTCACATTCACCTCACCCAGGATAAGGTCCTTCACAAGCTCGAGCTGTTCCTTCACATGAGCATCAAGCACAGGGATAATAAGCTTTGAAAGCGGCTTACGCACATTGATCTCTGCCTTGCGGCGAAGCGCAAGCACCATAGAAGTCGCCCTCTGCGCAAGAGCCATTCTTTCCTCAAGAGCCTTATCCACTACAGTCTCATCGTATGCAGGCATTGCCACATAATGAACTGAGTCGGACTCGCCCTCTACAAGGTCAAGATAGAGACGGTCCATAAAGAACGGTGCGATAGGAGCTGCAAGCTTTGACACGGCAACAAGCACCTGATAGAGTGTCTGGTAAGCCGAAAGCTTGTCTGTATCCATTGTACCGCCCCAGAATCTCTTTCTGCCGAGACGTACGTACCAGTTACTTACATGGTCGCATACGAAATCCTGGATCAGACGTCCTGCTGTAGTGATGTCATAGTCCTCATATGCTGCCACAACATCCTTCACGAGAGTGTTGAGCAGTGAGATCACCCAGCGGTCGATCTCAGGACGCTCTGACATAGGAACAGCCTCTGCCTTAGGATCGAATCCGTCGATATTCGCATAAAGCGCGAAGAACGAATATGTATTGTAAAGTGTTCCGAAGAATTTGCGGCGCACCTCGTCGACACCTGTCACATCGAAGCGGAGGTTGTCCCAAGGCTGCGCGTTTGTGAGCATATACCATCTGAGGGCATCGGCTCCGTATGTATCAAGTGCCCAGAACGGATCCACAGCATTTCCGAGACGCTTACTCATCTTGTTTCCGTCCTTGTCGAGAACGAGACCGTTAGAGATCACCCTCTTGAATGCGCACTTGTTGCTTACCATTGTATTGATTGCGTGGAGTGTGTAGAACCATCCACGAGTCTGGTCAACACCCTCTGCGATGAAGTCGGAAGTGATTCCGAACTTCTCCGATCCGAGGTTGCGGAGGCCTTCCTGTGCATATGGCATTGCACCTGAGTCGAACCATACGTCGATGAGGTCAAGCTCACGCACCATCTTCTTGCCGCTGTCTGAAACGAGGAAGATATTATCTACGTATGGACGGTGGATATCAATCCTGTCGTAGTTCTCCTTGGACATGTCCTTAGGATCGAAGCCCTTGGCCGCGAATGGATTCTCTGTCATGAAGCCTGCTGCAACCGCCTTGTCGATCTCAGCGTAAAGCTCAGCGATAGAGCCGATGCACTTAGCCTCTTTTCCGTCCTCTGTCTGCCAGATAGGGAGCGGCGTGCCCCAGTAGCGGCTTCTTGAGAGGTTCCAGTCCTGGATGTTCTCAAGCCACTTTCCGAAACGGCCTGTACCTGTAGACTCAGGCTTCCACATGATCTGCTCGTTAAGCTCCATCATCCTCTCGCGCACCGCAGTGGTCTTGATGAACCATGAGTTGAGCGGATAGTAGAGGACCGGCTTGTCGGTACGCCAGCAGTGTGGATAATTATGTGTATGCTTCTCGATCTTGAACGCCTTGTTCTCCTGCTTGAGCATCACGCAGATGTCAACGTCGAGGGTAGGTGCGTCTGCAGGAAGGGATGCATCGTATGCATTCTTTACATAGCGGCCTTCCCACTCTGCATATGCAGGCGACATGTTCGCCGCCGCATATTCAGGGTCGAGGTCCTCGATGCGGAAGAAGCGGCCGCGAAGGTCCACCTGAGCCTGAAGGTCACCGTTCTTGTCGATAACCTGAAGGCCCGGCACGCCTGCGAGCCTTGCCACCTTGGCGTCGTCAGCACCGAATGTAGGCGCGATGTGAACGACACCTGTACCGTCCTCTGTAGTCACATAGTCACCTGGGATAACCTTGAATGCGCCCTCGCCAGGGTTGAACCATGGGATGAGCTGCTCATAGCGGATGCCTGTGAGCTCAGATCCCTTGAGCGTGCCGTCAAGTACCTTGAAAGGCACGAGCTTGTCGCCCGGCTTATAGTCTTCGAAAGCGACATCAGCTGCCTTGGCATTAAAATGAGCGCCAACAAGAACCTGAGCCACTACGTAAAGTGCCGGCTGGCCTGTATATGGATTGAATGAGAGAACCCGTACATACTCAATGTTCGGACCGACACAGAGGGCTGTGTTTGAAGGAAGGGTCCATGGAGTTGTGGTCCATGCGAGGAAATATGGCTGTACGCCCTCACTGAAGAGGAACTCAGATTTATCGTCACGCACCACCTTGAACTGCGCTGTCGCTGTAGTGTCCTTTACGTCGCGATAGCAGCCGGGCTGATTAAGCTCATGTGTACTCAGACCGGTACCTGCTGCAGGAGAATAAGGCTGGATAGACTTTCCCTTGTACAGAAGTCCTTTGTCATAGATCTTCTTGAGAAGATACCAGAGGGTCTCGATGTAGCGGTTGTCGTAGGTGATGTAAGGATCATTCATATCCACCCAGTATCCCACACGCTCGGTCATGTTCACCCACTCGGCAGTGTACTTCATCACCTCCTTGCGGCATGCGTCATTATACTCCTCCACAGATATCTTGGTACCGATATCCTCCTTGGTGATGCCGAGCATCTTCTCGACGCCGAGCTCGACCGGAAGGCCGTGAGTATCCCATCCTGCACGACGGTTCACCTTGTAACCGCTCTGGGTCTTGTAGCGGCAGATGGCATCCTTGATCGAACGGGCCATGACATGGTGGATACCAGGCATACCGTTAGCTGAAGGAGGTCCTTCAAAGAAAATGAATTCAGGAGCACCCTCCCTTAACTCCAACGACTTTTCGAATGCATGATTCTTCTTCCATCTGTCTAGAACCTCATTACCTGTCGCAACAAGATCCAGACCCTTATATTCCTTAAATGCCATACTGTTTTTGGATATGATATTTATAAATTTTATCTATTTTTGCAGAGCCTTTCAGGCTCCAGAAATTTCAAACTGCAAATATACAACTTTTGACGAGATTATGACCATATTGGATGTCATTCTTTTACTATGCTGCATACCTGTTCTGATACGGGGTTTCAAGAAGGGTTTTCTGAATCAGCTCTTCTCCATCATAGCCTTGCTTGCAGGAGTGTGGACGGCCTATATTTTAGCTGACATCCCTGCCCAATGGTTCCTGCCAGCATTCGAGGGAAACACCGGGAATCCGGAACAGATGGCACAGCTCGCGGGCTTTGCGACATGTCTGGTCGTAACCATAACCGGATTTTCCCTGCTCGGAACGCTTCTGGAAAAGTTTCTGCGCATCATCACACCTGACTGGCTCGACCACATACTGGGAGTCATCTTATCCTCTGTCAGCACAGCGATTCTGCTGGGAGTACTGCTGCTGATATTCGAGTCCTTGAACAGCATCTACTTCTTCATGGATCCTAAAAACGAGATATTTGCAGATTCGATGCTGTATCCTGCAATCAAGACAATTGCGGAAATCATATTCCCCTTCAATAACGGAATGCTTATCTGACACGACATGGAAAGAATCCTTCTCATAGAGACATCGACCGCATTATGCTCCGCAGCACTCGCTGAAGACGGAAAAATAACAGCATATCGTGAAAGCTCAGCCCCGAAGGCACATGCCTCACTGACTGCAGTATTCATCAATGAAATGCTGGCTGAACGCGGCATAAGCCTGAACGACTGCGACGCGATATGCGTAAGCAAGGGTCCGGGATCATACACAGGCCTGCGTGTGGGCGTATCCACCGCCAAAGGGCTTTGCTTCGGCTCCGGAAAGCCTCTGCTTGCCGTCGGCACCCTCGACACACTGGTGGCCCAGGCTACATCCAACCACCTGACTGTCATCCCCGACCAATCTCCGGCCGTCATCCCCGACCTGGTCGGGGATCCCCTCCGCATCATCCCCATGTTTGACGCCCGCCGCATGGAAGTCTACACAGCCGTTTTCGAGAACGGAAAGCAGATTACGGAGACTGCCCCTATGATCATCGACGAGACCAGCTTCGCCGAATATCTTGAGAAAGGCCCATGCCTCTTCATCGGAGACGGAGCCGGCAAATGCGCTGATGTCATCAAGCATCCGAATGCACACTTCATCCAGTGCTGGCCGAAGGCTTCCGCGATGCTCTCCCCCGCCCTCAATGCATATAAAGAAAAACGATTCGAAGATGTTGCATACTTCGAACCGTTCTATCTCAAGGAATTCGTTGCTACAGTGAGCAAGAAGAAACTCTGGTAAGTGCTATTTCAGGAGATCGTCCAGAAGCTTTCTGAGAGTTGCCATGTCGACAATCTGGCCATCAACAAGTTCACCGTCAGCAATTATGAATGCTGCAGGAATAGACGGCAAGTTATAGTCTGTCACGTATGGCGAAGCAAGTCCCCTTATATCACACACGCTTACCCATGGCAGATTCTGTCCCATTATTGTTGTGGCCCACATTGCCTTGTTTGAATCCAACGACACCTGATAGATTTCAAGTCCTTTCTTGTGATAATCCGCATACAAAGGCTTGAGAACATCCACGTTGAATGCATTCTGTGCCGGATCAGAAGCACTCCAGAACATGAGAATCGTCACTTTCGACTCCAACTCGCTCAAGGTCTGCATCTTTCCGTCCAGGTCAGGAAGAGTCATATCGAAATAACCAACTACTTCTGCGTCGCTCAATCTGGCAGCCAGTTCAAGACCGGCATACCTTCTGTCAGCCTCAGCTCTGAGAGCCTTGACATATTTTGAAGACGGATATACGGTCTCCAGGCTATCTGCAATATTCGAAAAGATGATAGCATCTGTAGATTGAGAGAAAAGCAGAAGGTCTCCCATACGCCTGTACAGAACAGGAACGACTGTCATAGACTTCGGATTCTCAAGGACATACTTTGTCGAAGCTCTGTAGTACTGCTGATATCTCTTGCCCATCTGACCGAGAATCTCCTTCTGTTCTTTCTCGGAAGCGGACTCCATACGCGCATTGAACTGCGCAAAATCAGCCAATACCGCCGCATGCTCTTTATCCAGCATCATCAGCTTTGCAGACTCTTCAGACCCTTTGACCTCTACTCCGGCTTCGGGATCTATAGCAAGAGACACCTTGTCACCTGCCTGAAGAAGAAGCGAAGCTACTCTGCCTCCGTCAGCATATACATATACAAACTCCGGCTGTCCTTCTTCAATCTCCACGCTGTATGTGAAACGGCCCTCTGCATCAGTTGTCAGAGTATCAAGAACCACCATTTCATTCACATCAAGTTTCTGAAGGACCACTTCCGAAGATGCTGAAGATGCGATAACGCCTTCAAGTTCAGCTACAGAAACCGCCTTTTCCGAGTTTCCACATGCCGCCAGAGCAAACACAGCCGCAGCGACAGAAACGATCTTATTGAAGTGTGACATACTCATCGAAAATTGACGAAGCTATCGCAGCGAATTCCTCCTGCGAAAGTTCAAGTTTTGACTTACGGAAATCCATATCCGCCTCAGTATTGAGCGGCACCAGATGGATATGTGTGTGAGGCACTTCCATTCCAAGAACGGCTACTCCGACTCTTTTGCATGGAACTGCTGCCTCGATGGCCTTTGCGACCTTTCGTGCAAATGCACAAAGCCCCATATAGGTCTTCTCATCAAGGGTGAAGATATAGTCATCCTCAACATTTTTAGGAATCACGAGGGTGTGTCCCTTAGCCATAGGAGCGATATCGAGAAATGCATAGAACTCGTCATTCTCAGCTACCTTGTAAGAAGGTATCTCCCCTTTGGCGATTTTTGTGAATATTGTTGACATGTTACAATGTGATTTCGAGGATTTCGAACTTGATGATACCTGCAGGGACCTTTGCTTCAACGACTTCCCCCACGCCATGTCCCATAAGAGCCTGACCGATCGGAGTCTTGACAGCAAGCTTGCCTGACATGAAGTCAGCCTCCTGCTCGCTTACAAGCGTGAAGTTCATGATCTGGTTGGTATTGAGGTTCTTCACCTTCACCTTATTGAGCATCTGGACCTTGTCCGTACCTATCTGTGACTCATCTATCACACGTGCATTTGCCACCAGATTCTGAAGCTTTGCAATATTGAGTTCAAGGAGTCCCTGAGCCTCTCTTGCAGCTTCATACTCCGCATTCTCGGAAAGGTCACCCTTATCCCTCGCTTCCGCGATTGCCGCAGAAATTACAGGACGCTGTGCGATTGCCACGGCAAGCTCCTTCTTTAGTTTATCAAGACCATCCTGGGTCATATACTGAAGTGTCATAATTATTTGATTTTTACGTATTTATATTCTTTATTCCAAATATTTCGGTTTCATTATCTCCGAATACACAACAAGCTTCTTCGGATCTATCTTTTCGTGCGATGAAGGCTGCTTTTCATCAAGAACAGGTGCCATAGGCGCCGTTCTTCTTTTCGCCGTTACAGGAGCAGGAGCCGGAGGGCGCTGAGTCTTTCTGACAGGTGGAACAGGCGGAACAGGTGGAACGGGCGGAACAGAAGCGACCGGGGCCGGTTCTTCAGTTTCCTCGCCACCAAACAGTTCAGCAACTTTCTTCATTTTGTCAGCAGAAGAGGTCTTGCCGGCCTTTTCCAGACTTTTACCTATGAGCTGGAAAATCAGCGGGACAAGAACGATCAATAAGCCTATTACCGTTTCCATAATCCGTCAAACAATAATCCCTATCCTTATTCAACTGTATCTTCAGGTCTTCTAGAGAATCAAAACGTTTCTCATCCCTTATCTTGGACAAGAAGGTTATCTCCATATCGAGACCGTAAATATCCTCGTCAAAATCAAAGATATGCGTCTCAATAGTACGCGCGTTACCGACATTGACTGTCGGACGGCATCCTATATTGCACATACCGTAATATTCTCCTGCCAGCGCGTGCACACGAACAAGATAAACTCCGTTCGCCGGCACAAGCTTCAACGGCTCGTACAACTGCATGTTTGCAGTCGGAAAGCCGAGCGTACGACCGATTTTATTTCCAGCCACCACAACTCCATAGAGGGAATAATCATATCCCAGCATGGATGCCGCCGCCTTCACATCTCCCTCCTCAAGTCTCTGCCGGATCTTCGTGGAACTTACGGCAAATCCCTGATCAGATGGGACCATATCTGTCCTGATGACTTCCATCCCCACCTTCACAGCTATCGCCTCCACGTAATCCGCACTTACGGCATCGCTTCCCATTCTGTTGTCATAACCGACCAGAATGGTTCCGGCGCCATATTTCTCTTTCAACAGCAGAAGATATTCTTCAGCTGTCATCCGGCTGAAATCCTTTGTAAAGTCAAGAACCTCAACCTTGTCCACTCCGAGATCATAAAGCATCTGCTTTTTTTCCGTAAGAGTGGTAAGAAGCCTGAGCGATCGGGCTTCCTTTTGCAGCACATTACGGGGATGTGGCCAGAAAGTTATGACCATGCTTTCATCCCCGCGTACTGCTGCAGCTTCTGTAAGCTGCTTTATTACATGACGGTGTCCGGTGTGGACACCGTCGAAGAATCCGGTTGCTACAACCATTTTACAAGTTCAAAATCCTGACGGTGAGGGAGAAGGTCGTTCTTTGCGTAGATACGTCCTGCTACCTGGTAGATACCTGAGCGGTCAGGGTTGATTGAAGCCACATACTTGGCAGTTCCGTCAGCGCACTCTACCGGAGTGAACTCATAACGCTCCTGGATGTGAAGCTTGCCCTTCTTCTCTGTAGCGAAGAGTACCTCTACTCCGAGCTCCTCAGCATTGAGGTCACCGATATTGAGGACGATTTCAGCCTTGAACTCGTTTCCGATAGCGAGGGAGTCGCTGTTGCTGTCCGGCATTGAAACCGAAACAACCTCGACATTCTTCCACTCGCGGCGGAGATGCTTCTTCCATGCTGCGATTTCACGAGCCTTTGCAAAATCATCAGCGACTACGCTGTCGAACCTTGCAGCCTGAGGCACATAGTACTGGTTGATGTAGTCTGTGAGCATGCGGTTTGTTGTGAAGTTGCATGCCACCTGAGCCACGCAGTTCTTGATGTACTCGATCCAGTCTGAAGAGCGGCCTGTAGAAAGTGACTTGTTGTAGAATGTAGGAGCGATCTCGTTCTCGATGATGTTGTAGATAGTTGCAGCATCGAGCTCGTCCTGATAGTTCTGGTCATCATATGTACGTTCCATAGGAAGTGCCCAGCCGGCGCCCTTCTTATAGCC
The DNA here is from genome assembly GCA_045539015.1 of Candidatus Cryptobacteroides sp. Lineage (GTDB taxonomy): Bacteria > Bacteroidota > Bacteroidia > Bacteroidales > UBA932 > Cryptobacteroides. The sequence goes on from JAZQEN010000007.1 coordinate 10,132, forward strand.
CTCAACCCACCATCCGTCGAGAACCGAGAAGTGCATTACACCGTTCATTGCAGCCTTCTCACCTGATGTACCTGATGCCTCGAGAGGACGGGTAGGGTTGTTCATCCATACGTCGACGCCCTGAACGAGATACTTGGCAACTGTGATATCATAGTTAGGAACGAATACGATCTTACCGATGAAACGTGGCTGCTTAGAGATGTCAACGATCATCTTGATGAGATCCTGGCCAGCCTTGTCAGCCGGGTGAGCCTTACCTGCGAAGAGGAACTGAACAGGCTGCTTAGGATCGTTCACGATCTCGTCCAGTCTGTCGAGGTCACGGAAAAGGAGGTGTGCTCTCTTGTATGTCGCGAAACGACGTGCGAATCCGATTGTGAGGACGTCGTCACGGAGGTTCTCCTTGATTGTAACCACCTGCTTAGGAGAATAGTGGCTTGCTGCTGCAGGATCAGAGAGTCTTCTCTTCACCTCGTCGATCAGCTTCTTGCGGAGTGAAGTACGGATGTTCCATACCTCCTCGTCAGAAATCTTATAAATGCCGTCAAAGCATGACTTGTCATAGTGGTGAGTCTTGAACTCTTCGCCGAATACCTTTGCGTGAACTGCCTTCCACTCAGGTGCTGTCCATGTAGGATAGTGTACACCATTGGTAACATAGCTTACGTGAAGCTCCTCAGGGAGATAACCTGGCCACATGTGTCCGAGGATGTCCTTGCTGACCTCACCATGGAGCCATGAAACTCCGTTCACACCCTGGGAGATGTTTGCTGCAAGGATTGACATCGAGAACTTCTCGTTCACATCAGCTCCATTGTCCTTTCCAAGACCCATCATTGTCTCCCAGTCGATCTTCAGACGCTGTGGGTAATGGCCTATGTACTTGCGGAGGAGTCCCTCGTCGAATGCATCGTGTCCTGCAGGAACCGGAGTGTGGGTAGTGAAGAGAGATGACGCCCTTACCACCTCGAGAGCCTCCTGGAAGTCGAGGTTCTGGTCAGCGATGAGCTCACGGAGGCGCTCAAGACCGATGAATGCGGCATGGCCCTCGTTGCAGTGATAAACCTGCGGATCATATCCGAGAGCACGGATTGCGCGGATACCGCCGACACCAAGAAGAAGTTCCTGCTTCAGACGGTTCTCCCAGTCACCACCATAGAGGTTGTAAGTGATTGACCTGTCCTCAGGAAGGTTCTCAGGGATGTCAGTATCGAGGAGATAGAGTTCTGTACGGCCTACATCCACTCTCCAGAGACGTGCATAGAGGTTACGTCCAGGGAATGCAACGCTTACAGTCACCCAGTTGCCGTTCTCGTCACGTACAGGAGTTGCTGGAATCTTGTTGAAGTTCTGGGCAACATCCTCAGCAACCTGCTCACCATGAGCGGTAAGCTTCTGGTTGAAGTATCCGAAACGGTAGAGAAGACCTACAGCGACAAGGTTTGTGTTCATGTCAGATGTCTCCTTGATATAGTCGCCGGCAAGGATACCGAGACCGCCTGAGTAGATCTTGAGTGATGTATCCAGACCGTACTCCATACAGAAGTATGCAACAGAAGGAGATGTACGCTCTGCCTTGAGAGCCATATATGTGTTGAACTCATCCATCACTGCCTTGAGATCCGAAAGGAACTTGGTATCCTTCTCGAGCTTCTGATATCTCTTGAGGCTTACCTTGTCAAGCATTGCGATAGGATTCTGTCCTGAAAGCTCCCATGCTTCAGGATCTACTGCTGCAAAGAGGTTCTTTGCAGACTCATTCCAGCACCACCAAAGGTTCTTGGAAAGTATTTCGAGGTCTTTAAGAGTCTCTGGAAGATTGCGTGCTACAATCACGCTGTTCCATGTAGGCTGATTTACTTCAAATTTTCTGTATTCCATAGATTTTCCACTTCTGGCCGCAGGGTATAATCCTTTGACCGATATTAATTTCTCTAATGATTTTGAATATGCTTCCTTATAATATGTTATCTGATTTTCCCAAAGGGCAATCTCAGATACCTCCAATGCATTCTGCATGTACTTCCTTCTGCTGTCCTTGCGCAGAGAAGCCAATTCCATCACGCGTTGTGCCACGCCATCGACAACCTCGAAATAATTCGAGTCGTTCCTGTCGAGAACTGTGATACCCGGATGCTTCTTACCATAATGCGTCCTTACCCAAAGGCCGAATCCGGCAAGCGTCGTTGTCAGAGTAGGAACTCTGAAGGCAAGACTCTCAAGCGGAGTGTAGCCCCAAGGTTCATAATATGACGGGAACAAGGTAAGGTCGAGACCGGCAAGGAGGTCATAATACGGCATATTGAAGATGCCGTCGTTGCCGTTGAGGTATGATGGGATGAAATACACCTTCACCTTATCACCTGCCGCGTTGTTGAAATGCAGGTCATTAAGACGTCTGGTGACATTGTCATACTCAGGATTCATCAGGTAATGTGATGTCCTCGTAACATATGTGGAGTCGTTTCCGTTCAACTTGGCAAGCAGCTGCTTGTCAGGTCCGTTATGTCCGGAAGGAATCATGATGAAAGCATGAACGCACTTACCCTTGAAATCGGTATGATTGAGTTTGTCAAGCGCATCAATGAATACGTCGATACCCTTATTTTTCCACTCATATCGGCCACCGATACCCACCAGTAGGGCATTTTCAGGCACATCTTCGCCGCACATGGCTGCAGCCACGGCAGTAAGTCTCTGCCTTGCCTTTGCTCTGAGGGCATCATACTCCTCATCAGTGGACGGAGTAAAACTTGGTTCGAAGCCGTTAGGAGTCACCACATCCACAGGTCTTCCGAGGAACTGGCGGCACTCCTGAGCTGTAATATCACTTACTGTAGTGAAGATGTCGCTGTGCTGTGCTGCCTTCTTTTCAAGAGAGTGCCTTGCAACGACATTGAAATGACGGGCTTTCTCATCGGCGTCATAGCCATGGATGCCGTCATAAAGAGGCAGGTTGTTACCTGCGATGCATCTTCCGATGACAGTAGCATGAGTCGTGAAGACTGTCGCCACCGGAACATTTGCTGATTTCAGATACAGCAGACCTGTACCTGTCATCCACTCGTGGAACTGAGCCACGACTTTGTCTGAAGAATCAAGATTGAACTTGTAGAAGCTTTCTATCACTCTTCCGGCCGCATAACCGAAAAGAGCAGACTCCCTGTAGTCCCAGTTACCGGTCAAGGAGTCCACACCGAACTTCTTCCAGAACTCGGTAAGGATCTCATTCTGACGGGTAAGGAACTGCTTGAAATCAACAAGGATGGCAGTAGGCTTGCCAGGCACGTTCCAGCGGCCGATCCGGACTCTGAGTCCTTCCATCGCCGCCTGCATCTTCCACGCCCGGTACAATGCCGGATCCTCGATGAAATCAGGGTTGCTTTCCGTGTCCATCCACACATCAGGTCCCACCATGATGTGGCGCCTGCTGAACTCATTCTTGAGATAAAGGGACTTGGTGGCGATCACAGTATAGATTCCGCCCACCTTATTACACACTTCCCAACTAACTTCAAACAGATAATCCGGTTTGATAATTTCTGTTTTCATCTGTTTAATATAAAATTTACTTAGTTACCCCGGTCGGAGTCCTTGCTTCGGAATCCGCCCGGGGAAATATATTCAGATTTCTCCACTCGCTTCGCTCGGTCGAAATGACAACTGAGTGCTCGGTCGAAATGACACCTGTCATCTCGAGCGAAGTCGAGAGATCTCCTATTTCTTAGTAGTCTTCTTTGCCGCAGGCTTCTTAGCCTTTGGCTCTGCCTTTGCCTTCGGAGCAGTCTTTGCCTTCGGAGCAGTCTTCTTTACTGCCTTCTTTGCCGGGGCCTTCTTCTCCTTTGCGGCTGCAAAGTTAACATCTAAAACGGAAATTGCATCATCTACTCGCAAAATAAAATCACTAAGTACGTTCATATAGTTGATAAACGCCTCATATGGAGTATCATACGGGTTGAAATATTTATGCACCGCTCCGTCTGAGAAGAACTTTGTACACATATAGTAGAAGTGGTCGCTCTCCTGAAGATGACCGAAATCAGACCAAAGAGCCTCATTATCAATCAGAGCAAGCTTCTCCACCTGATCATAAAGCTTATTGAACGCATCATTCTGGAGCTCATTTCCGAGCCATGCAGTAACGTCGCGTTCCTCATCTGCCCATGAAATAGGATCCATCACATCCAGCTCGCCTACAGGACGGTGCTTCTTTGCTGCCTGAGAAGGGGTAACAAACTCGAATTCGCCGTCCCTGATCACTTCCTCAGGGAAATATCTCATGAAATCGAAGATACCGCTTGCAGCCTTCTGATGCTCACCGAAAGTCTCATAATCCATGAACAGGTTGACGATCTCATCATTCTGAGCAGCCGCCTTGAGCCATGAAAGATATTTCTCACCTGTGAGCGGCCAGTCTGACCAACCTCTGTCAGAAAAACGGAATGCGATATCGTCACTGAGGCTTGAGTTCTTGAGCAGGAGCTTCAGACCGCTTGCCTGTGCACAGTTGTACACGAAGTTAGGACTCTTCCAACCGAGAATGTGCTTTGCACCCTCTGTCAGCATTGTCTTGAAGCCCATTTCATATACCATTTCACCGATAGCATCAGAATAGATGAGCTCAGTGTTACGGAAAGCCTTAGGAGTCACGCCGAAATAGCGCTCGATCGCTGCCTTGTGCTTCTTCACCTGATATTTGAATTCTGTCTCTGAAGCAAGCGAAGCCAATGAATGATTGTAAGTTTCAGAAAGGAACTCCACATTACCTGTCTGAGCAAGCTTACGGAAGCTGTCGATCACCTCAGGAGCATATCTGTCAAACTGCTCGAGCACAGTTCCAGAGATCGAGAATGCAACCTTGAATGCACCCTTGTTTGCCTCGATAAGGTCGAGAAGAAGGGCATTCATCGGGAGATAGCACTTCTGAGCTACTCTGCGAAGGATGGTTCTGTTAGCGAAATCGTCATAGTAATGCGAATCCTTTCCGATGTCAAAGAATCTGTATAGTCTCAACCTTGCCGGCTGGTGTACCTGAAAATACAGACATATACTCTTTTTCATAATATTTGGTTAATTTAGTTTTTGTCAATTACTTCCTGATAAATACCCTTGATCTTTGCGGCAACATCATTCCACTTGATGCTGTTCACCTCATCATATCCGCAACGTGCAGCAAGCTGCGAGATTGCAGGATACTGGAGGAGGCCATAGATTGCGTCAGACATGGCATCCACATCCCAGAAGTCCACCTTGAGGGCGTACTTGAGGATCTCTGCACAGCCTGACTGCTTTGAAATGATGGACGGCACGTTTGTCTGCATAGCCTCGAGCGGTGAAATACCGAACGGCTCTGAGATAGAAGGCATCACATATACATCCGACAGTGCAAACATCTTGTGAACTTCCTTTCCGCGGAGGAAGCCGGTGAAATGGAATCTGTCTGAAATACCCAGACGAGCGACATGACGGATACACCTGTTGAGCATGTCACCGCTGCCGGCCATCACGAAGCGCACATTCTTACACCTCTTGAGAACCTTTGCTGCAGCCTCGATAAAATACTCAGGACCCTTCTGATAGGTAACGCGGCCGAGGAAGGTAACCACCTTCTCCTTCACATTCCTCTCGACTTCGAGCTTCTCACGTCCGCTGAAGTCAACTGCATTGTGTACGGCCACCACCTTGTCAGGATCGATTCCGTAACGGTTGATACAGATATTTCTTGTGAGCTCGCTCACTGCCATCACCTTGTCAGCAGCCATCATACCCTTTGTCTCAAGGTCAACCACGCGTGTGTCGACCTGATCGTCGCTTGCGCGGTCGTATGATGTAGCGTGCATGTGCACAACCAGCGGCTTGCCTGTAAGCTGCTTTGCAGCGATACCTGCAAGGTATGTAAGCCAGTCATGGGCATGGATCACATCAAACTGATCCTTATACTGGAGTGCGATTGTCGCACCTACCATTGCATAGCGTGCAACCTCTTCCATGAGGTTTGCGCCATATTTTCCAGAAAACTTATACTTCTGGCCATACTGAACGCGGAAACTCTTGATCTGTCTCTTGCGTTCTTCTTCAACCATCTTGGTGAAATCCTGCGGATCAACGTAAGGGACCATGTTTGTGCCGATGTGCACGAACTGAACCTTGCCGAGGAATTCATCCACTGTCGCGCTGACGGTATCAACGGCAACATCGCTGGCGTTGATGATCTTCACAGCGCTTTCATCCTCGTCTCCGGAAGCCGAAGGCATAACGAAAAGCACATCCACATCATTATAAGCCAGACCCTTGGTCATACCGTAACATGCGGTTCCGAGTCCTCCAGCAATATGAGGAGGAAACTCCCATCCGAACATCAATACTCTCATATCTACTCCTCCGTCTTATATTGTTTCATAATATGTATGATCTGGAGCAAAGCGGCAGTACTCATCGCAGAAGCGATCGCGCCGTGCGGCTCGTGTGGAGGGTCTCCGTCATAGAGCTCGGAGAATGCGCCCACACCATGCTTGCTGATATCTTCAAAGAATCCCTCAACAAGATATTTTGCTCTTCCGTAGAATGTAGATCCCATCATCCTGAAGCAGAGGTCGATATACGGTGCAAGAAGGTCAGGGAATGCGCAGCCCTGATGATAAGCAAGGTCACGGTCAATCTGAGATCCCTCATACACACCTCTATAAGCCTCGTTTCTTGGAGAAAGCGACCTGAGTCCCCTCTTGGTGAGAAGCTCGTCATTGATTGTCATCACGATTGCTGAGATGACCTCATCATCTACAGGGCAATACTCCAGATATGCAGGGATGAGCATATTAGGTCTTACCGCCTGGCTTACAGGACCGTTGCCCACGTAATCCACGAGGTAGCCCCACTCCTCTCTCCAGAATGTAGGCTGGAAGTTCTCCTTGACGAGATCACGTACAGGACTCCAGCGCTCTACGAATGCGCTCTTCTTAGGTCCGTACTTGTTTTCCATATCTATTGCGAAGCAGAGGGCGTTGTACCAGTATGCATTTGTCTCAACCTGATAGCCGGCTCTCTCAGTCACAGGATTTCCGTATACATAGGCGTTCATCCAAGAAAGCGCCACGCCGTCCATCTGCGCCCAGAGCAGTCCGTTAGGATGCATTGCAATCTCCTTTCTGCAGCCTGGCGCATAGCTCTCGATGATCTTCTTGAGAGTCTCGCCATACTTCTTCCATATCTGCTTTTCCTTACCGCTGAAACGGATATACTGCTGGATGGTCTCTGTAAGTCTCAAAGGAGCCTCGCACTGGGTTGTACGGTGGAAGAGACGGTCCTGCTCGTCCTCGATGAGGGTATCAAGAATCTTCTCGAACTCCTCACAATCTCCGTTTGCATATAGGGTCAGACCCGGAAGAGATGCGACTGTCTCGCGGAGAAGTCCGGTCTCAAGCCAAGAGAAACCGGCATTGATGCGTGACTTTCCGTTAGCATGACACTTGAAAAGCTCAGCATTATGTACGAGCAGATCCTCATAGTCCTCGATCACAGCCATCTTCTTCAGAGTGTCTGTAAACTTCCTCTTCAAGCCCTTCGGATTGATTTCCTCAACAGAAGCCGAGAACACCACAGAATCACCCGGCTTCATCTCAAGCGAGAAAGCACCAGGGACAAACAGATCCTCCCTGCAGTCAAATCCGCGGCGGTATTCATCAGAATAGGTTACCCCGCTGTACCAATATGGCTGGTACTTGAATGATGACTGTCCCGAGAGCTGCATGTTAAGGTAAGGGAATCCGTTATAGAGACGGAAAGCAACACCGCCATCCACCTCGTCATATCCCGTATAGGCCTCAGGGTTCTGACTTGTAAGACTGTGAACGCTTCTGAATGCAAGGAAAGGCTTCAGCATAAGCGTAAGCTTAGACGGAGCCTCAAGAAGCTCATACTTGATAAGAACCTGATCGGTATCAGGAACCATCATGATAGTCTTGGTGAAAAGGATTCCGCCCACCTTATAGGTGATTACAGGAACAGGATTGGCGTCAAAGTCCACTATGTACTTATGTCCCTTCGGATCATAAGTATCTCCATAGCAGTGGATTCCGAGGTTAAACTGCTTGCCTCGAAGGACCAGACTCTCATCCAGCGCAGAAAGCAGCATATACTTTCCGCCGCCCAATTCATCAACAGGGACAGCAAGAAGACCATGGTAGCGCCTTGTATTGCAGGTCACGATAGACGTGTTGCAATAGGCACCTGTCTCGTTCGCAGCGATGATCTCACGCTTGAGCGAGTACTCCAGGTTCACAAGCTCAGACTTGTTGAATTTAAGAAAAGCCATAAAATACGTATTTAGTTAACTTAATCTATCTTCTTTAAAACGACCGCGCAGCGGGACGGCAGGTACAGCGACAGGCTCGCATCATATTTACCGTTTCCGTTCTCGCTTCTGACCGGCATACTAAAATGCACCTCTCCAGTCTTAAGTCTGGAGAAGCCGTCAAATTCACTTTCATCGGAGTTCAGCACAACCTCGTATTTTCCTGCCGGTACTGCAAACCCATAGTCGACAAACGAAGCGGTCGGGTTGAAATTCAGCGCAAAGATACAACTTTTTCTTTTGAAAATCAGTATCTTTTTCTCTTCATCCTGAACAAAAAGCTCAGGTTTCTCATCAAGGATGGATTCCTGTCGCGCCAAGCCTATCATAGCCTTGTCGAAATTCCTCAGATACCTGTACCTCAGATAATCAGGCTCCGCCAGCGACCACTGTCTTCTGGCATGCTTGTATGACCATCCGTTTCCTTCGCGAGGGAAATCAATCCACTCAGGATGACCGAACTCATTTCCCATGAATGTAAGGTAGCCGTTTCCGCACGTAGCCATGGTAACAAGACGGATCATCTTATGAAGCGCCATACCACGGTCCACAATCGGAGACTGCGACTCCTTGTTCATGGAGAAGTACATTTCCTTATCCATCAGACGGAAGGCGATCGTCTTGTCTCCAACCATCGCCTGATCATGACACTCCGCATAGCTGATGGTCTTTTCATCCTCGCGTTTATTGGTCAGCTGCCACCACATCTCGCCCATGCTCCACTGATCGTCAGACAGTTCCTTTATCCACTTGATCCAGTTGTCGGCAACTCCCATGCTCATGCGGAAATCAAATCCCACACCACCCTGTTCAAGCGGAGCCGCGAGTCCGGCCATTCCGCTGACATCCTCAGCGATTGTGAACGCATCTTCGTTCATCTCGTGGATAAGGATGTTAGCCAGGGCAAGATACGCGATCGCATTGTCATCCACACCCTGGTTGAAGTAGTTTTCATATCCTACGAAAGCCTTCTCGAGGCCATGATCCCAATACAGCATGCTGGTCACGCCGTCAAAACGGAATCCGTCGATATGGTATTCCTCCATCCAGTACTTGCAGTTGGACAGGAGAAAATGCTTGGTCTCGTCCTTTCCATAATCGAAGCAGCGCGAGCCCCATGCCGGATGTCTGCCCTGCCAGCCGTCATAGAAATAGAGTGTCTCCTTTCCGTCGAAGTTGCCGAGTCCTTCAGCCTCATTATCAACAGAATGCGAGTGCACGATATCCATCACTACAGCAATGCCGAGGGCGTGCGCATCATCAACAAGAGCCTTGAACTCTTCCGGAGTACCGAAACGTGAGCTGAGAGCATAGAAATTGGCCACCTGATAGCCGAATGAACCATAATAAGGATGCTCCTGGAGAGCCATGATCTGCAATGTATCATAACCAAGTTCCGCCACCTTCGGAAGGACATTGGTCCTGAACTCCTCGAATGTACCTACCTTTTCCTCTTCAGCAGCCATTCCTATGTGGCATTCATAGATGAGAGGATGAGGACGCTTGCCCGGCTTAGGGTTCTTCCACACGTAAGGCTGCGGATCCCAGACCTGGGCGCAGAAAGCCTTGGTGTGAGGGTCCTGAACGGCACGTGTCGTATATGCAGGAAGCCTTTCCGCACCTCCGCCAGGCCACTCTATATACAGTTTATAAAGAGTCCCATGGTCCAGGAACATTGCCGGAAGAACTATCTCCCAGTTTCCGCCTCCAAGCGGTTTGAGGGCATATGCCTCGGTGCGTTTCCAGTTGTTGAACTCGCCGATCAGATATATCTTGGTCGCATTCGGAGCCCACTCACGGAACACCCAATTTCCCTTATCATCATGATGGAGTCCATAATAGACATGGTTGTTCAATCCCTTGCTCAGGGAACCGTCCACAGAATAACGGTCCTTCAAAGCCACTATCATATCATGTCTCCTGTCTATGACATCCTTATATGGCTCGAGCCATTTGTCAGTGTCATAGATCATCTTTGCCTTTTTCTGTTTTGCACACATATCTATTGATCTGTTTCTTTTTGTTCCAACTTCTCACGAGCGCCGCGGAGATACTCCCGGCAGGCTTCCAGCAGCTGCCGGGAGCGTTTCATATATTTATCCATGTCCCCGATACCTGTGTTCGGGTCCTCTACTTTTGCAGCGATCGCCTCAAGCTCTTCCACCGCTTTTGCGTAATCAAATCTCTCAGTCATATATCTTATATTAGATCCTCACGTCGCCCTCCGGACTCCTCAGGATGACATCGTCTATTGTACATTCCAACGTTCCGTCGGAGAACATCATGGACACCTTTTCTCCCGGCACACGTCCGGCAGCCCCCTTGAGCACAACTCCGTCCGCATCCACAGCCAAGGCATATCCCCTTTCAAGGATGCGCCTCGGATCAGCCCCCTCGATTCTCGCCTGAAGCACATGCAAAGCCGATTCCATCGAAGCTATCTTCATCATAAAACTGCCTTTGATACGTGCCGCAAGAGCATCAATCATGGATTCCTCACGATAGAGGCGGTTCGAGGATGCCAGCCTGATCCTGTTCTCCAGAGAAGTCAGCCCCGCATCCTCATCTTCATATATTCCAAGTATATAGTCTGCCAGAGCAGTCGGCGTCTTGACATATTCATGCGCCACCATGTCACATACATGATAATCCTGGTCATGTCCGATTGCAGTCAACACCGGCAGCGGATACTGAGCAATGACAGCTGCCAGGTCATAATCATCAAAACATGCCAGATCAAGCTTGGCGCCTCCACCCCTGAGGATGAGCACGGCATCATATTGTCTGCCCGATTCCAGGACAGCATCAAGCGCACCTATTATGGAAGAAGGGCAATCCGCGCCCTGCATCAGAGCAGGATACAGGCATATATTTACCTTGAAACCGTATGGATTTTCATCAAGATGTCGGACAAAATCCCTGTAACCGGCGGCATCTGAGGCAGAAATCACAGCCAGGTCATACGGAAGACGCGGCAACGCGAGTTCCTTCTGCAGATCCATGAGCCCTTCCCTGTGAAGTCTTTCAATGGTCTTCTGCCGTTCAAGTTCCTTGACGCCTAGGGAATATTCGGGATCGATATCGTTTATTATCAGGGAAAATCCGTAGAGCTGGCTGAAATTCACCTGAACCTCAACAAGGACCGTCATTCCTTCCTGAAGAGGAGAGCCGGTCACGGATTCGAAGTATGGAGCGATGAACCTGTACCTGGAGCTCCAGATTATTGCATTGACCTTTGCAACCAGGCCTTTTCCGTCACTCTCAGACAGTTCCATATAACAATGGCCTCCGTTACGCGCCTTTACAGCGCTCACTTCGGCCCTGATCCACAAGTGGTTGGGAAAAAGCGATTCTATCCCCTGTTTAAGTCTTGTCTGCAACTCAAATAGGCTGATATATTCCTTTCCCATACCCTTTTCTTTTCAAACGCAACAAATTTAGCAAAATTCCTCATACATACGTCCTCCTCACTCAAATAAATTTCATATATTTGCGCACGTTTTAGAGAGACCGTTCACTATGAAGATCACCGAAGCACTTTTTTCAGGCAGCAGCACACGTATTTCAGAGAAACCTAAACAGAAGTTTCCTGAATTCGCATTCATCGGCAGATCCAATGTCGGAAAGTCATCTCTCATCAACATGCTCTGCCGCAACAAGAAACTGGCGATGACATCCAGCAAGCCCGGCAAGACCCGCCTGGTCAATCACTTCCTCATAAACAGAGAATGGTACCTTGTAGACCTCCCCGGCTACGGATATGCAAAGATATCTGCCACAGGCAAACAGAAACTGGAGCAGGTCATAAGGAACTATCTCAACTTCTCGGAAGAGATGGTCATGCTGTTCGTGCTGATCGACTCACGTCATGATATCGGACAGGTTGACATGGATTTCCTGACCGAGCTCGGACTTGGCCAGATCCCGTTTGCGATAATATTCACAAAGGGCGACAAGAGCGGCCCCAATGCCCTCGCAGCCCAGATCGAGAAGAACAAGAAACGGATTCTTGAACTATGGGAGGAGCTGCCGCCTACATTTGTAAGCTCATCCGAAACAGGATTGGGACGCGACGAGATTCTCGACTATATAGAATCTGTCCTCAACAGCCTTAAAGAAGACAAATAACAACTAAACCCTCATACCCATGCACGACGAACATAAAATCAAGATCTTTACCTGCAAAGCATCCAGAGACTTCGCTGAAAAGGTAGCTATGAAGCTAGGTCTCAAACTTGGAGCATCCGATGTACTCACATTCAGCGACGGCGAATTCCAGCCTTGCTATAACGAAAGCGTCAGAGGAGCGACTGTATTCATCATCCAGTCAACATGTCCTCCAACAGACAATCTGTTCGAGCTTCTCCTGATGATTGACGCAGCCAAGAGAGCATCAGCTCACAAGGTGATTGCAGTAATGCCTTATTTCGGATGGGCAAGACAGGACCGCAAGGACAAGCCAAGAGTATCTATCGGAGCTAAGCTTGTCGCAAACATGCTCGGAGCAGCGGGATGTGACCGCGTGATGACATGCGACCTGCATGCAGACCAGATCCAGGGATTCTTCGATTTCCCTGTGGATCACATCTACGCAAGCGCAGTATTCCTCCCTTATCTCAAGGCCATGAATATAGAGAACCTTGCGATAGCAGCGCCTGACATGGGTGGCGCAAAGAGAGCTAATGCATATGCGCGTTATCTCCAGTGCCCTGTGATCATCTGCCACAAGTCACGCGAAAAAGCCAATGTAGTCGGTTCGATTACCGCCATCGGAGAAGTGGAAGGCAAGAATGTTGTAATCGTCGATGACATGATTGATACAGCTGGCACCCTCGCAAAGGCTGCGAATGTATTGAAGGAAATGGGAGCTGCAAGCGTCAGAGCATGTGCAACTCACGCAGTGTTCTCTGGTCCTGCTTATGACAGGATTGCAGACTCAGCTCTGGAAGAAGTCATCGTATCCGATACTATTCCGCTCAGTTCCGATCCTGACAAGGACAAGAAGAAGATCACTGTCCTTTCTATGACAGACATCTTCGCAGACATCATCAACAAGGTGTACAACTACGAGGAGATCAGCTCAAGTTTTATTAACTAGGAACTGAAATGAAAATATTTTTTGCCGCGCTGTTGCTGGTTGCACTCTGTGTATTCGGTCTCTGTTTCAATATAATTTTCCGCAAGGACGGAAAGTTCCCTGAAACGGAAATCGAGAACAACAAGGAGATGCGCAAAAGAGGCATCAAGTGCGCAAAGGAAGAAGAAATGAAACTTTGGGGTCCCAAGAATGCTGACGGGACCCCTAAGTGCGATGAAGGCGGATGCGCAAGTTGCGGATCCGACTGCAGATAAACGATCCCGGATAGGGATGAGCGATTCCGCCGTGAGGCGGGATGTTAACAATTAAACTATTTATTATGAGCCTTTTAGCTATCGTAGGACGCCCGAATGTGGGTAAGTCCACACTTTTCAACCGTCTGGTAGGAATGCGCCAGGCAATCGTAGACGAGACCGCGGGCGTTACCCGCGACAGACATTATGGAAGATGCGAATGGTGCGGAACAGAGTTCTCTGTTGTCGACACCGGAGGATACACATCCAATTCTGACGACATCTTCGAGGAGGAGATCCGCAAGCAGGTGGTCCTTGCCATTGAGGAAGCTCACGTCGTGCTTTTCATGGTGGAGGCAGGAACCGGCATCACTGACTATGACGAGGAGATCGCTGACCTGCTCAGAAGGAGCGGCAAGCCGGTTGTCCTTGCTGTGAACAAGATCGATTCCGGAGAAAAGATGTATGATGCATTCCAGTTCTATTCTCTTGGACTGGGAGAGGTCTACAGCATATCTGCCGCCAACGGAGGCGGTACAGGAGACCTTCTTGATGCAATCATCAAGGAGCTCCCGGCGGAAGACCCAGACAAGGACGAGCGCCCGGATCTTCCCCACTTCACTATAGTAGGAAAGCCTAACGTTGGAAAGTCATCACTCACCAACGCCCTTCTCGGCAAGGAGAGGAACATCGTCACCCCTATCGCAGGCACAACACGCGACTCTATCGCGACTCTCTACAACAAGTTCGGTCACGAGTTCATGCTCGTGGACACTGCCGGAATGAGAAAGAAGACCAAGGTTCATGAAGACCTTGAGTTCTACTCTGTAATGAGGTCCATCCGTGCCATCGAGCACTCTGACGTATGTATTCTGATGATAGACGCCCAGACAGGCATCGAAGCCCAGGACATGGCCATCTTCAACCTCATCCAGCGTAACAAGAAGGGCTGTGTGGTAGTTGTAAACAAATGGGACACGGTCGAGAAGGACAGCAACACAATGAAGGAATACACCCAGGCCATCAAGGAGCGCCTTGCACCGTTCAACGACCTCCCGATCATCTTCACATCGGTGATCAACAAGCAGAGGATCATGGACGTTCTCGACGCTGCGGCACATGTGTACGAGAACTACTCACGCAAGATCCCTACATCAAAGATCAACGAGGAGATGCTGCCTGAGATCGAGAACTACCCGCCACCTGCATGGAAGGGCAAGTACATCAAGATCAAGTACATAACACAGCTTCCTACCCGTTCTCCTTCATTCGCGTTCTTCTGCAACCTGCCGCAGTACATCCGCGAGCCATACCGCAGGTTCCTGGAGAACAAGCTCCGCTCGAAGTTCGACTTCCTCGGATGTCCGGTACATGTCTTCCTAAGACAGAAATAGAGTGAAGATCACACTGCTGACAGTCGGCAAGACCGACAAGGATTGGGTAAAGGCAGGGATGGACATCTATGTATCCCGCCTCAGGCACTATATTCCTTTCTCGGTAGTGGAGATACCTGAGCTCAAGAATGTTTCCGCCCTCAACCGCGACCAGATAAAGAGTCGTGAGGGCGAGCTTATCCTGAAGAACATACGGCCCGGGGACGATGTCATCCTGATGGATGAAAGAGGCAAACAGTATTCCTCTGTCGAACTGGCAAAGGTTCTTCAGGACAAGATCTCGTACATTGGCAAGGATATTGTATTCGTAATCGGAGGCGCATACGGCTTTTCGGAAGCCGTATACAGCAGAGCCGATTCAAAAATATCACTTTCCCGAATGACTTTTTCCCACCAGATGGTAAGGGCGATATTTGCTGAGCAGATATATCGCGCCTTCACCATCATGAGGGGAGAACCATACCATCATGAATGATGAACAAGAAGGACTTCATACAAAAGAAACTTCCTCTCATCTGTCTGGTCCTGTCATTGTCGCTTTTTGTCGTTTCAATGACAGGTATCGGAAACACCAAGAATGTCCCGGCCATTGCCAAAAGGACTGCCGGCAAGGTTGAAGCCAGGATGGCGGAACTGGATAACCACATATCCAGCATCCTCTCGCATGATCCTGAATCAAGAAACACACCGGAGGGACTTCCAGAGGATATCGTCATTTATCACTATGTAAATGACTCCCTCGTATCCTGGAACAACCAGTTCCCCCTCCTGAACGATGACATCTCACGAAAAATGGTATTTCAGCGACTCTCCCCGCTGAACAACACCATCCAGTCCCCTCTCACTGACATCCCGGGCACTTACCAATACATATGCATCGGTCCCAAATGGTATCTTGTAAAAAGCGTCGAAGGCAATAGAAATGACAAGGTCATAGCCGGCATCGAGATCAAGAACAATCTTATAGAAGCTCTGGGGGATTCTGAAAACGGAATCAATCCGAAGCTCAAGCTCCATCATTCATTCTCATGCCATCCGCTAAGCTACAACGGAGGTGTTCCGGTAACTGTCAAAGGCGAGTCGCTGTTCAAGATCTCATATGACTCATCACTGCACTCCCCTTTCTTTGACAACTGCACCATCCAGTGGATTTCAATAATGATTTTTGCTGCAGCGCTGGTGCTGTTTCTTGCCGGTCACAGGACATTCAGGGTATACTTTACAGTTCTCCCTATCTTGTGCATCCTCGCCTATGTAGCCATAATATGGGGCAGAGGATTGGGAGAAACCCATCGCATCTTTTCCAGCAGATATTTCTCTGACGGAACGTTCAGGTCCATAGGCATTCTGCTGATATGCAATGCGTGGATCTTTACAGTCACATTATGCACATTCCTGATAAAGGGAAGAATATCCCAATATCTCAACAGCGACAAGAAAAAGGCACGGAGAAGGTCGATAACTTATGGCATCGTCATCCTTCTCTGCATCATCGGAACCTTGATATACATCCACTGGACCCTTACAAGCTTCATCCGGCACTCTATAGTCATCCTCGAGCTGTATAAAGTCCATAGCAACATATTCTTCACGGTTCTGATCTACCTGTCATACACAGCGCTGGCAGGAGGGGTGCTGCTTCTATGCCAGGAATTACGCCCGATGGTATGGCAGATCACCGGAAAGAGATATAATCTTCTGACCAGACAATGTCTTACATTGCATGCATTCCTATGCGCATTATATTTCACCCTGACTTCAGGAATCCTCGGATTTCAGGAAGAGAAGGAAAAGGTGGAAGGATGGGCAGAGAAGCTCATATCAGACAGGGACAAGCCGCTTGAGGAATTATTAGGGGTAATAGAGGATGAGATTGCATCAGACGAACTGATTTCATCATTGGCACGAAGGGAATATTCCAGCGGAGTGATTGCAAACAGGGTCAAGGACTATTACCTTAGCGACTATGACAACACCTATAATATAAGTATATTCCTGCTTGGCGCCAAGGACAGGATGGGTCAGAAGATCTTCAGTGACATCATCCATAATGGAACCCAGATTGCTCCTGACTCAAGGTTCATGTTTGTCTACGACAAGTACGGACATGGAAAATATGCAGGTCTGTTCCTTTATTACCATCCGGGAACCGGCACAAGACAGATGATCCTGCAGCTTGAGCCGAATGCCAACAAGGAAGGCCGGGGATACAGTAATATTCTTACCCATTTCAAGCAGCTGCAGGAAGTCAACATCCCTCAGATCTACTCTTACGCAAAGTATAAGAACGGCCTGCTGACGACATATAAGGACACCTATCCATATCCTACCGTATCAGACATATATACTGAGATCATAGGCGAAGAAGCCAGAACTGCAACATACAGAACTGAAGACGACGTACATTTCATAGTAAGAGGAGAGGATGATGAAATCATCGTCATGTCCCGTCCGAAGAGGGCCATTATGACATATTTCACTACTTTGTCATATCTGTTCCTTGCCCTATGTCTGCTCAGTTTCCTCTATCCGACCAGACGCAACCGCAAGCTGACATTCAAAAGCAATTACTTCAGGACCCGAATCAGTATGATCATGTTCATATCGTCATTCCTGCTTCTCTCCGGAATGGCGGTCGTCAGCATCACATTCGTGTACAACCGCAACGAGCAGAACATGTTCAATCTGATGACGAACAGGGTCAACACTATACAGTCGATGCTGGAAAAACAGATTGAGCCCGGAGAGGACTGGACAGCATTTGCTTCGTCTGCATTCTCTTCGGTATTGGAAGACATCGGAAACGCCACAAAATCCGACATAAGCCTATATACTCCTGAAGGCAAGATATTCAAATCAACATCTCAGGAGATTTTTGAAAAGAACATCATGGGCAGCAGAGTGGATGAGGAAGCCTTCTATAACATCAGAAGCCGAAGCAGGCGTTTCTATGTGCAGGAGGAAGAGACCGGAGGATACAGCTACTGGACACTGTACGCCCCATTGCTTAATGACAGGGGCGAGATCATAGCCATAATGAGTATCCCATATACTGATACCGATTATGACTTCATGAAGGAAGGATTCTTCCGTGCAGCTCTTATCATCAATGTGTTCATCCTGCTTCTGATAATCTCCCTTGTCATCGGAAACCGCATCATCAACTCGATGTTCTCCCCTCTTGTGGAAATGGGAAAGAAGATGAGCGGAGGAAACGTTGACAATCTGGAATACATCACATACAATCGTGAGGACGAGATTTCATCACTTGTCGAAGCGTATAACCGCATGGTCAAAGACCTGTCATACTCTACAAAACAGCTGGCTCAGGCTGAGCGTGACAAGGCATGGAGCCAGATGGCCAGACAGGTGGCCCATGAGATCAAGAATCCTCTCACACCGATAAAGCTCGAAATACAGCGCTTGATCAGACTGAAGCAGAACAACAACCCTAAGTGGGAAGAGAAGTTCGATCAGGTGACAGCTGTAGTGCTGGAGCATATCCAGATCCTTTCGGATACCGCAAACGAATTCTCGACCTTCGCCAAGCTGTATACCGAGGAGCCGGTAATGATGGATCTGGACAAGGTCATTCAGGACCAGCTCATTATTTTCGACAACAAGGAAAACGTCGAGATTTCATACATAGGGTTGGAAAATGCCGTTGTAAAGGCACCGAAGCCGCAGCTCATCCGCGTCTTTGTAAACCTGATAACCAATGCGATCCAGGCTGTGGAGATACAGCAGAAGGAGGCTGTGGAAAGAGGAGAAGAACCTGTCAGAGGAAGAGTCCTCATATGTCTCAGACACGGCAGCAAGGACGGCTTCTATGATATCGCAATCGATGACAACGGCCCGGGAGTGAACGGTGAGAACCTCGACAAGCTCTTTACTCCGAACTTCACGACAAAGTCAGGAGGAACCGGCCTCGGACTTGCAATCTGCCGCAACATCATCGAAAAATGTGACGGAGAAATCTTCTACCAGAAATCCTTCGGCCTCGGCGGCGCCAGCTTCGTAGTCCGCATCCCGAAGAACAGCGACCAGTAACAGATTGTACAAGAAAAAAAACAGCTGTCGGAGTTGAGGCTCTGACAGCTGTTGGGGTTTGTGCGGCGGGGAAGGGTTACTTCACGCGCTCGCCGTATGAACGGTCTGTTGTGTTCACGCGGATTCTCTCACCGATGTTGATGAAGAGAGGTGCCATGATGATTGCACCTGTCTCGAGAGTAACTTCCTTCTGTGCATTTGTAGAAGCGGTGTCACCCTTTACTGCGGGCTCGGTGTAGGTAACCTCAAGCTCAACGTATGTAGGGAGCTCGCAAGTGAGGCAGCGCTCCTCGTCAGCGAGGAACATCATCTCAACGTGCTGGCCTTCCTTCATGAGGTCTGCGTTGTCTACGAGAGCAGCATCGAGGTGGATCTGCTCGTAAGTCTCCTCGTGCATGAAGTTGAATCCGTCCTCGTCCTTGTAAAGGAACTGGTATGGTCTTCTCTCAACGTTGATGGTCTCGATCTTTGCACCTGCAGTGAAAGTGTTCTCGAGGATACGACCGTTCTCAAGGTTTCTGAGTTTACTCTTTACGAAAGCTGGACCCTTTCCTGGCTTAACGTGCTGGAACCATACGATCTGGCATGGCTTGCCGTTGAAATTAAGATAAAGTCCGTTTTTGAAATCAGCTGTTGTTGCCATAAAAATTAGTTTAATTTATTGATGAATTATTCGTTTGCAAATTTTTCTTCCCAGGCAGGGACGTATTTGTTCAGTTCGAGAATATACTCTGCAACCTCTTCAAGCAGCCACTTAGGGGTAGATGTCGCACCGCACACCCCAACCTTATCGTCAGCTCTGAACCACTCCCTCTTGATTTCTGCGACAGAATCAATATGATATGTCCTGATGTTCAACGACTTGCACAATTCACAGAGGACCTTGCCATTGGAACTCGCCTTTCCCGAGACGAAGACTATAATATCATGCTCGAGAGCGAACTTGGAGAGTCTTTCATGGCGGGTAGCAACCTGGGCGCAGATTGTTTCATGAATCACCAGCATTCTTCTTCCTCTGAACCTCTCTATAGAAAGTTCGTTTCTTGCAGCCATCATTTCCTCCAGTCTCGAGCACAGTCTTGCATATTCTGCAGGGCTCTTGGTCGTCTGGCTGAAGATTTCGGTGGGCAGATCAAGTCTGACCGCACCGCTTTCGACCGCGTCTTCAAGCATAGGAAGGTTTTCGATTACGATTGCCGTGCCTTCTGTCTGTCCTATGAGGCCAAGTACTTCTGCATGTCCGATCTTTCCGAAGATGATTATCTGTCCGCAACCGTTCTGCTTCTGGATCTCATATGTTTCCTTTATCCTCTGCTGCAGTTTGAGAACTACAGGACAGGTACAATCGATTATCTTGAATCCGAGATTCTCAGCAGTCTGATACGTCTGCGGAGGCTCACCATGGGCTCTTATGAGCAATGACTCGCCGTTGGCATCCACCATCTCTTCGAGGTCCTCCTTGTCAATGGTAACAAGGCCCTTTTCGATCAGCCTGTTCAGTTCGGCATCGTTATGAACGATTGCTCCCAAGGAATACAGACGTCCTTCATGGCCATCTTCCTTGGCGGCATTAAGAAACTCCTCCGCCCTGGAAATTGCCCTGATGACTCCTGCACAGAAGCCTG
This sequence comes from Candidatus Cryptobacteroides sp., assembly GCA_045539015.1. GTDB lineage: Bacteria > Bacteroidota > Bacteroidia > Bacteroidales > UBA932 > Cryptobacteroides. The sequence goes on from JAZQEN010000007.1 coordinate 30,882, forward strand.
AATTATGGTCTATATCTACCGTGAGCATATCTTCTCCATTAACATTCAAAACGTTCCGCGATAAGTCTCTTTAGCCACTCCAGCTGATCCTGCATGGTCATATGTGAGTTATCCAGCACTACAGCATCCGCAGCCTGCGTCAGAGGTGACACCTCTCTGTGAGAGTCGATATAGTCACGCTCCTGAAGATTCTTCAGAACTTCCTCGATATTGACCTCGCTTCCGCCAGCCCTCATCTCATCGGCCCTTCTCTGAGCTCTGATCATGGGATCTGCAGTCATGAAGATCTTGAGCTCCGCATCCGGGAAGACAGTTGTTCCGATATCTCTTCCGTCCATGACCACACGCTTGGCCTTTCCGAATTCACGAAGTTTCCTGTCCACATAATCCCTCACCTGCGCAACTGTCGCAATCGGGCTCACCTTTCCGGCCACTTCCAGAGACCTTATCTCCTTTTCAATGCACCTTTCGCCAATATACGTGCCGCCCTGGCCGAAATGAAGGTCAAGATTTTTCAAAGCGGTTTCCAGTCCCTCGGCATCTATATTGCAGTCTTCGTCGATGAAACCTTCCTCAATGGCAAAAAGGGTGACCCCTCTGTAAAGGGCACCGGAGTCAAGATACAGGAAGGAAAACTCGTTTGCTATGATTTTTGCAAAGGAGCTTTTTCCGGTCGAAGAATAGCCGTCGATGGCGATGATTATATCTGGTACTTGCATGAAACTTGTTATATCTCGGCAAAATTATAAAATATTGTGTAAACTCCCAAAAATGTCGATATTTGTAATTCCAAAAACCATAAACCATGAAGATTTTAATTATTGATGACGAACGCTCAATCAGGAATTCACTGAAGGAGATACTCGCAGACGAAGGTTATGACGTTGATGTTGCAGAGAATGGCGCAGCAGGCTGCGAGATGGTGGAAAAGGAAAAGTATGATGTCATTTTCTGTGACATCAAGATGCCGGAAATGGACGGCATGGAAGTCCTGGACAAGCTGACCCAGCTGGGTATCGATGCGGCAATCGTGATGATCTCCGGCCACGGAGATATTGACACGGCAGTCGAGTGCATCAAGAAAGGAGCATTCGATTTCATTCAGAAGCCTCTGGACCTGAACAGAATCCTCATCACTATCAAGAACGCCACTGAAAAAGTGCATCTGGTAAAGGAAACCAGAAGTCTCAAGAAGAAGGTTTATGGACAGCCGATGATCGGAGAGTCAGAGCCGCTGGTTCATATCAGGGAAATGATCGACAAGGTGGCTCCTACAGATGCAAGAGTCCTTATAATAGGCTCGAACGGAACAGGAAAGGAACTGGTGGCCCGCAATCTCCACCAGAAGAGCCGCCGCTCTGCAATGCCTTACATCGAGGTCAACTGTGCTGCAATCCCTTCGGAGCTCATCGAAAGCGAACTTTTCGGACACGAAAAGGGATCGTTCACATCAGCCATCAAGCAGCACAAAGGTAAATTCGTGCAGGCTGACGGCGGAACCCTTTTCCTTGATGAAATCGGAGACATGTCTCTCGCAGCACAGGCAAAGGTACTCAGGGTGCTTCAGGAAAGGAAACTCTCCAGAGTCGGCAGCGACAAGGATATTACAGTAGATGTGCGCGTAGTTGCGGCTACCAACAAGAATCTCAAGGATGAAATTGCCAAGGGCACATTCAGGGAAGACCTCTACCACCGTCTGAGCGTCATCGTGATAAATGTTCCGACCCTTGACGAAAGAAAGAGCGACATTCCGCTGCTGGTCGACCATTTCATCGACCAGATATGTTCAGAGACCGGCATGCCTGCCCGCAGTCTTGAAAAGGAAGCGATGCAGCTCCTGGTAGACAAGACCTGGACAGGAAACATCAGAGAACTTCGCAACGTGGTCGAACGTCTGCTGATACTTTCCGGCAGCACAATCACCGCAGAAGACGTCAGGGCATACGTCCTGTAACTGTACGAAACAGCAGAGAGCCTTGGAAGTCAGTAACTTCCAAGGCTCTCTGCTTATATCCTACGGTCTACTTCAGACGAAGCGAGTTGATGTAACCCTCCTGCGGAGTACAGTTCTCGAACTTGCAGGCCTCGATGAAGTCAAGCATAGCCTTTCGTGCCATCTCCTGATCCGGACGGGCGTCACGGATCTCGAAATAGGTCGAGCGAGGTGCTTCTGAGAACTCGATCACCTTATCCCAGTTCTCCGGCGGAGTAATCCCTGAGAAACATGAATTGACGATCTTCTTATACGGCCAGAACGTGTAGCCGATGTTACTCTGCTCCATCGCCTTGCAGAAAGCCTCCTGCCACTCGTCGGTATTGTGTCCGATCTCACCCATGTACATAGGAAGGTTGGTCTTGTCGCGGAAGGCGATGAAATTGCCGATCGCCTCTACGCATGCGTCGCCGCCGTAGCGGTGGCATGAATACATCAGCTTGCTGTCATAGGTCCAGTCGGTGAACGGCTCGAAGTTGCTGTTCCACTGCGGGGCTCCCAGCATTATGATATGATTCGGGTCCACTTCGCGGATTGCCGCAGTCACTCTCTTGTGAAGCGGCTCCAGTTTCGCATTCAGTTCAGCCACATTATCGAAATACGGAGCAATAGGCTCATTTATAAGGTCGTACGCAATGACCACAGGCTCATTCCTATAATACTCGGCGATGCGCTTCCAGATATCACAGAAAAGCTGCTGCGAAGACTCGCTTTCAAGAAGCCAAGGGTAGCCATAGCTATCGTCAATATTGTCTCCGGTCTGTCCTCCTGGAGCATCATGCATATCCAGGATCACATACAGCCCATGCTTGCGACACCATCCGATCACATCATCCAGGCGTTTGAAACCGTCCTGAGCGACAGTCAGACCCATATAATCCTCGTCTGTAAAGAGCTTATAGTGGAACGGCACACGTATCGTATTCGCACCTGTAGAGGCAATGAATTCAATATCCTTCTCGGTCACATAGTTATCCTTGAACAGCTTCCAGAACTCTGCGGTAAAGTCAGGGCCTACGAGCTCGCAGAACATCTGATTGATCATGCCGGCCGAGTTGGTCTTATGGAAGCCGAACATATAGCCTTCAGGATTGAGCCAGTTGCCAAGATTGGTGCCCTTGATGAAGAGGGTATCGCCTGACGGCTCGATAAGGTAAGGTCCATCAACGCGTACGAAAGCGCCTTCGGAAAGGTCCTGCTGTTGTTTCTGGGCGCATGCAAAGCAGCAGAGGGCCGCAGCTAGGATGGTTATAAGTTTTTTCATATGGCAGGTTATAATTTATTAAGTTCTGAATTGAGCCATTCGATGCGCTTAGAGTAGAACTCCTTCAGGAACTCCACTTCAGCCTCATACGAGCCTAATGAAGGGCAGTCCACCCAATCGACAACATCTGTGTTTATGTCCCATACCTGGAAATTCTGCTGCTGGGCCTTGTCAAGAATCTGAGCCTGCTCGTCAATGAAATCCACCATGGACTGAAGCTGCGGATAGAGTTCATTCCAACGGTCCTTCAACCTTTTGGCAAATGCCGGATCCTTGAGCATCCGGTTGAACCAGTTGTCTCCGATGATCCAACTCGGATTGTAGTCCTTTATGAAGAATCCCTCAGGATCATGGAGAAGGCCTCCTCCGTTTCCGAATGTCAGGTCGAAATCCCACAGGTGGTGCATCACGAGCTTGCCGCCTTTCTTTTTGGTTATGAACGAACTTTTGCGAAGGTTGCCGTCGGTATTCTTCGCTATCTCCTGGACGATGTAATAGTCTATGAATGAGTCTACATCGATATAGGCTGCGTATCCTTTTTCCGGATCTGCCAGATAATTGCTGTAGAGAGAAGCCTCAAAGTCTGAGAAATGCTTCTTGATCTCTGCCAGAAGCTCGGCAGATGGTTCCTCCGGATCGCTGAACATCATCGGTACTCCCATTCCTGTCCACCAGCATGTGGTCTCATCCTGCTGCTGCTCGATCTCCAGATATACGTCACCGGCATCAAGGTCTATATCAACTCTGTGCTCAGAAACTTTCTTGTGCTCGCACAGATTGTATACTCCCTGATACTCATCGTTCAGGTATACATGGACGCTATACATATGAGGAGTCCAGGCAAAGCCGCAGAGCTCTGACAGTTTCATGGCCAGGATGTTACGCATCAAGGTCCTGTCGCTGTAGTTTGCCAGAAGGCACCACTCCTTGTCCGCACCCATTCCGAAGATCGACGCCTTGCTGTCGAGCTTTACTTTCCATGGCTTCTTAGGGAAGCCCCATGTAGAGTTGCCGCGGCCGCGGATGCCCATCGATGTATAGAATTCTGTCTCATCACTATACAATCTCTCGGGGTCCAGGATCTTGATAGTGCCTTTGACATAATTATCCTTGTCATAAATACCCTTTCCGCCTGTATCTATATATACGACAGGAATGTTCTGACGGCGCTCCAGCTCAGCCTCTTCATCCAGCATCCGGCTGTTGAACATGAGCACTTCGCGGTTGCTGATGTGCATATAGAGTGTATTCTTGTCATAGTACACATAGACCGGTTCAGCCTCTTCCTTCGGCAGAGACGAAGCCACGACAGGTATGCCTGTCATCTGGCCGGCGACCCTCCACCAAGGTGACCCGGCAAGAAAATCGATTGCAGGTACAGAAGTCTCCGTATGGTCATGAATCGCGAATGACGATGTCGGGACCATAATCTTGGAGCCGTCATCAAAGATCACGACATTCTGCTCTGCAGATGCCTCGACAGCTTTGAACAGTTTTCCTGCATCATAAGCCTCCAGAAGTTCAATGTAACCCGTAAGCCTCTTCTGCTGTTCGCCTTCTTCAGGCTGAGGCTTTTCGCAGGAGATGAAGAGGGCTGCGGAGAGGGCTGATAATATGTATAGTATTCTTTTCATAATTTTAGATTTCTCGACTCGCTTCGCTCGCTCGAAATGACAAGGGTGAAGACTTCGCTCGCTCGAAATGACAAAAGTAAAAACTTCGGTCGAAATGACAAGGGTGAGGGCTGTCGCTCGTAATCGGCTTGGCGCTTGAGCGACAGCGAAAGAAATGACAATTATTCTTTCTGGAATACACGGACGTAGTCCACTTCCATTTCGGCCGGGCCGTTGTTCAGGGCCGTAACCTGGTTGATGTCCCATATGCCAGGGAAGTTTCCTCCTACGGCAAGGTTCAGGAGAATGAAGTTATCCTTGCGGAATTCGTTGTCCCCGAAGTCTTTGAGGGCCATCTTGAAATATGGCTTCGCATCAGGCTTAGTATCGAGGTCTATGTACATGGCGACTTCGTTTTCTGTCCATATACAGGTGAAAGTGTGGAACTCGCCATCCTGTACAGAATAACTGTTGGTGAAGTCATATGAATAATACCTGTGGTCAGGCTCTCCCCAGTGGCAAGTTCCATTGAGGAACTTCTCCTGGGCTCCTTTCTTTATTCCGTTCTGATGTCCCATCTCAAGAATATCTGTCTCACCGCAGTTCGGCCAGCCCTTGGACTTAAAGTCGTTACCCATCATCCAGAATGCAGGCCAGAGGCCGTCAGCGGTCTTAGGAAGTTTGATGGATGCCGTCACATATCCATACTTGAAATATACCTTTCCGAGAGTGATAAGACGGGCAGATGTAGCCTTTGAACCCTGATAATTCTCCTTCCTGGCTGTAATCACCAGCTTTCCGTCTCGTACGTCCACGTTTTCAGGACGGTCGGTATAATACTGAAGTTCTGAATTGCCCCAGCCATGACCACCGATCTCGCAGGGCCAGTTGTCGGTATTGAGAGACGGACCGTCAAACTCGTCGCTCCAGAATAGCTTATAGCCTTCCGGCACAAACATCGCCTCGCCGGTGGAGCTTGTCTGCTGAATGACAGGAAGTTCGGTTTTCGAAGATGTTGTCCTGAAGGTTATCGTATTCTGACGGTCTTCTGTAAGAATATTCTTCTTGACGGTGATCTTCACCTTAGTCTCACCTTTCATTCCGCCAGTCGGGTAGACCGAGCACCATGAAGGATCAGCGACTGTTGAGCCCCAATCGGCATCAGCTGTGACAGTGACATAAGTCTCCTGCTCTTCAAAATCCAATGTAAGTTCTGCTGGAGACACCTGCACGGTGCCTCCTCTCGGGGTTTCGGTCTGCTCCGGACCGGTGCATGAAATTGCCAGGAGGGCAATTGCTAGAATTTTTGATATCATTTTCATATTATATAGATTTCTCGACTCGCTTCGCTCGCTCGAAATGACAAGGGTGAAAACTTCACTCGCTCGAAATGACAAAAGTAAAAACTTCGCTCGCTCGTAATCGGCCTGCCGCTTGAGCGTAAGCGAAAGAAATGACAGAGAGACTTAGCTCGCTCCATGTAACAGCGTCATTTCTGGAAGACGCGGACGTAATCAATTTCATATGTTGCAGGGAGGCAGCTTTCGTCAACGCCGTACATTCCTCCCCAGTCGCCGCCCCATGCGAGGTTGAGCTTGAGCTCGAACGGCTTGTTGAAAGGCCATGTGTTGGCGTTGCGTCCCTGTGAATAGTCGTCTGGATTGTAGTAGAACAGCTGCTTGCCGTCCACATAAGTCTTTATATATTCAGGAGTCCACTCGAGGGCATATGTATGGAACTCATCCATCACGCCTGCCACCTTTCTGGCGGCAGTCTTCTGAGTTCCGATGGCATGGTAATATGACTTGCAGTGGATCGATGACGACACTTCGGTAGGGACACATCCCACGTGCTCCATGATGTCTATCTCGCCTCCTTCAGGCCAGCCTGACCATACTGACGGCATCATCCAGAATGCCGGCCAGGTGCCCTTGCCCTTCGGCAGCTTGAGGCGAGCCTCGAAGTAGCCGTAGGTCCAGTTCTTTCTTGTATTAACACGTGCCGAATACACTCTGTTTCCGCTCTTTATGGCGCGGATCTTCAAAGTGCCGTCACTCACGTCGGCTGTGACGATATCGCCGGTGCGACCGGCAACGTAGGTCTGAAGCTCATTATTCACCCAACCCGGCTCGGCGGTCTCATACCACCATTCCTTGGTGTCAGGCATAGTGAGCGAAGGGTCATTGAACTCGTCCCTCCATACGAGCTGATATCCGGCCGGAGTATAGATTTCCGGCTCGACATACTGCACACCTTCAGGGATCTTGAATCCCGCAGGTGCCGTAAAGTCTGACCAAACATGAACTGTGGTCAAAGGGTTTCCGGTGAGATCCAGATTCTTCAGTTTGCCGAGCATCTGGATGTCAATGGATGTGAGATTGTTTCCTGACAGGTCGAGAGACACAAGGTCAGGGAACAGTTCCGCGAGCTCGGATACATCCGTAAGCCCGCAATCAGAGAGGTCGAGAGATGTGACGCCCTCTATCTCTTTTGTGCTGAGGACGCCGTCGCCGTCCTCGTCGAGATTCTTGAGCAGAGCATCCAGCAGAGCCTTGTTCTCCACCGAAACGTTCTGGACCATATAATGCTGCTTCACAGGGATTTCCAGCTTCATGGAACCCGACCTGAAGAGAAGCGTTGTCGCGCGCTCTTCCAAAGATTTGTTCTCCTCAATGGTCACCTTGACCGTAGTCTCCCCCTTGACACCTCCTGTAG
>JAZQEN010000008.1:0-21334 GCA_045539015.1 Candidatus Cryptobacteroides sp.
GACTACAAGTTCGGCATCAGCGTTTCAGGCCTCGACTGGACAGGCTGCGGCAACTGTGCTGACGTCTGCCCTTCAAAGGAGAAGGCTCTCGTAATGAAGCCGCTCGGAACCCAGGAGGCAGAGCAGGCAAACTTCGACTACCTCAACGCACATGTAGGATACAAGGACAACGTACAGCCTAAGACCGGCAACATCAAGAACGCACAGTTCGCTCAGCCGCTCTTCGAGTTCTCAGGAGCTTGCGCAGGCTGCGGTGAGACTCCATACATCAAGACCATCACCCAGCTCTTCGGTGGCCACATGATGGTTGCGAACGCTACAGGATGTTCATCAATCTACGGTGCATCATTCCCTGCAGCGCCATACTGCAAGAACGCTGACGGCCACGGACCTGCTTGGGCAAACTCACTCTTCGAGGACTTCTGCGAGTTCGGTCTCGGTATGAAGCTCGGTTCAGACAGAGCACGTATGACCGTTGCAAAGCTCATGGAGCAGGGTCTCTCATGCTCATGCTGCACAGACGAGATGAAGGCACTCTTCACTCAGTGGCTCGAGAACAAGAACGACGCTAAGGTTACACGCGAGGTAGCAGACAAGCTCATTCCTCTCTGCGAGGGTTGTGGATGCGACGTATGCAAGGGACTCGTAGAGTACAAGACATTCATCCCTGCACGCAGCCAGTGGATCATCGGCGGTGACGGTGCATCATACGACATCGGATACGGCGGACTAGACCACGTGCTCGCTTCAGGTGAGAATGTAAACATCCTCGTTCTCGATACCGAGGTTTACTCTAATACAGGCGGACAGTCATCTAAGGCAACTCCTGCAGGTGCTATCGCTAAGTTCGCAGCTTCTGGAAAGCGCGTACGCAAGAAGGATCTCGGTATGATGGCAATGAGCTACGGATATGTATACGTTGCGCAGGTTGCAATGGGCGCATCTCCAGCACAGTACTTCAACGCGATCAAGGAGGCTGAGGCTTATGACGGACCATCACTCATCATAGCTTACGCTCCATGTATCAACCACGGTCTTAAGGCCGGCATGGGTCTTAGCCAGAAGGAGGAGAAGCTCGCAGTCGAGTGCGGTTACTGGCACCTCTACAGATACAATCCTGCTCTCGAGGGAACAGACAAGAATCCGTTCACTCTCGACAGCAAGGAGCCTGACTGGAGCAAATTCCAGGACTTCCTGAAGGGTGAGGTGCGTTTCGCGTCACTCTACAAGATGTATCCTGACAATGCTGAGGAGCTTCTGCAGAAGACCGAGGAGTTCGCAAAGGTACGTCTCGAGACTTACAAGAGACTTGCTAAATAAGGAATTCGCGGATCAGGCGGCACAGCCTTGTACACGAGAAGGCTGGAGCCGGCTGATAGACAACATCAAAATAGGAAGTTATTTCATGGGTGGCCGAAAGGTCACCCATTTTTGGTGTCGGGAACACCGACATGCGGATCCTGGCAATGGAATCAGCAGGTATATTATATGGTGATCCGTCAGAAGGTCGCAGAGTTATAGCAAGATCCGCATCATCGAAGAAACAACGTTCAAAGGTGATTTCAGGATGAATCTTCAGGAATGACTCAAGCGCTGGAGCGACAAAATAGTTATATACTTCTTCGGATACAGAAAGCCGTACGTTAGTCTGTGGGAGCTTTGCAAACATATTTCCGGCAGAAGAACATAATGACGACAACTTTTCGGCATAGTCTTTGAAAACAAGTCCTTCCGGCGTAATTGCCACCTCACCCCTTAACCGTTCGAACAATTTCATGCCTACAATCTTTTCGAGTTCAGCAATATTCTGGCTTACAGCAGGTTGAGAAATACCAAGAACAGTCGCTGCCCTGGTAAAGCTTTTCTCGGAAACAACCGCTTTAAATACCTGTATTCTAAAATCTTCCAGCATAGGTCATATTTTGAACAAATTTAGCAAAACTTTAATACAACTAAAGAATATTATCATTAATTTTGTATGATTGGAAAAACTATTTAAATCTATATCACAATGAAGAATTATTATTACATCGATGAAAAGGGTCAGCAGGCCGGACCTGTATCTGAAGACACTTTGAAGGATCTTAACGTTACTGGCAAGACACTCGTATGGTGCGAAGGCATGACAGACTGGACAAAGGTAGCAGATGTGCCTGAGCTCTCATATCTCTGTGCAGCTCCAGTACCTCCTGTTCCACCTGTTCCACCTACTCCACCTACTCCACCTACTCCTCCGGCACCTGCAGAACCTGTGGCACCTGTAGAACCTGTGGCACCTGTAGAACCTGTTGTTACCCCGGTAAATCCTGTTGTTCAGCCGCAGGTCAACAAGTCTGCCGAAACTCTCCCTGACAACTATCTCGCATGGGCGATCGTATCATTGGCATTATGCTGGCCATTCGGAATACCTGCAATCATCAACTCGACCAATGTAAACAAGCTTTGGAACAGCGGTGACAAGGTTGGAGCAGTAGAGGCTTCTGAAAGCGCGCATAAATGGTGCAAGGTTGCTACCGGAGTCTTCATTGGTCTCTGCGGATTCTTCTTCCTCCTCGGAATGCTGTCAGGAATGTAAAATCATATTTATAACATATAATACATGAAACGTTTGTTTATCTTAATTGCAGCAGTGTTTGCTGCAACAGTGGCGTCTGCACAGCAGCCACAACCACTTCCAAACGACCCTGCAGTAAGGGTTGGAAAGCTGGACAATGGCATGACTTATTATATCCGCCACAATGACCAGCCTGCTCAGAGAGCAGAGTTCTACCTGGCTACTGACGTTGGAGCATATCAGGAAAGTGATGACCAGGACGGTCTTGCCCACTTCCTCGAGCACATGTGCTTCAACGGAACGAAAAACTTCCCTGACAAATCAATGCTCGAGTGGCTTCAGAGCATCGGAGCCGAGTTCGGAAGAAACATCAACGCATCGACAGGATTCGAGCAGACCCAGTACATGCTCAACAACATTCCTATCGCACGCGAGAGTGTGATTGACTCATGCCTTCTCATCATGCATGACTACTCGCACTTCGTGACATGTGACCCTGAAGAGATCGATGCAGAGAGAGCAGTCATCCTCGAAGAGAGAAGAACAAGAAGAAACGCACAGTGGAGAATGTTCGAGAAGTCTCTTCCTTACTATTTCGGTGACACACCTTACGCAAAGAGGACACTTATCGGTGGAGAGGAGCAGCTCAAGACATTCGCATACGAGAGCCTCACAAACTTCTACCAGACATGGTGTCGTCCTGACCTTCAGGCAGTCATCGTTATCGGAGACGTAGACGTAGATCAGATCGAGAACAAGATCAAGACGATATTCGCCGACATCCCTGCAGCTGAAAATCCACAGGGAAAGATCATCTATGACCTTCCTCAGAACGAGGAGCCTATCATCGGTGTGATCACTGATCCTGAGGCTACATCTTCAAGTATCGAAGTGCTTTGGAAAGGCACTCCTCTCCCTAAGGAAATGGCAAATACAGATGCAGCATTCATTGCTGAGCTCATGAAGTCATATATATATTATATCATGACTGAAAGATTCGGAGACATCACTGCTAAGCCAGATGCACCGTTCCTCGGAGCAAACCTCGGAATTGGCAGACTCTGCACTTCATGTGAGGCCGTATTCGGTAACGTTGAGTTCAGGGAAGGCGACTTCGCAAATGCATTTGCCGCATTCATGACAGAGGTTGAGAAGATGAAGAGATTCGGCTTCACAGACGGCGAGGTAGAGCGCGCCAAGGCTAAGATCATCAGCTACTACGAGAAGGCTGTCGAGGCTGCACCTACACGCAAGAATGCCGACTTCGTACATCCTCTTCTCAATGCTTTCTATTTCAATGAGCCATATATGGAGCCTGAAATGGAACTCATGCTTGCACAGCAGGTATGCGCCATGCTTACAGCTCCTGTCCTCAACCAGGTTGCTGCGTCAATGATCACTGACGACAACATGGTAGTTCTCTACAACGGTCCTGAGAAGGAAGGTCTCGTAAACCCTACAGAAACTGAGATAGCTGCTATCCTTACAGCTGTAAAGGAAGCAGAAATTCAGCCTAACGTAGAAGAGGCAATCAACGAGCCGCTCATCAGCAAGGAACTCAAGGGTTCAAAGGTAAAGAAGGAGACCACAGGCATCTACGGTTCTACAGTATGGACACTGAAGAACGGAGTAAAGGTAGTTGTTCTCCCTACTCAGCACAAGAAGGATCAGATTCTCTTCAACCTCGAGTGGAAAGGAGGAAAGACCCTTATCGCTACTGAGGACATGCCATCATTTGAGGATAATATCTGGGGACTCTTCCTCGAGAATTCAGGAGTATCTAAATTCCCTAACACGACCCTCTCAAAGATGCTTGCCGGCAAGATGATCAGCATGGGTCCTAACATCGGAAGCACTACTCACTCGATCAGCGGACAGAGCACCCCTAAGGATCTTGAGACTGCATTTCAGCTCATGTATCTCTATGTGACCGATCCACGCTTCGATTCAGAGGAGTTCGAGACCGGAATCCAGCAGATCAAGGCTGTCCTTCCTAACCTCATCAACACTCCTGACTTCAAGTTCCAGAACTTCGTAAGCGAAAAGCTTTATGGAGGAAATGAAAGAGTCGTAGTGATCAACGATGAAGTCCTTGAGGCTGCAAACCTTGAGACTATCGAAAGGGTATACCGCCAGCTCTTCAAGGATGCTGCAGGTGCTACTCTCACTATCGTAGGAAATGTTGACCTTGAAACTCTCAAGCCAATGGTAGAGAAGTACGTAGGCTCGATCCCTAAGGGCAAGAAGGCCGCTGGTCTGAACAAGGATAACATGATCCAGATGGCCAAGGGCGTATCTGAGGATGTCCTCAACGTCGAGATGGCAACTCCTAAGAAGACCGTATTCCAGGTTTGGAGCGCATATATGCCTGTTTCAACAAAGGACATGGTTACACTCAAGGTTGCCAACTACGTTCTCGACATGATCTACACCAAGACCATCCGTGAGAAGGAAGGCGGCACATATGGTGTAGGTTTGAGCCTCAGCGGTGCAAGAGAACCTTTCTCAAGAGTTACCTTCATGGTTCAGTTCGACACAAATCCTGAGCAGGCAGAGAAGCTCAGCGGACTTACAGTTCAGTACCTTGAGGAGCTTGCACAGAACGGTCCTACAGCAGAGGAGCTTGCAATGGCTCTTGAGAACCTCAAGAAGAACGTTCCTGAGTCAAGAATCAGCAACTCATATTGGAAGAGCGCAATCGAGCTCAACCTCAATCACGGCATCGACTATGATGCAGAATACGAAGCTGCTCTCGAGTCTGTGACAGCAGAGGACATCAAGACCCTCATGCAGGCAGTTCTCGCACAGGACAACTTCCTCCAGATCGTACTTGCTCCACAGGAGTAAAAACGCATATAAAGCAAATCCCCCGAAAGTCAGACTTTCGGGGGATTTGTTGTTTTCTGTAAGATGATGATTACTCACCTGGTACGATTGCACCCATTGGGCAAGCGTCAGCACAAGTACCGCAGTCGATACATGCGTTTGGATCGATCACATAGATGTCACCCTCAGAGATTGCTCCTACCGGGCACTCTGGCAGACATGTTCCACATGCTGCGCAGTCTTCAGTAATTCTGTAAGCCATTTTTGTATTCTTTTAATGTTAGTATGTCACTATACACTGAATGTGCCATCACATTCGTGGCACAAATTTAATTATTAATTTTGATATTCAAAGAATGAAATGTGCTATCTTTGTAATATGTAAACAGAATGACATGAAGTACAATTACATACATATATTTGTCCTGCTGATGATCAGTATCCTGCTTGCCATTCCTCATGACACGGCAGCTCAGGAGAAGATCGGAGGGGGACTTGAAGTGGACAAAATGGTCCATAACTTCGGAGACATCAGGTTGGGCAGCGGAGCGGTATCATGCACATTCACCCTGACAAACACATCAGACAAGCCTGCAGTTATCTACAATGTGGTTTCCTCATGCGGATGTACCGACGTAGAATGGACCAGAGAGCCGATAATGCCTGGTAAGAAGGGCAAGATATCAGTAACCTATTCCAACGATGAGGGACCTTACCCGTTTGACAAGACCCTTACGGTATACCTCTCGGAGGTAAAGAAACCGGTACTTCTGAAGATCAGGGGCAACTGCATTGAAAAACCTAAGCCTCTGGAAGACCTTTATACAGTGGCATTCGGCCCGTTTGCATTGAAGGCAGACAGTTTTCATTGCGGGAACATCGACCAGGGAGAAGAAAGGTCAGACGCTGTAATGGTCGCCAACCTCTCCAACAAGCCCATTGAAATAGAATTCGATGATATATCAAAGCATCTCGACATCTCAGTTTCTCCAAATCCGATTCCGGCAAGAAGTACAGCTGAGATGTCTTTTTCCGTATCATCATGCAGAAAGGTATGGGGCAAGAACACATATACGGCAATTCCTGTCATCAACGGACAAAAGCAGAGCAGCAAAGACGGAAAGGAGAAGCTTTCCATAACTGCCTTCACCAAGGAGAACTTCGACAATGTATCATCCGAAGAAAAGAGCAACGGTCCTAGGCCGATGTTCAAGGAGAGCACCTTTCAGGCAGGGAAGATAAAGGAAGGAACCGTCATAAATGCATCATTTACATTTACAAATGAAGGAAAGAAGCCATTTGGAGTATACAAGGTGGACATCGATACTCCACGGTGGTCTCACGGTGGAATAACAGCGACCCAGCCTGGAGGAAGGAAGACCTTCAATGTGGACATCGACACCACAGGAATGCCAAAAGGAGAAATGCTGGTGATAATCACGCTCACAACCAACTCCCCTCTCAGACCAATTGTAAACCTTTTTGTTGCCGGATGGATTGAATAGCCTATGATGCATATACTGATAGATAGCCTTAGAAACGCAATACTCATCACAGGACTTGTAGTGGTCATGATGATGATGATTGAATCCCTTAACATAGAATCAAGGGGACTTTTCTTCAAAGGACTGAGAAAGAGCAAGTTCGGGCAGGTGATAATAGCAGCGCTGCTTGGTTCAGTTCCCGGATGTATGGGTGGATTCGCGACCGTATCGCTTTACACCCACAGGATGATGAGTTTCGGAGCACTGGTTGCGATGATGATCGCATCCACAGGAGACGAGGCCTTTCCGATGCTTGCAATGTTTCCGTCTCAGGCACTTGTGCTGATGGCAGTCCTGTTTGTCCTGGCAATAATTACCGGTGTCATCACTGATCTCATCCAAGGAAAGATCCACAGCAGGAAATGCAGCAAGACGGACCATAATGAATGCGGAGCCGAGACCGACTGTCATGACGGATATGAACTTCATGAACACGAACACTGCAACCACAATGACGAGACCGAGGAAAAGTCAGGCAGAAAGAAAAGACATTTCACTTGGAAACGTGCAGTAATGTTCATCGGACTGGCAGCATTTATTGCAGCATTGGCAACAGGAAACCTTGGACATGATCACGCAGCCCATGCAGGACACTCCCATGAAACCCACTCTCACGAGGCTGATTGTCACGAAGTTCATTGCCACGACGAGCACTGTCATCATGATCATGCAGACACACCCGAGGCGCCAATGACAATCAATCTTCTAAGCGAAGACTGGATGAACGTGCTGTTTGCCGGACTCAGCGTAATAGTCCTTTTCGTGCTGATTTTCGCAGGCGACCATTTCGTGGAAGGCCATTTATGGAATCATATCATAAAGAAACATCTTCCGACTATATTTGCATGGACTTTCGGAGTCCTGCTTGCAATGGGTATTGCCTTGCAATATATAGATATTCAAAGCTGGATATCCGACAATACCGTAACGATGATCATCCTGGCCACTTTGATAGGTATCATCCCGGAATCTGGCCCGCACCTCATCTTTGTTACACTTTTTGCCGCAGGTGTGATTCCGTTCCCTGTGCTTCTGGCCAGCAGCATCTCGCAGGACGGACATGCTTCAATTCCTCTTCTGGCAGAAAGCAAGAAGAGCTTCGCCTGGGCGAAGCTCATCAACTGTATCGTAGCTCTGGCAGCAGGATTCACTGCCATGCTGTTCTTCTAGCGGTAAGTAAACTGGAAATCATCCACATACATCGTTGATCCCACGGCTCCTGTAAAATAATTTCCGTGGTAGCTTGCACATGCTACAACGATGGCGTAAGCCGGTTTTCTCGTATCACCCTCATTATATACAAGAGGCAGATCAAACTCCACATATTCGCCTCCAGTATCCTCAGACGAAAGCAGCTCAGCATATGCAATCACGCGTGGATTCTTCCTGAGGTCATGATTTTCAGGTTCATTGGAAAGTATCGGCAGCGGACCGACGTCATTTCCCTCTCCTTCCGCAAGCAGGGCTACCATAATCTGCATGATATCGGGTTTACCGACAAGGTCAGGGAACTGTCCCATCTCGTCACGATTTATTATTCCAGGCTTATAATCATAGTAGCCCTTTAGTGAATACGGACGTGATGTAAAAGGAACACCCCACTCCAAGGTAGCAGTCCAATCCTTGAATTCCACGAATTTGCCGGTAAAGATATTTCCTGCCGCAAATTTTATAAGAGCCAGATCGCTGACCATCTTGACTGCAGCATCACCCTCAACCTTATGGTCATATTCCGGGACGGTAGTATTCTCTATCAGACTGGATACGCCCGGATTGGCAGTATCCCATACTGGTGAAGGATCTGTTTCAGAATACGGATACCATGTCTTTCCATTCTTACCACCGTAATACCAATCATCGAAATCCATTCCTGCCAACTGATCTGGAGATTCAGTGGTGAATTCATATTCAGATCCGACTGTTTCACCGGAAACAAGACGTACAACATAATCTGTTGCTGCCTCAAGTGATGGGATATCCGCAACAACACTTACTCCATTCACCTCAACCCCATCAAACCTGATCCAATCATTGTCTATTGCCTGCCTGTACTCGTAATATGGCTGTCCCTCGCCGTCGAACTCTCCGGCTACAACAGCATGATATGTCCATGCATCAACGTATTTTATTTCATTAGATATCTTCTTCTGTACAAACGTCAAGGTCCATACTGTCTCCTCACCATCATACAGAACTGTAAACTTTCTCGACAGCGTGCAATCCAGGGTCATAGGGAATTCTACTCCAATAGTGACTTCTCCTGAAGTTGAACTGTCATAGCCGGTAGTACTGATTATCAATGAAGTCTCAGGGCCAAGCTTCATAGATTCGATGACAATATTTTTCAATGACTGTCTTTCAGTCACATACACTATAGCCGTAAGATTCTCTGCGTCAAACTCAGCCTCAATCAGGCCTGTACAGTCCACAAATCTCTCAATAGGCTGTGATGCAGATATTGTCCATTCATATGACTGCCCCGGATAGGTATCAAGCATAAGTACGACAGGATCTGACAGATCTATTACCGGACCAATCTCCTTATCTGCGACGGTCTTCTCCGATATAGCATATTCAGTCACTTCCAGTCGAGTAATATCCGCTGTCTCTTCCAGAAGCACATCTACAGTCTGAGCCTCAGCATTTATGGAAACACTCTTCTGTCCCTCGACAGCAAAGGCTGTTATCTGTCCTTGAAGACGCGGATATGACATATCATTGCTGAATGTGCATGATACCGCAGCATAGACCGCAATGAATGCGGCCGCTATGTGTGCAAATCTTTTCATTCCTTCTACTTCTTAGGTCTGTTTTCGCCTGTAGGGATATAGAACGACAGTCCGAGTCCTATCGAAAGAGGATTGATCTTGAAGTTGGCTCCGCTGCTCTCCATGACACTCTTGTCAACCTGATTGGTTGTCTGTATGGTCTTGTTGTAATTGAATCCCATAAGACCGACAGACAGTTCTATAGCCACATCATTGGTAACAAATACAGAAATACCGGGAACAAGTCCAAGCTCGAACTTATAGATATCCTGATATGTGCCGTACTTCTCACCATCCTGCATCTTATATGTTTCCGACTGGCCATATCCGCCGATGGCTCTCAACTCTGTGAACATAGCAAAACGCTTGCTATTTGCGATAGGGATGTAATATCTTCCAGTGATGGCACCAGTGTATGAATGCTTCAGGAAATTGAAGTCGCTCACGGAGAAATTTGCGATATCTCCAAGAGAGATACTTGCATTGCCGAGGCCGAAAGACGAGCGGTCATAATCGAACCTCAGTCCGAGAGCGAAGTTGTCTGCAAGGAAATATGAAACCCACGGAGCTACACCCCATGTCTGCATGTTACCGTGAATATCACCTATAAGGGAAAAGAGGGCGGAATATCCGGCATCAGAGGCGCCCTGACCAAGATTATAATTGTTATACGAGAATGCTACACCGGCTCCGACCGTTCCCTTAGGTATGAACGTAGTAGTCGAGATACCTATTCCACGGTCGAATGGATGCTTGTCAGATTCTGCCTTATCCTCAGTCTTTGCAATCGCAACCGCTCCTGTCATAAGTACAGCTGCAATAGTTATGATTATCTTCTTCATGTTGCTTATTTATATTTGACCTTAGACAGCTGCTCCTCAGTAAGTTCGGATGGGTCATAAACGAACCTGAACTCATCCACATACATTACGCTTGACGTAGATCCGGTGAAATAGTCACCGTACTTGCTGGCTGCAGCTGCAATTACAATATATTTCGGTTGTCTGGTAGTACTGCGATACGTCAAAGGAATGGTAAACTCCACATAGCCGTCAGTCTTTCCGAAATCCAATGTTCCATGAGCGATGATTCCTGCATCATTTGCAGTATCAACGAACTTTCCGCTGGAAGTGCTGATGCGGAACGGACCGCTCCAGTCTGTGATGAAGAACTGGACGAGTCCGATATCCTGTTTTCCTGACATGTTACCGTACGGAGACTTGGTCTTGTTGATAGTACCAGGTCTGTAGTCCACATAGCCCTTGAGAGCAAGAGGACGGGAATCGAACGGAACTCCCCAATCGAGTTCCGCACCCGGGTTGGTGAGGCTTGTATTTGCCTTGACGAACTTACCGGTATATACATTTCCGGCAGCAAGGCCTACCAGAGCCACACTCTTGCTTTCGAGTTTGGCTGCCCTTCCGGACTTGACATGCGAGTCCTCAGGACTGGTAGGATAAACGCCTACTGCATCAGATCCGCCGTTTGCTGTATCCCAAAAGAAGTTTCCCGAATCAGAATTCGGATACCAGATACTACCGTTCTTGTACCATGAATCGAATCCCATGTTAGGAACGACAGAAGCCGGCTCTGTAGCAAACGACTTCTCCTTGGTTTCCTTATCCTTTACAGATACGGCACGGAACACATATGAACTTGACGGATCCAGACCCCAGATTTCCGCAACGTAACTCTTGTCGGAAACATTCGCAACTACATTTTCCTGAGGCACCTCAATCCACTCGGTTCCAGCCTGTTTACGATACTGGAAGCCTATTCCTTCAGGCTGCTGATCAGGATACCACTTAGCGGAAAGGATTGCAAATTTCGCCCATGGCACTGCTGCAACAGCCTCAACCTCAACTGCAGACACTACGTTGAAATCACAGTATTGGGTCCTGTTCTTTCCGTTATTGGATTCGATGTAGAACTCTATTCTGTAGGATCCGATAGGAAGCTTCGAGAAAAGTCCGCTGAAATCAAGTTCTGCTGAAGTATCGCCATCCTGGATTGACGGGAGAAGGATACCTCGGTTTGCATAATAGGTCCTGTCAGAAGCAGAAAGTTCCATGATCCTGAAGTTATAAGGAAGGCTGTTGCTGCTGAGCGCGCTATTCGCATGACTTATCTCAACGTACTTCGCCCCTCCAGGTATATTAAGATGGAACTTGGCATCTATAGCTGTTCCCTCGGCAAATTCAACTGCCCGGTTCATATCAAAGGAAGCAGTAACAGTAGGACGGATATTCGCCTCAAAATCAAGAAGGAGATTATATGTCTTGTCAGAAGTCTCTCCATTCAATGTAACGGCGACATCTGTACCTCCGAACTCCTCCTGTTCTCCCAATGAGAACTGCAGGTTATAGTGCTGGCGTGGCTTGATATCCGTATAAGTCTCAGATATTTCCTCAAACGAGGTTCCCTCAATATTCTTGAGGTTCAGAGTCCATGTAAGGTGGTCTGTCACAGTAAAATAACCCTCATCTGAAAAAGATCCGTCAAGACTGCTGTAAACCAATGTTCCGTCACCGTTGGATACTGTCAGGACATATTCAGAAAATAATGTCTTCATTTCTTCCGACAGTTCTGCAGTCACCTTCACATTTGCCATCGTACATGTAATGCTGGCTGTATTTACCTGTTTTCCACGTACTATCACTTTAGTCTCACCGCTATAGAACGGAGCATCAAATGCAGCAGCTCCGGCAGGTGCCGATGATGCTGTCACACGATACTCCCCTGCCCGGACTTCAAGCGGCGAGGCTGCAAGATCGCGATGGTCATCATATGTCGCAACGACTTCATCCTTATAATCGTAGATGACCAGTGAAAATGCAGCATCCTCCGAAGCAGTGCTCTTGAAGACCGGATCGACGGTCACATCCTGCTTCAGGCTGACATACAGGTAACCTGTCTGATCTTCAGCATCATGAGACGCCTCCTCTTTTGAGCAGGACAGCATGCTGAGGGCCATGAGCATGGCTACCGATATTCCGGTTATATACTTACACATAACTATTCAACTACAGGATTGTAGAAATAGACATCCTTTACCAGCTTCTGACCTTTCTCATCAGTCACTTCAAGAGTAAAGACATAGTCTTCGCCCTGGTTTCCGACAGCCGCAATCATCGGAACAAGCTTTGAGAGAGAGAAAGTCACTTCAGTCTTGCCGAGAAGCTGATCTCCGACAGGGAGCATGCTTCCGAGTGCCTCTTTTGCAACTTCATCATTGATCAGATCCAGGTATTCCGCACCTGGTACAAGCATCTGAATTGCACCCTTGAAGTTGTCGCTTACCTTCACAATGAATTCCTTTATCTTCTCCGGAGCATATACCATAAGCTCCACGCTCATGCCCTCTGCGATATCCATCTTTTCAAAGTCAGGATTAGCCTCCCATATAAGATATGGAGCTGTAGACGGAGTATCCGGGATTTCAGGAGTTTCCTCCTCATCAGACACATCCCATCCTGCCTCTATATCATCATCAATCATCGAGTCATCAGGATCTATTCCCGGAATGACAAAATCCACCTCCTTATCATTCACCGAGGTATCGATGCTGAGAGTCATTGCAGACTGACCTGTCACATATGCATCAAGATAGATTATATGGTGGTCACGGGCAGCTACATCCTTGATTTCATATTTCAGATTTGCAGTAGTATTGTCAAGTTCCCTGTAGCCGTCTACACTGATGCTCAGAGGATGAACTGAGAAATATGCATGCTTTGCAGGGGCCTTTACAATGGTCTTTGCACCTGATTCATCTTCAGTATAGATTCCCACCTCGTCGGCACCCCATACAAGATGTCCGTCCTCATTGACGATCTTCACCTCAAAAGTGGTAAGCTGATCCATGAAATGCTGAGAGCAATATACGGAGTTCTTCATATTCTGCAATGTGCAGACGAGATCGACAGGGGTAACTGTACCGCCTACGATCGCAAAATCCTTTGTACCTCCGTATACAGGTGAATTCCATGCGACAGGAGCTGACTCCGGAGAATTCACAGCAACGGTATATTCTCCTGTAGAAAGTTCTACGAGCGATGGCATCTGGCCATATACCCAAGTCTGTTCGAATTGGCCGTCCTTCTTTTCAACAGAGACGGTAAATGAGTTTACATCGACTTCCTCTGAAGCTGATTTCACTACCTTATCGACATAGTCTCCCTGTTCTGTGACTATCTTCAA
This sequence comes from Candidatus Cryptobacteroides sp., assembly GCA_045539015.1. Taxonomy (GTDB): domain Bacteria; phylum Bacteroidota; class Bacteroidia; order Bacteroidales; family UBA932; genus Cryptobacteroides. The sequence continues at coordinate 13,893 of JAZQEN010000008.1, forward strand.
CTGAAGTCCCGACTTCTGCTCTATTGTTTTTTCGCGACATCCGGCAAGTACAGCAGCTGCTGCAAGAACCGTAATAAAAATCTTTTTCATATATATAATTCTTTTCTATTCGTAAATAAGTCTGAGGTCGTCAATACGCAGCTGCGGACCGACATGGGCGGTATAAGTTCCGCCATTGTATTCTATGGTGTTCTTGACTTTGACTCCCACATCTGATGTGGTGCATACAAACTCCAAAGCTATGCTCGATGCCTTGGCCTTTTCTGTGGTGTAAGTCAACGGGATAGTCATTTCTGTCCATGATGAAGCATCGCCTCCGGTGACAGATCCGGACGCAAGCACTCCCTCGCTGCTGTTAAGGGTAAGTTCTGCAGAGAAGTTGCTGCCGTCCCTTGATGCGTATTTATAATGGAATTTCAACGCTGTCGGGCGAGACTGGCAATCAACGGTTCCATATGTAGGATTACCGCTGTCATCTGCAGTACCGATGAACAATCGTCCCACGTAGCTTTTTTCCACTGCCGTATTATCGGTATTCCAAGTTCCGACATTGACTACAAAGATCAATGCGGAATATGAACCGGAATTTCTGTCGGTAGATCGTCCTGCACATGGGAAACACTTGACATTCGGACTTGTCGCCGCTAGTCCTGACGAAGGCATTGAAATCTTTGCATTTACATCCCAATATTGGGTTCCGCTATATGGCTTATGCCAGTAATAGTCAACTGAACTTGCTGCAGCACGCTTGAATGTATGCTTAAATTCCGTCCACTGCTCGAAGCCGCTGTTAGGGAGCTGCCATGCATTCTCAGTGGTAAAATCTATGCGTGCGCTAGAATTGGATGAATTGTCATTATATACAGCCCAGATACGATATGCGGTTCCTCCATCAAGGCCGGTGATCGCAGGGAATATTACGGTCTTACCGGATATAGACTGCGGTGCTACCACTTTAACGTTCTGGTTAAGCATGTCGCTTGCTGCTACACACTTAAGGACAAATCTGCTTGGATCTCCATTCTCTACTGTCAGAACCGGATTTACCAGTTTGGTTGCATATATGTCGTAATCATTGAATGCAACGGTAGCCTCAGACTTGTCTATAGCCAAAGTGTAAGTCTCAGAAGAAACAGTCTTTCCTGTCCTGTCCGTTACATGCAGAGACAGATCCGCACACGAAGATCCGTTCCGGGCATTGTACGGCACCTCAGCAGCGATGTGGTTGACGAGCCCGGTGAAGTCCACATATGCAAGGCGGCAGCCGGACATGTTTCCAAGGAATTTTATACCATATGATTTGAGAAGTCCCTCAGTCTCTGCGTCCATTGCAGTCAGATCGACAGAAGCCGGAAGCCCTTTTGACTGCAGATATTCGGAGTTTATGTCAAGCACACAACTCTGAATGCCTCCCATTGCCACGATGTCGGCCTTATATCCTTCATATTTCCTGACATCTGCCTCATAAGTGGAAAATCTGTTGTTTTCAAAACCCGATACCGTCACTGAAGGAGCATCCTGAGGGGCAGCCTCTGCAGGAACTGTCACTTCCTTGACAACCGTATCAACTCCGTTGTCAATGACGATTTCGACATCAAGTCCTCCAAGACGCTGGGTATCTACATTAAAGGTAATGAAATCATTCGGCTGGCATTCTACAGGATCAGTCCTGTATACCATCCATTGTCCCTGGACATGGACATAAAGATTAAGGGAAAGAGGTCCGGAAGGCATATAGCCTGCGCGTTCTTCTGTCTGAATGAAAGTAAGCTCGGCTCCATTGGAAGCCTTGACTTCAGCATAATACTCCTTGTAATCAAGCTCCAGCCCCATCCCGAAATTGACGGCGACCTTTACATTTGCCAGGCGTGCCTCGGCATCGACTTCTACAGTCTGGGATGGCTTGACAGTGAAGAGAGTGTCAGCCACATAATAGCATGCACTGAATCCCGCCTTCTGCGGATCTCCGTAATAAGCAAAAAGCCTATGCTCACCGGAATTCAAAGGTATCTGCAGGCCCTGAGCATCCGCATAGGTTTTTCTGAAGAAGAGGCGGTCGGTAGACATCTCGCGGATCTCTACGATGAAGTCATCCAATTCCGGCAGATAGTCGGAAGACTTCACGACTGCGACGGAGTTATCCTGCCGCAGGCTGATGGAGACTTTTCCCTGTGCATGAGGAGCTTCTTCATCGACCGTTGCAGTAGAGCAAGCTGCCAAACCGATAACGGTCATAAGAATTAATCCAATTCGTCTCATCTTGGTTAAGAATTTTATAAACATTAATCTGCAAATTTACGCAAATGCTTCGAGAAATCAAAATAGCGGCAATTCCAGGCAGGCCAAGATGAAAATCCGGGATTTTTTTGTACCTTTGCATGATTATGTCCTAAAGGACAGATATAAAAAAACACTTGGTTTATGGCAGAGGTAATCAACTACACTGACGACAATATCAAAACGCTTGAAGGCGTCGAGCATATCCGCAGACGCCCTGGAATGTACATCGGACGTCTTGGAAACGGAGACGATCTGGGAGACGGTATCTATGTGCTGCTCAAGGAAGTGGTCGACAACTCCATCGACGAGTTCTCGGCCGGATTCGGAAAGCAGATACAGATAACTGTAGACGAGAAGTCAGCTACGGTACGCGACTTCGGACGAGGCATCCCTCTTAATTCTGTAGTGAAGGCAGTAAGCGTCCTGAACACCGGAGGTAAATATGACACAAAGGGATATAAGAAGTCAGTGGGTCTGAACGGCGTCGGTCTCAAAGCCGTAAATGCACTTTCAACACACTTTTACGTGGAGGCTTTCCGCGACGGCATGAGTTCGTATGCGGAATTCCGCGAGGGAAAGCTGCTGGACTCCGGTCAGAGGCCTTCAAAGGAGAAGAACGGCACCCTTGTCAGATTCGTTCCTGACGAACATCTGTTTGTAGGCTACAGCTTCAGAATGGAATTCATCGAATCGATGATGAAGAACTATTCATATCTGAAGAAGGGTCTCGCCCTCAATTTCAACGGCACGACATATAAGTCAGAGAACGGACTTCTCGACCTGATCAAGGACAATATGTCGGAGACCCCGCTTTATGAGCCGATTCATCTTGTAGGAGAGGATGTCGAGATCGTACTCACCCACGGCAACAGCTATGGAGAGAATATATCATCATTCGTGAACGGCCAGAACACACGCGACGGAGGAACACACCTCGCAGCTATGAGAGAGGCAGTATCGAAGACTCTCAAGGAGTTCTACAAGACATTCGCCAAGAAGGACTTCGCTCCGGAGGACATCCGCCAGGGCATCATCGGAGCGATAAGCATCCAGATCCAGGAGCCGAACTTCGAGGGCCAGACCAAGACCAAGCTCGGTTCGACATATATGTGGGAGACCGACATCGAGAACGAGGACGGAAGCCATACATATGACCAGGGTCCTACAATACGAAGCTTCGTCAACGACTTCGTGAAGACAAACCTTGACAATTACCTGCACATGCACAAGGAGATCATACCTGTGCTGCAGGAGAAGATCACAGCTTCCGAGCAGGAGCGCAAGGAGATCTCGACCATCCAGAAGAAGACAAAGGAGAGAAACAAGCGTACGAACATCTATAACCGCAAGCTTCGCGACTGCAAGATCCATTACAATGACAAGCTTCCTGCAGCAAAGAAGGAGCTTGCAGACTACACAAGCATCTTCATCACCGAGGGAGACTCTGCGAGCGGAACCATCACAAAGGCACGCCAGGCAGAGACCCAGGCAGTGTTCAGCCTTCGAGGAAAGCCTATCAACTGCTATAAGGAAAGCCGTAAGAAGGTGGCTGAGAACGAAGAGCTCAACCTTCTCATCAACGCCCTTGGCGTGGAAGATGATATGGAGAACCTCAGATACAACAAGATCATTGTAGCTACCGATGCCGATGACGACGGAATGCACATCAGGATGCTTGTGCTGACATTCTTCATGAAGTATTATCCTGACCTTATCCGCCGCGGACACGTACATATCCTTCAGACTCCCCTATTCAGAGTCAAGAACAAGAAGGACATCAGATACTGCTTCAGCATAGAGGAGAAGGAGAAGGCGGTGAAGGAACTGAAGACCGGAGTGGAGATCACACGATTCAAAGGTCTCGGAGAGATCTCATCTACCGAGTTCGTGGACTTCATCGGAGAGAACATGAGACTGGACAGAGTGAAGCTGAGCGACGAGGAGTCAATCGCAGAGATCATGGAGTTCTATATGGGCGACAACACGATAGACCGTCAGAACTTCATCCGCCAGCACCTCAGAAGTGAAGAAGAACTCGAAGACGTAAACATTTAACATTATGTGGAGAAAATTTTGCGGCTGGCTTTTGAGAGTCATGGGATGGACAGCTGACACGCCTGTAGTCCCGGAAGACAAATGCATCATACTTGGAGTCCCCCATACATCAATATGGGACTTTGCCATTTCATATCTGTACTACACATCAGTAGGTGGAAAACCGTACTGCATGATCAAGAAAGAGCTGTTCTGGGGACCTCTGGGATGGTTTCTGCGCAAACTTGGAGGACTTCCGATCGACAGAAAGAACGCGACATCAGTGCTGATCAGCGTAATCAAGGAGATGAAGACCAAGAAGGTCGTGCATCTTGCACTTGCACCAGAAGGGACCCGCAAGCCTATAAGACGTTGGAAAACAGGCTTCCATACTATAGCACGCGAGGTAGGATGTCCTGTATATCTCGGCTATTTTGACTGGGGCACGAAGCATGTCAGCCGAGGAGAAAAGGTCGAGCTGACAGATGACCCTAAGGCGGATATGGCAAGAATCCAGGCCATGTATGAAGAAATGCATCTTGTGGGCAAGCACCCTAAGAACTATGTGACCAAATAAAGATATTCCCAACCAATTAAACTATAAAATGATAGAAATTTACAAACGTTTGACGAGGATGAGGGAGAAATATATCGACACCCTCGCCAAGCTGTATGAATACGCCACTACAGTATACACAAAGAGACAGTATACGCAATGGTATGACACCAAGGAAGGCGGATACACATATGGCTCACTAAAAATGAAATGTGACAGTCTGTCAAAGAAACTGACCCAGTACGGCATCGGTGCCGGAGACAAGGTAGCTATCCTGTCGCAGAGCATGCCTAACTGGTCAGCAGCATTCTTCAGCATCACTCCATTCGGAAGAATCGCTATTCCTATTCTCCCTGACAGCTCGGAAAATGAAGTCACCAATATCCTGAACCATTCTGAAAGCAAGGCAATCTTCATCTCTCAGAGACTTATGTCAAAGCTGAGTGAGGAATGCCGCCAGAAGATGACTCTGGTAATCGACATCGACACATTCGAGGTCATCAAGGCTGACGATGAGAAATTCACATGCGATGGAAGGCCTACAGTACCTACCCCTGAGGATATTGCTGCAATCCTGTATACATCAGGAACAACAGGTAGCGCCAAGGGTGTGGTTCTGAGCCATAGAAATCTGGCATCGAACGTCATCACATGCTATCATTCATGTAAAAGGACGTCAAAAGACAGATGGCTTTCTGTACTTCCGATGGCACACACGCTTGAGATGACCCTCAGCATGCTTTATCCTATGTTCTGCGGCGCTACAGTCTACTACCTGCCAAAGCCGCCTGTAGCATCCCTTCTTATGAAGGCCCTGAAGATGGTCAAGCCTACAACAATGCTGACAGTTCCGCTGATTATCGAGAAGGTATACAAGGGAAGCGTGCTTCCTACAATAAAGAAGAGCCGCACGCTCACATGGATGAACGAGCATATGAACGGACTCATGTGCAGGATCATAGGAATGAAGCTCAAGAAGACATTCGGAGGACATATATCATTCTATGGAATCGGAGGAGCGAAACTGGATCCTGAAGTCGAGAACTTCCTTCTCAAGGCAAAGTTCCCATATGCTATCGGATATGGACTTACAGAGACCTCACCGCTCCTTGGCTATTCGATGAACAGATGGAGAACAGTAGGCTCATTCGGTTATCCGGTATATAACGTGAAGCTGAAGCTGCATAATGTCAATCCTGAGACAGGAGAAGGCGAAATTGTGGCCAAGGGACCGAACGTGATGCTCGGATATTACAAAGACCCTAAACGTACAAAGAGCGTATTCACGGAAGACGGATGGTTCCGCACCAGCGACATTGCCGTAATGGACACAAAGGGACGTTATTATATCAAAGGACGTAACAACAACATGATCCTCGGCCCATCCGGAGAGAATATATATCCTGAGGAAATCGAGAACGTGATCAACAACGTCGACGGCGTTAACGAGTCAATTGTAGTAGAAAGAAACGGTCGGCTTGTAGCCCTTGTCCAGCTGGATGATAACATGATAGAGTGGGACAAGGAAGGCGAAGACAAAATTTACGAAAAACTTGATGCTATCAAGGCGAAGGTACTCAAGATGACAAACAAGAGCGTCAACAAGAATTCTCAGGTCAGCTCTGTAGAGGTAATGAAGGAGCCGTTCGAGAAGACAGCAACCCAGAAGATCCGCCGCTTCAAATACAAGGAGTCAGCTCCTACAGTAGAAGAAGAGCAGAAAACCAAATAACAAAAAAAGAATCCGGCTGAAATTCAGTCGGATTCTTTTTATTATGTATGAAAGCTGAAATTACTCAGCTACGATCTCATACTTGAATGTACCCTTGATATCCTTGTAGCACTTTACGGTAGCCTCGTATGTTCCGAGCTCCTTAGCTGGCTCAACTGTGATATCCTTCTTGTCAACCTCTACACCAGCTGCTACGAGAGCCTCAGCGAGCTGAGCTGTAGTAACTGAACCGTAGATCTTGCCTGACTCGCTTACCTTTACAGCAACCTTTACTGTAGTCTCAGCAAGCTTAGCTGCAAGAGCCTCTGCGTCAGCAACGAACTTAGCGATCTTGTGAGCTCTCTGGCGAAGGTTCTCTGCGTGTACCTTCTTTGCAGAAGATGTTGCCATGATAGCGTAGCCCTGTGGGATAAGGTAGTTGACAGCGTATCCTGTCTTTACATTGACGATGTCGTCTGCGTGGCCAAGATTTGCCACATCCTTCTTAAGAATAATCTCCATTTTGCTGTCCTCCTTATTATTTCAAACAGTCTGTTACGTATGGGAGAAGTGCAAGGTGTCTTGCTCTCTTCACTGCCTGAGCTACCTTTCTCTGGAACTTCAGAGATGTACCTGTGAGACGACGAGGAAGGATCTTACCCTGCTCGTTAAGGAATCTCTTGAGGAACTCAGCATCCTTGTAATCAACATACTTGATACCTGCCTTCTTGAAACGGCAGTATTTCTTCTTTCTAACCTCTACTGTAGGAGGGTTAAGATAACGGATTTCATTGTTCTGTGCCATAATTCTAGTCCTCCTTATTTAGCCTGTTTGTTAGCTCTTCTCTTCTCAGCGTAAGC
>JAZQEN010000009.1:0-6604 GCA_045539015.1 Candidatus Cryptobacteroides sp.
CTCTGCGTTGTCAGAGACAGTGTTCTTTGCTTCTACTGTACCTCTTCTGTCAATGACCTTACCTTCGTAAAGCATCGCTTCAGATAAAGTGGTCTTACCTGACTTTGTGCTGCCGAGGAGGACCACATTACGGATGTTTTGGGTTGAATAAGTCTTCATCAGTTTTGTGTGTTATTGTGTTTGTTTTATGTTTCTTGCGGTGTCATTTCAGACACATCCTCGCAAATCTAATAAAACAATGTCACAATATCAATAGAATACACAGAGTTTTTAAACATCGTCGCCTTCCGCTATAGTAAATTTCCGGACGACAAAGCATTCAGAACTTCGTCATAGGACATCCCGAACTGCTCGTAAAACATATTATCCATAAGATAATTCTGACCAGCCCCTGCCATTTCGGCGACAGGCTTTTCTTCACTCCATTTAATAATAGATTCCTTCATGATACGCGCTCTTTAATTTTCCATGCAAAGCTGCCTTAAACCAAAAGAAAATTCAACTTTTTGTGACGAAATCACCGCCTTTGCCCTCAGATTTTTCTTTTTTTTAAACAAATTTCTTTTTCTTTAACAAGTTTTGCTTGCTTTTCGTCGGTTTTTCTTGTTTATACCGCATTTCCCTAAAGGATAATTTTGTCCTCCGAACATTAAAACAACTGAAGATGGACAACAATTCCATAAAGGAAAATATCCGCCGGATCAGAAAGACACGTAAACTTACACAGGAAGAGATGGCGCACAGACTGGGAATATCCATCACCGCATACCGGGACATTGAAAGGGGAAGCACCTCCATGATGAACAGCAACATCAGCAGAATCGCCACTCACCTGGAAACATCTGCTGAGGAGATTGTTCTAGGTTATCATCCGGACCACAAGGACGGGCAGAAACTGGAAGAGTTGACCGGAAACTACACCAGCCGCATATCAGTCCTTGAAAAACAGGTGACGGACCTGGAAAGACTCGTCAAGACACTGGAAGAAACCATAGCCTCCAAAAACGAAATAATCGAAAACAACAAGGAAATCATCCTGATGCTTAAAAAAGAGCTTGGCAAGGAAAAATAGATTGTGTAATTTTGCAGAATGCGAAATGAACCACATCTATTGAACTGGCTGCATGAAGACCTGATCGAGGCCGGCTGCGACGAAGCGGGACGAGGCCCTCTGGCGGGTCCCGTATATGCGGCAGCGGTAATATTGCCTAAAGACTTCCATCATCCTCTGCTGAACGACTCCAAGAAAATGACCGAGAAGGCCCGCGAGACCCTTCGTCCTATAATCGAGCGGGAAGCGATAGCTTGGGCAGTGGAGGAAGTCAGCGCCGAGGAAATCGATGCCATAAATATTCTGAACGCATCAATCACCGGAATGCAGCGTGCAGTACGCAGGCTGAGCGTAAAACCGGAATTCCTCCTGATCGACGGGAACAGATTCAAGCCTTTTGACGGATATCAATACCAGTGCATCGTCAAGGGCGATGCCAAATTCGCTTCAATAGCCGCTGCTTCCGTACTTGCAAAGACTTATAGGGACGAGCACATGAGAAAGCTGGCTCAGGAATACCCTCAATACGGATGGGAACGCAACATGGGATATCCGACAAAGGAACATGTCGATGCGATAATCGCCCACGGATATACCCCGCACCATCGCAAAAGCTTCCACCTCAAACAGCTTGAGCCGACGCTGTTTTAGTTGAAATAACGAAAAGAACACAATATTATGAAAAGAATTATCAGCATCATCACCGCGATGACAATTTTCGCCGGCAGCGCATTTGCCGACGAAGGTATGTGGCTGCTGCCGCTCATTCAGAAGATGAACGGCAAGGCCATGAAGGAGCTTGGCTGCGAACTTACGCCAAAGGAAATCTATAATATCAACAGCACATCCCTGAAGGATGCCATCGTTCAGTTCGGAGGCGGATGTACCGGCGAAATCATTTCCGGCGAAGGCCTTCTGGTAACCAATCACCACTGCGGCTACAGCAACATCCAGAAGCTGAGCAGCGTAGAGCATGACTACCTCAAGGACGGATACTGGGCAATGAATCATAGCGAGGAGCTCCCTTGCGAAGGACTGACCGTGACCTTCCTCGAATACATGGAGGATATTACAAAGTTCGTGAATAAAGCAGAAAAGAAGGCTGCAAAGAAATTCAAGGACAATCCTGACTCGGAAGCTCTGATCGAAGAAGAGGTCGGCAACATGCTGGCTGAAATGATGGAGGAGCGCGGAAAGGATTATCCTGACTGCGAACTGATGATAGAGTCCTTCTATAATGAGAACGTCTATTACCTTATAGTATACAAGACTTATGAGGACGTACGTTTCGTAGGAGCACCGCCTTCATCAATCGGAAAGTTCGGTGCCGACACCGACAACTGGATGTGGCCTCGCCATACCGGAGACTTTTCTATGTTCCGTGTGTACATGGCACCTGACGGCTCTCCGGCTGCATATTCCCCAGAGAATGTGCCTCTCAAGGCCAAGAACCACCTGAAGATATCTCTTGCCGGCATGAAAGAAGGTGACTTCACCATGATCATGGGATATCCGGGAACAACCACCCGTTTCCAGACATCGCCTGAACTCAAGCAGCAGATCGAAGAGAACGACATCCGTATAGCGGCACGCACGATCCGTCAGGAGGTGATGCTCGAGGACATGCTTGCCGACCCTAAGGTAAAGATCCAGTATGCAAGCAAGTACTCGGGATCGTCAAACGGCTGGAAGAAATGGCAGGGAATGAAACTCGCCTTCGAAAAGCTGGACATCATCGGCCGCGCAGAGCAGGAAGAGGCGGAATTCAGCAAGTGGGTGTCTTCAAAGAAGAAGCGTCAGGCTAAATATGGCGCTGTCCTTCAGGACATTGCGGACGCAGTAGAGGAAGGAAGAGAAGGCAATGCCGCATTTACGAAAGCATATGAAACCGTATATAAGATAGAGATTACAAACTTTGCCCTTTCATTTACATTTGCTGCACAGAGAGCGATCAACGACGGAGCAGATACGCTAGCTGCACTGAACCAGGCATATGAAAAGATAGCTCCGCTGTATGATGATTATTCGGCAGCTACGGATTATAAGGTAGCAAAGGCTTTGATGCGCCATTACCGCGACATCGCGCCTACAGGAGCAACCGATGAGGAGATAGACAGCCTGGTAGTCCGCTTGTTTGAGGACAGCTGGTTTACATCTGCCGAAAACCTCAAGAAGGGTATAGAGCAAAACGGTGTCAACATATTCCAAGACCCTGCATGCGGATATGGATATGCATTCTACATGGCGTGCATCGAGGGCATGGAGGCAGCAGAAAAGGCAGATGAAAAGCTTGCAAAGGCAAGACAGCTATACACAGAGGCTCTTATGGAATGGAAGAAGGGCGAACCATCATACCCGGATGCAAACTTCACCATGAGACTCACCTACGGAAAGGTGGGAGGATATTCTCCGAACGATGCTGTCACATACAAGCACTATACTACCCTTGACGGCGTTATGGAGAAAGAAGATCCGAACAACTGGGAGTTCGTTGTACCGGCAAAACTCAAAGAACTTTGGAAGAATGAGGATTTCGGAGAGTATGCCATGGAGAATGGCAAGATGCCTGTGGCGTACCTCAGCAACAACGACATCACAGGTGGTAACTCCGGAAGCCCGATCATGAATGCACGCGGCGAGCTCATCGGCCTTGCTTTTGACGGAAACTGGGAGTCCATGAGCAGCGACGTGATGTTCGAGCCTGATCTCCAGCGATGCATCAACGTGGACATCCGCTATGTCCTCTTCATCGTAGAAAAGTTCGGTGGAGCAAAGTGGCTGATCGACGAAATGGATATCGTCAGAAACTGATGATTTTTCACCTGAATGCGGCTGACCGACACACCGTCCGACAGGATTTCAACTGACTTGATGTAGGACGGTACCGAAAAAGCAGCAATATGACATATTTCAGATACCGTCCGACTGTATTTTGGATAAATTAATGTAGGACGGTCGATAATCTGATAGATTTATATTATATGGAAATTACTGATATCAAAAAGTGGCTCCAGGAGGTGGAGCACCCCGCAAAGGGGGACAGGAATATCGTTGAACTTGGAATGGTAGAGTCTGTGGAGGCCGGCGACAGCTCAATAACCGTGACCCTTGCCTTCGCCAAGCACCGCGACCCTCTCGCCGAGTACCTCATCGGCAGTGCCAAGGCGGCGATCATCAGAAATGCCCCTGCAGGCACCCAGGTCGAGGTGAAGACCATAATCAAGGAAGAGGCCCCGAAGAAGAAGCCCGGCCTTGACCTCGGATTTGAAGAGATAGCAAACGTCAAGCACATCATAGGTATCGCTTCAGGCAAGGGAGGCGTCGGCAAATCGACCGTCTCGGTGAACCTTGCCGTCGCCCTCGCCCGCCTCGGCTACAAGGTCGGACTCGCCGACGCCGACGTATACGGCCCGTCCGTTCCAAAGATGACTGCCAGCGAAGGCATGATGCCCGACGCTTTCCAGGACGGTGACAAGGAAGTCATCATGCCGCTTGAGAAATACGGCGTGAAATGGATGTCCATCGGATATTTCGCAAAGCCTGAGCAGGCGCTCATATGGCGTGGCCCTATGGCTTGCAATGCATTGAAGCAGATGATCCTGCAGGTCCGTTGGGGCGAGCTGGACTTCCTCCTCATAGACATGCCTCCGGGAACCGGAGACATCCACATCAGCCTTGTGCATGACATTCCGCTCGAAGGAGCGGTCATCGTCAGCACGCCGCAGGACGTGGCTCTGGCCGACGTCGAGAAGGGAGTCAACATGTTCCGCAACGAGAGCGTGAACAAGCCTATCTTCGGACTTGTGGAGAATATGGCATGGTTCACCCCTGCAGAGCATCCTGACGAGAAATACTACATCTTCGGACAGGGAGGTGGCCTGCGTATGGCAGAAAAGTACGGCATTCCGTTGCTCGGCCAGATCCCTATCGTGCAGAGCATCCGCGAAGGCGGCGACTCAGGCGAGCCTGCGGCACTTTCTACCCGCCCGGACGGACTCGCCTTCGTAGCCCTCGCCGAAAAGCTCGCCTCAGCCCTGAAATAAGAGTGGCGGACTGAAATAGTAACCTATACTTAAAGTATTTGTGGCGCTCAAGCAGTTGAGCGCCAATGCCTTACCACCCTCTGCGTGCTCCCCTTTGGCGGCACGCAGCTCTATATAAAGCGCTGACTATTATATTGTTACGCGCCACATGGAAACAAAAAAGAAATGAAGAAGACTATTATTGCTGCTGTCAGTATGCTGACATCCGCTTTCTGTTACTCCCAGGAGGTGGTGATAGGCACTTATGGTGAACATCTGTACCGTTATTCTTTTGACGGGAACAGTTTTACGATGCTGGGCTCGGCAGAGGCTGCAAATCCGTCATATGCCCTGGCATATGACGGAAATATCTTCGCCGTCAGCGAGACCGGAGCCGGTTCCGGAGCATATTCCTTTTCTGCTGGGGGAGTGAAGACGGCAGACCTGCGTCAGACCGGGGCAGACCCGTGTTTTGTGATGATATATGAAGGCAGATACATGATGACCGCAGATTATAGCGGTGGATCTATCAGCGTTTTTCCTATAGTAGACGGGGTTCTGGCCCTACTCATGGAACAACTGAAGTTCGAAGGTAGCGGACCTGTGAGCGGCAGGCAGGAATCTTCACATATCCATCAGCTCAAGACCCTTTCAGGAAGACCGGAATACATTCTGGCAAGCGACCTGGGTGCAGATGTCATCAGACTTATAAAGGTTTCATGCGGCCTTGCAGGCAGCTCGGACATTGAACTATGTCATGTCTGCGACATTCCTTGCCCTCCGGGCAGCGGACCGAGACATATGGAGTTCAGCAAGGACGACAGGATGCTGTACTGCATCGCTGAACTCTCGGGAGAAGTTCTTGTGTATGAGATTTCCGACACTGACGACGCACCGGCATTTTCACTTGTCCAGCAGATCCAGGCGGATGAGGTGAATGCAGGCGGAAGCGCAGACATCCATATCCACCCTGACGGCAGATGGATCTACACCTCACACCGCCTCGACAATGACGGCATCTCAGTCTTCAGAATCAAGGATGACGGCACACTGGAAAAGACCGGCTACACACGCACTGCACGCCACCCGAGAAACTTCATGATAACCCCGGACGGCAGCACACTCCTGGCAGCCTGCCGTGACGACAAGGTCATCCAGGTCTTCAGCATCGAAGACAACGGCAGCCTGACCCTTCAGCCAGTCAGTCTGCAGTTCGAAAAGGACATGCCGTCCAGCATTGTCGCAGCATCTGAATAAGCGTCCATCAACAAAACCGTCAAAAATATGTCGGACGGTGCCTGAAATCGTTCAAATTGAACAGAAATCAGCACCGTCCGACATTTAATTGGTCATTTTTCTGTTGGACGCCTCAGAAAAATAAATGCTTGTTATTAGAGTCTCTCGAGCTTCACTGTGAAGTGGCGCATGAGCTCTGTCTCCCATACGATCTTCACACCGCGCTTGATCTCGTTGCGGCGGTCGTATACGTTCTTGAGGGCTGCTGCGATCACGTCCATGTGGTTGTTGGTGT
>JAZQEN010000010.1:0-4870 GCA_045539015.1 Candidatus Cryptobacteroides sp.
CGCAATCCGGATGCCTGGACCTGTTTTCCAGGCAAAGGTTCCTGCTTCTGGTGAGAATCAACAGGGCTCAACCGAAGCGAGCGGGAATTCCTTATAGACCTTTTCTGACCACAAATATACAAAAAACATTCAAAATCAACATATTCGATGCAGAGTCGGCCACAAAAAAGGGTTTAATTGTGGCTGACTCTGCTTTTTTAAAGATGCCGGCCACAAAAGCATAGGTGTTTAGTGGCCATGGTGAGAATATGCCAAACTGTACGTCCAGTGGCTGTCAGCAACAAGAAAGAGAAAATTGCAGACCAGCACTTCTGGCGCTTAACCTTTTATAAATCAACATATTACTTAAACCGCGTGCTCCCCTTAGGCGGCACGCGGTTTGTGTATATTGTTGATATTCAGTGTGTTCTTCTCCAGGATGTTGCTCCGACCGGGCATCACTCCTTCTTCAGCGCGTCGGCTGGGTTGGTGCGGGCGGCGCGGAGGGTCTGCCATAGGACGGCCAGGAGGGAGATGGAGGACACTGCGGCTGTTGCTGCTATGTATATCCATGCTTTATGCGGCATCCTGTAAGCAAAATCTTCAAGGTAGCGCCCGGCTATTGCCCATGCTGCAGGGATAGCAACCACTGCCGCGATCAGGCAATAGAGCATGTATTCCCGGATGTTCCTGATACTTTCGCTACGCACAGTACCTCCGAATATCTTGCGAATACCTATCTCCTTCTCCCTTTCCGATGCATAATATGTACTCAGGGCAACCTGTCCTAATGCCGATAGCATTATTGCTATGACCATGAAGATATTCACCATTGCCAGCTGATCAAGCGTCTTTGCATAGTCGGCTTTGATGAGATCTTCAAGCAGCCCTGAATTGACGCGTACATCCGGTCCGAAATTATCCCTTGCTTCTTCAGCACTTAACTCTTGCAGCTCGTTCTTGTTCTCTTTTGTAATGCTGTTCATCTTCACGATGTAGTCTCCTGCAAAAGGAGGCCAGTTGTCGTACACATATACTGCTCCGTACTCATCTTCAATAAGATTTATGGCTGTCCGTAAAGCGAAATCCTTAATGATGCCGGCGACTTCGAATCCCTGATTCATGCGGTCCATCTCACGAGGCAGAACCGGAGCATCCGGGTTTATTCCAAGTGCCTGTACCGCACCTTCCGTCAGCCAGGATCCTCTCATTCCGTGCTGCCCATAATCTCTGACCACATCGAAACCATAGATTCTGAATGCTGTGGAATCGCAATGTATCTCACCAAGAGAGACAAGACTTGTGTAGTTCTCATCCAATGCGACGGCGTTATTCAGTGCGTTTCCGCAAGGCCTTCCGTATGTCTTTCCTATGGCGCTAACGTATGGAAGTCCGCGCAGTTTCTCCTCAAATGCGGGATTGAAGGTCTGTGTGTTGCATATGTACAGGCTGTCGATGTCTGCATGCACCGGCATGTTCATCATGTGTCTGATCTGCGAACCCATTACGAGGGATACGGCAATCAAGACTATTGCGATGCAGTTCTGGATGATGATGAATATCTTGCTTAATGTCTTTTTGCTATGATATCTGAAACTCCCTTTTAAGGTATCTATCGGTTTGAAACCCAGGGATATCATTCCCGGTATGATGCCACATGAAAGTCCCGTCACAATAAGGATCAGAAGATATAGAATCATCTGCGATGGCGAGAAACTTATCGTCACCGGAACAGGGGAGTCGATGAGTCTGTTGATGTATGGAAGACATGCCTTCGCAATAAGGAAGGCCAGACATATGCACATGGATGTCATCAGCAGGGATTCCTTGATGTAAATGCCCATGACCTTCAACCGGCTGTCACCCAGCAGCATCCTGGTGGCCATTTCCTTGCTTCTTTTACCTGCCAATGCAGTGCTTAGGTTGACGTAATTGAATATGGCCGATATGAGAATGAATAATGCGATTATGCTGAACGCCATCATCATCTTCGCATTTCCTCTCTTGAGCCCGAGTCCCTGATTCGAATCTGAAAAATACAGCTTGTCAAGCCTGGTAAGGGTGTACAGTTCCTTGCCTTTGTCTTCATCCCGGATCAGATAACTGTCATTGATCTCATTAATCTTCCTTCTGATCTCATCGACATCTGCTCCCTTTCTGACTTTATGGAATGTAAGAGTATTGCCGTCTGCCGCTCCCTGGTACTCATCCGTATTTTTAAAGAAAGCTAAATCCGGGTGCTCCAGACTCACGAATACCTTATATCGTGAATCGAAGATAGAATACATCTGATCCTCTATTATCGCACCAATCGTGTACCGGTCAGTGTTGATATGAAAATCTTTTCCCAAAGCATCCTTTCCTCCGAACTTCTCCGCCATGCTTTCAGTAATGATTACCTTGGAAACATCTTCCAGTACATCATGGTTTCCAGCAATGAACCTGCATGGGAACATTTCAAAGAAATCCGGCGACACAGCCATATAGGCACCTCTTCCTATGGATTCATCCATAAGTCCCTCGTAAAGCACGATATTGACGATCTGCTCTATTTCCGGAATCTGTCCGGAAATGATATTGCTGAACCTGACACTTGAAAATGTACTGTTGCAATATCCCGCACAATATATTCTCTTGAAATCCGGATATTGCCTCCCCACAGAACCCTGCTGCCACACAAAACTGCCCATAAGTATCACGAACGCCAGCGCGACACTCAACCCCACCGTCATGATGGCGGTGTACAGTTTGTTTCGGCTCAGGAATCTCAGGTAACTTTTCATGTTGTTTTGCATTTCATCGTTTCTCGTCCGGGATTTCCTGCATTTTCCCGGATGGGTTGTCTATTATTTGTCTGTCGTCCGGGAAACAAGCCTTTTTCCCGGATGGGTTGAATTCGAGCTATCTATACTGAAAACAAAATCCCGATGCTGTGGGCATCGGGACGAAAGAGTGTATGTTTATGTTCTATTTAAGCAACTCGGTTACTTCAACTTTCAATTTCGGAAGATGGTTGATTACAATACTCCAAAGGATGTCAACTGAAAGACTGTCATAACCGTGGATGATGTAGTTTCTGGCATCGACAATCTTGCGCGCATTGGATATCTGAACATCTGCATTAGATTTATGAATGCGATTCATGGCCTCACCGATTACTTCAATGTTTCTCTCTACGGCTCTACGTAGACAAAGATTTTCAGCGAATTCATTGAACAGTTTATGTTCAGCTCCGAAAAATGAATCGATTTCTTCTATTGCTGTCAATATGTCCTGAAGGTGTTTGTTGGTGTTATCCATATATCAACTGTTTTGATGCATCCACATTCTGGCGAAGGTATTTGTTTCTGATAGTCTGGTCTTCCACCAAGTCTACTTCTCTATCCAGGAGATCCTGAAGGGCATATTTGAAATCAAAGTAATTGTCAAAATAGTCTTCAACTCCAGCCTTGTCGAAAATTACGACAAAATCAATGTCGCTGTCATTGTTAAAACGGTCTGTCAACACTGATCCGAATACATATAGACTCTTTACCTTGTGCTTTTCACACAAGGCAGCAATTTGTGAAATATGTCTCTGAATCAACTTCATAGCAACCATTTTCGCAAATATACGAATTTCTGCAATCAATGCAAATGCCGTGCGGATATTCACACTTCTTTCGTCTTGTTTTCAGTATGTCAATGAACTTTGGGGATCCCCGATAAGGTCGGGGATGACGTTCTGGTCGTCATGTCGGGGATGACGGTGTTGCCCGTGATGCCCGGCTTGATCCTTTCCGTCATGCCCGGCCCCGACCGGGCATCTATTCCTTGCTGAAGATCACTCCTATCACGAAGTAGTGTGGAGTTTCTTCAAGGATGTCGGTCGTCATGTCCGGGTCGACTTCTTCGGCACCGCAGAACCTTATGATATTGAATCTTTCATCAAACCAGAATGATGCATATGTGGCAAGAGGAATGAATTTTCCTTCTTCGAATGTGGAAGCCTTGAAAGGCAATGTGTTATAGTTATATATCACATCGTCGCCGTATGTGCCTTTATGATCGATGGGCTTCAGCTTCAGGCTGAATCCGGCCGTACCTTGATTTTCAACGAACAACCTGCCTACCTCTGTCGAATCGTTCTTGCACGGAAGAAATCCGACCGTGATCTTATCAGCACGCGAAAAGACCCCGTTTTCAAAGTCTATGGATGCTACTTTGATTTCAGATAGTTCCTCTTCACTCAGCTCTCTCCACATGAAATCCTCGATCATAGTCCTGTTCTGAAGTCCATGTCCATATTGCATCACTTTGATCGGTTCAGGATTGCCTGCAACATATTCCCTTACCTCGAACACAATATTGTACGTTGCGTCTTTCAAGTGTGAGATGTCTAATGAATATGCCTGATATCCGTTCTGATTCAGGAGGGCTACATAATCCTCCACCGATGCCTCGACAGGTTTCACTTCCTGCGCCTGCAGTGCAGTTCCCGCAACAGCGAGTGCTGCAATGAGTAATAGTTTGGTTGTTTTCATAATATTTTTGTTTTATGTCTGGCGCGTAACTGCCAGTGTATCAATGTTTTCCTTAAAGTTCGTGCCGCCAAAGGGGAGCACGAGGTTTGCGTAAGTAGCTGCTGTTCAGGCGGTTATCCGCCAGTGTCTTGCCGTGCTATGAGATCCCCGATCAGGTCGGGGATGACGGTCTGTTCGTCATGCCTGGTTTGCTCTTGTTCGTCATGCCCGGCTCCGACCGGGCATCTATACTGTAAACAAAATGGACTATGATTTGCTATTTCAGATGGAATAACTATCTTTGCAGAGAAAGATGAGAGTTGCATATAGGCGCGATTACATCAAGCTCCGCAACCGTCTGGTTATACAAGGCCGTAAGTGAATGCTTA
>JAZQEN010000011.1:0-12643 GCA_045539015.1 Candidatus Cryptobacteroides sp.
AAGCCGACTGAAGCCGACTGGCTTCAGTCGGCTTCACTGTTTATATAAGGATGTTAAACACGCCCCATTTCATAAAACACTGGTTCTCAATGAGTTATAAACCAACTCATGTTTAACCCCCTCTTTAAAGTGAGGGTTAAACACGCCCTAAAATATAACATCCTGATTAACAGGAAGTTAGAAAACACAGCGTGTTTAACATAACAAACAGCGAAACCGACTGGGATTCCAGTCGGTTTCGCTGTTTGTCTAGAGTATACCTATTCGTCATCAAGACCGAAGTCGGAGGCAAACTGTTCTGCTATGTCGTCCGGGACATCGAAGCTGAGATTGCTCCAGAGGTCTTCCATCTGACGGCGGTCCTTCTTGGTAGGACGTCCTGCTCCCCTGTCGCGTTTGAGGAAGAATGTCTCCACAGGAGCCCTGAGCTTGTCAAGTTCCTCCTGAGGAGTCTGATTCTCTGCATACAGAGGGACCAGTTTGGCACCCTGTCTCTTGTCAATCAGTTGCAGAACCTTATAGGTATATGTGACTGCACCCTTGCGTGCAACGATAGTGTCTCCGACCTTGACAGCCTTTGACGGCTTGGTATCGGCTCCGTTGACACGGATCTTGCCTCCCTTGCAGGCATCTGTAGCCTCGCTTCGCGTCTTGAAGACACGGATGGACCATAGGTATTTATCTATCCTTACCTCTTCCATGACTAGCTGAAGAAATTCAGAGGAGACGCGCCTGAATGTGCCTGAGGCTCATCATCATCGAACGCACCGTCTTCCAGTCCTTCGTAGTCCTCATTCTCAAGGAAGGCCTCAGTCTCCGGGTCAATATATCCGTCAACCTCCTCAACCGGGCGTGTAACTGCCTCCAGGAGAAGGGTCTCCCTGTCGCGTGGCACAAGGAAGAAATCAGGCATATCGGCAGGTACGAGAATGGTCTCGCCCTTGCTGAACTCATAATTCTCCATGCAGGCCTCACCATTTTCCTTGACAGACGGCACCTGAACAGATGCTGCACCCTCAAGGCAGATGTAGACGATGAAGCTTTCAAACTTATCTGTATAGATATGAAGAGGATCGGTCAATGCGATCTTTGAAACGCTGAACTGAGGACATTCTACCAGATTCTGAATCATCTGGCCCTCCTGGCTTTCCTCATGACAGTGGCACTCATGACCTTCCTCATGACAGTGGCACTCTTCCTCACCACATCCACACTCATAACCACAGCAGCACTCATGTGCCTTGCATGGCACATACATGGCCTCCTCGCCCCAGAGAGGTCCCTTGCGATACAGACCGAAGTCAAACGGCTTGTAGTTGATCAGGTCAATAGCCTCGTCAAGGTGAGTCTTTCGTGCAGTAGCCGGATTGAACTCACGACCCCAGTCATAAAGACGGAAGGTCATGTCTGAAGACTCCTGGATCTCAGCTATGAGAAGGCCACCATCAGCCGCATGGACAGTACCCGGAGTAATGAATATGACGTCACCCTTCCTAGGTTCGATGACATTCAGAACTTCATCCACTGTACCTGCATGGCATCTGTCATAGAACTCCTGAGCCGAGACCTCGCGGTTGAATCCACAGTACATCTTTGCGCCAGGCTTGGCATCCATGACATACCAGATCTCAGCCTTTCCAAGAGAGTCATATCTTTCGGCCGCAACCTCATCGTCAGGATGTACCTGAACGGACAGCTTGTCATTGATGTCAAGGAACTTTATGAGCAGCGGGAACTGACGGCCGTAATAGTTATAGACATCTTCTCCGACAATCCTTTCAAGGTATGTCTCCATGAGTTCGCTGATGGTGTTTCCTGCAAGCCAACCGTTGGCGATGACAGAATCTTCTACACCCATATCAGCAAGCTCCCAGCTTTCACCGATGAGCACATCCTCGCCGAGAACGGTTTCATTTCCCTCATCGTCACACTCGACAAAGTTCTTTCCCAGTTCCTTGACCAAAGCACTGCCGCCCCAAGGTCTCCTTGAAGCGACAGGTACAAATTTAAACGGATAGAGTTTTTTCTCCATATTACAATCTTGCCTTGAGTGCCTCTGCCTGAGCCTCGTAACCAGGCTTTCCGAGAAGAGCGAACATGTTCTTCTTATAAGCCTCGACACCTGGCTGGTCAAACGGATTCACACCGAGGATATAGCCGCTGATGCCGCAAGCCTTCTCGAAGAAATAGAAGAGTGCGCCGAGGTTATATTCATTCACGCACTCGATCGAGAGCGAAAGCTGTGGGACGCCACCGTCGATGTGAGCGAGCTTTGTTCCGAGCTCTGCCATTGCATTGCACTCCTCGACATGCTTTCCTGCGAGGAAGTTAAGACCGTCGAGATTCTGCGGATCGCTCTCGATGAGCATAGAACGTCTGCTCTTCTCAACTGTAACCACAGTCTCCATGAGAGTGCGCTCTCCGTCCTGGATATACTGTCCCATTGAATGGAGATCTGTTGTGAAGTTTACAGATGCAGGGAAGATTCCGAGACCGTCCTTGCCCTCTGACTCACCGTAGAGCTGTTTCCACCACTCGCCGAGGAATGTAAGCTTAGGGTTGTATGCAACGAGGATTTCGATCTTCTTACCCTGTGCATAAAGAGCGTTACGCATTGCTGCATACTGAACTGCAGGGTTGCACTCGCACTTCTGGGCACATGCCTCTTCCATAGCAAGAGCTCCTTCGAGCATAGCCTTCATATCGAAACCTGCAAGAACAATAGGAAGGATTCCTACAGGAGTGAGCACTGAGAAACGTCCTCCAACGTTGTCCTCGATGACGAAAGTCTTGTAACCTTCCTGAGTAGAAAGCGACTTGAGAGCTCCGCGAGCCTTGTCTGTAACAGCCACGATACGCTCGGCAGCCTCTGCCTTACCGTAAGTCTCTTCGAGATATTTCTTGATGAGACGGAATGCAACTGCAGGCTCTGTTGTAGTACCTGACTTTGAGATCACGACGCAAGCAGCATTTCTCTCCTTCACGAGATCCATGAGCTCGCACATATATTCCTCAGAGAGGTTCTGACCTGCAAATACGATTTCAGGCGCATCACCCTTAGACTTGAGCTGCTTTGCAAACTGATGAGAGAGTGCCTCGAGAGCACACTTTGCTCCAAGGTATGAGCCTCCGATACCGATGACTACCACAAGGTCAACGTTCTTTGCCTTCCACGCATCCCTTACTGCCTCACACTCAGCAACGAGAGAGTTATTGAGAGTCTCTGAAGGAAGGTGTTTCCAACCAAGAAAATCATGCCCCTTTCCTGTCTCGTTTTCAAGAACTTCAAGAGCGGCAAGAGCCTTCTCTACATATGCCTTGTAATCTGCATCTTTTACAAAGGAGCTGCAACCTCTCAAATTTACCTTTACCATATTTTCAATGATTATTTAAACTATCACTACTAATTATCTATTTCAATGAAGCAAGGCACTCGGTCACGTTCCTGCATATACGCTCCTGAACATCAGTACCTTCTGCCTTCTCGAACTTCTCTCCTGTAATATTCTCATAGAGCTCGACATAACGGTCAGTGATACCGTTTACAATCTCATCAGTCATTTCCGGAACCTGCTGTCCCTCCTGACCCTGGAAACCGTTGGCCATCAGCCACTCACGCACAAACTCCTTTGAAAGCTGCTTCTGCTTCTGACCTGCCGCAAGACGCTCCTCATAACCCTCTGCATAGAAATAGCGCGATGAGTCAGGAGTATGGATCTCATCCATCAGATAGATCTGTCCGTCCTTCTTCGCGAACTCATATTTTGTATCTACGAGAATGAGGCCCATCTTCGCAGCAATCTCGGTTCCTCTCTGGAAGATTGCACGGGTATATGCCTCGAGCTGCTCATAATCCTCCTTGCTTACTATTCCCTGAGCAATGATTTCCTCCTTCGAGATATCCTCATCATGGCCTTCTGCCGCCTTTGTCGTAGGAGTGATGATAGGCTGAGGGAACTTCTGATTCTCAACCATGCCCTCCGGCATCTCCACGCCGCAGATCACACGTTTTCCAGCCTTATATTCCCTCCAGGCGTGACCTGAAAGATATCCGCGGATAACCATTTCGACCTTGAACGGCTCGCACTTGTGGCCTACAGTCACCATAGGATCCGGCACGGCTATCTTCCAGTTAGGAAGGATGTCGGCTGTGGCATCCAGAAACTTCGCTGCAATCTGATTGAGGACCTGTCCCTTGAAAGGAATGCCCTTAGGAAGAACCACATCAAACGCCGAGATACGGTCAGATACGACCATAACGAGATATTCATTTCCGATGCTGTACACATCGCGCACCTTTCCTACGTAGTGGCCGTTCTGGCCTGGAAAATTGAAGTCTGTCTTTACAATTGCTTCCATTTATGATATAGTTTATAGTTTTCGAACCCGCAAAGATATATATTTTATTCGTAAGGAGTCAGCTTGAGACGATATTTATTACTGCCGAAATTCCGGAAATACAGCACATCCGCATCCACCGGCATCCCCTCATTCACCGGATGCCTCCTCCACTGGTCATCCACCATGAACATGACAGGACTTTTCCTGCCCTCCAGTTCAAAACCGAGACGTTCATACACCTCGCCTTCGGACCACTCAAGGTCGGCATAACTCATTATATCATCCGGCATCAGATCCACTGTAAAGGCATTCAGTATTCTGCCCATGCCGCCGACAACCCTTACTCCGGGCAGGGATGCATACCGTACCCATTCGTATGACCTTATGATATCATCTCCCTTGACCCATTTGCGGGCATTGGAGAAAGTGGCGACCGCCACCAGTGTTTCAGGAGCAGGAAGATCCTGTCCCTCCAGGGCATTATGTCCGGTATGTCTTTTCAGGAACATCCCATAACGATACCTGCACGAAGCATCGCCATAACTATGGTTCCAGGCAAGAAAAGACGCGGCCGTAATCTGATCGATCCTTCTTATCACGCAATTACGCGCATAGACCTGCGAGAACATATTCAGATGGGCCAGGATCCTCGCTTCCATCATCTCCCGCTGGCGTATCCACCTGTCCTGCGGCACAACCATGACCTTAGCCAGACCTGCATACATGCCACCGAACCCGGCAACTGCCTGCGATGCCTTTTCAGATTCCAGAATAGCCCCTTCCGGGGTTCTGGCCTTGATTTCAAGCGGGAGGATACATCTTATCAGGTCATCGTCCTTCAGAATGACTTCCAGATAGCCGAATCCGGAGACCTGATTCACCCTGGGACATATCCCCTTCTCCTGAAGAAAATCCCGCAGTTCAAGAAGCAAAGCCATTATTTCAACTCTACGATCTTCAATTTCTCAAGAACTTCCCGTGCCTCAAGAGGGTTGTCTGTAGTAAGCTGGTCGACGCCCTTCCTGAACATTTTCTTCATCTCCTTTTCCTTGTTGACAGTCCAGGTATTCACGCTCATATTGTTCCTGCGTGCCTGCTTGTACCATTTCTTGTGGAGTTTGAAGACGCCGTGGTTGTAATCCACGCCATTTATACCAAGCTCCGCCAGCTGGTCAGGGCTCTTGCTCGATCCGAGGAACTGAACCGTAAACTCAGGAAGCCTTTCGGCCAGGACCTCGCACATATGAAGACTGAACGATATGAACATCACTCTTTCAGGAGAAAGAAGCCCATGTTCCTGAAGCTTGGCGATCGTCAGATCCACGAACCTGTCCTCAACTTCATCACTGGAATGAGGCTTGAGCTCATACACAAGCATGGTCTCCGGATAGAGCTTTCCCTGCTCAAGATACTGGTCTATCGTAGGCACCTTCTCGCCGTTCCTGATCTCAAAATCAGCGAATTCCGAATACGGGTGCTTCTCTATCTTCTTACCGCGGATGTCTCCATCATGATAAACTATCAGCACCCCGTCGGCTGTCATGTTGACATCAAACTCGCTGCCCCAGAAGCCAGCCTCCTGCGCACATCTGAGGGCCGCAACTGAATTCTTTGCATATCCGGCCTCCTCACAGTTCCAGAATCCTCTGTGAGCAACGATACCCGCCTGTTTCTGTGCATCTGCATTCTGAATTGAAGCGAACAGTCCCGAAATGACTGCCGACAAGATAATAAATGTCCTTTTCATGATGTAATAATTTTATGGTGCAAATATAACACTTCCATTTGAAACTTGCGTTTCACGAAGTGAAATTGTATCTTTGTGGGATTGTTGATAATCCTTTAAGCTTATGAAAAAGATATTTTGTCTTTCATTGTTCATGATTCTCACATGGGGCATATCAGAGGCCAAACTGTCAGTCAGCAGCATCTTTACAGACAATCTTATCCTCCAGCAGAACACCGAAGCCGCAATATGGGGCAAGGCTGATGCCGGCTCCCAGATTTCCGTAAGCACCTCATGGAACGGAAAATCATACCGAACAAAGGCAGAAGCCGACGGCAGATGGGAAGTCAAGGTAACAACTCCGGCAGGAGGTTACAAACCATACAGTATTACCATCAAGGGCGACGGAAGTTCTGTTACCTTAAAGAATGTTCTTGTCGGAGAAGTCTGGCTGGCATCCGGTCAGAGCAACATGGAAATGCCGATGAGAGGATTCTTCAACTGTCCGGTAGAAAACGCCATCGATTATATCTGTGCTCCGGCAGCTACAGAAAAGATAAGGATGTTCACAGTTCCTGTAAGGCAGTCATACGAACCGCTCGAGGAAGTGGAATCCTGCTGGAAGGGAGCAGAGCCCGCAACTGTGCCGGAAATGAGCGCAGTCGCATTCTTCTATGCCCGCAAGCTGAATGAAATGCTTGACGTCCCTGTAGGCATAGTTTCATGCGCATACGGCGGAGCCCGCATCGAAAGCTGGACTCCTAAAGAAATACTTGAAACATATCCTGACGAAGATCTTTCGCGTGAAAGGATTGAGGCGATGACCCACTACCATCGTCCATACCTTGCATACAACGCAATGCTCTGTCCGGTAATGGGATATACAATCAAGGGATTCATCTGGTATCAGGGATGCTCGAATGTAGGCAGACACGAACAGTTCTGCGAGCGCATGAGCAATATGGTGAACCACTGGAGGGAGTGCTGGGACGATTCCGAGGCTGAACTCCCGTTCTACATGGTCGAGATCGCCCCATACCGCAACAAGCCTCAGACTGCCACTCCATATTACGCCCTGCTCAGGCAGGCTCAGCATGAAAGTGCCAAGGTTATCCCGAACTGCGGAATAATCGTAACGAACGACCTTGTGGAAAGCTATGAGCAGGACAATATTCACCCTGCAAAGAAGAAGGAAGTAGGCGAAAGACTTGCAAGGCTGGCCCTGAACCGCGACTACGGTATGTCATCAATAGCATGCTACAGTCCCGAGGCCGTAAAATGTACAAGAATGAGCAGCGGAATCGAGTTGGGCATCGAACTCACCAACTGCTGGAACGGCATAAGCAGATGGAGGGAGATCGAAGGACTGGAAGTAGCAGGAAGCGAAGGCATCTTCTATCCTGTCACATTTGCATTCTTTGAGTGGGAGACAAAGGTTCTGAGGGTAAGATCGGAATTCGTCCACGACCCATGCGAGGTGCGCTACGGATGGGGCGACTTCAAGCCAGGCAACCTCAAGAACTGTGAAGGACTTCCTGTAACGCCGTTTTATCTTAAAGTAACAGAATAGGTCCATGAAAAGAAATATTCTATCCGCACTTGCAGCATGCCTGATTCTTGTCGTAGGATGTGGTCCGGATACTCCGGTCACACCTGACGATCAGGATAGACCGGATATTGAAAACCCAGAGGGGGAATCTCCGGAGCCGGAAAATCCGGAGCCCGAGCCTGAACCGGAGCCTGAACCAGAGCCTGAACCAGAGCCGGTGCCGCAGGAATCTTTCTATGTTGAGGTAGCTGAGAGTTTCAGCGACTGGAGCGGCGATTACCTTATCACATATACCACCGGTAGTACAGTGAAAGTCTTTGACTCGTTCAGCGACACCAGCAAGGGAGCCTCTGAGACCGATCTCATATCCCATCTGACTGCTGAGGGCATCCATTCTGACTATGGAGACCCGTACAAGGCAGTGGTCAGCAAGGTTGGCGAAGGATACAGCGTGTATCTGACAGGAGTCGGCTATCTTGGAATGACCGCAAGCAAGAACTCGGTTTCGAAAACCGACAGTGCGCCTACCGCATCTACCGACGAATATCTCTGGACATTCTCATACAAGAGTGGCGGAAGCGTATGGATGTCAAACGTAGGTCATAGCGGATACCGGCTTCAGTGGAATAACAGCGCATCATGCTTCAGATGCTACAACGGCAGTCAGGAAGAACTCACCCTTTATCGCAGAGGCACATCGACAGGAGGCACCACACCGTCACCGGACCCAGATCCGGACACCCCTGTAACTCCTGACCCGGAACCTGATCCTGATCCGGAACCAGAACCTGACCCCGATCCGGACCCTGAACAGCCGGGCGACATTCCGACCCCTGTCCCCGGACAGAGCGGAAAATACGGATGGTACGAACTTCCGGTAATAGACTATTCATCTTCGGGAAGTTACCTCATAGATAACAAGGACAAGAACCTTTATTACGCCCACCACATGTGTGCAGGAAATGAGAAAGGTCCTGGCGGAAAGAAGGCACGTAACTATACTGTCTGCTATAGTGCGGAGCATCATTGTCCGGTATGGGTTGCAGCACCTAGGCACAAGATGTATCAGAGCGGAGCCAGCAGGACCGATGCATACGGAAAAGATCCTGCCATACCGTCAAACATCCAGTACAGTTCAGAGAGTACAGGCGGCGGATGCAACAAGGGACACATGCTCGGATCGGCAGAAAGACTTTCATCTGCAGCTACAAACAGGCAGGTATTCTACTACACCAATATAGCACCGCAGTATTCCGACACGTTCAACACCGGAGGCGGTGGATGGAACACCCTCGAGGACTGGGTGGATACCCAGGTATGTTCGGATACGCTGTATGTAGTCATCGGAACATATTTCGAGACCTATACAGACAAGCGCGGCAATACGGATTCGCCTAAGACGATCAGTTTCGGAGGCAGAAGCGACGTGACACGTCCGTCCATGTTCTATTATGTACTCCTGAGGACGAAGAGCGGAAGCAGCGGTAAGCCACTGTCACAGTGCAGCACATCAGAGATCAAATGCGCGGCTTTCGTACGAAGCCACAAGACTCCGAAGAAGACAGCAGTGAGCTCGATGGACATGATGTCGGTAAGCGATCTGGAGAAACTGACCGGATTCACATACTTCCCTAACGTGCCGCAGGCACCGAAGGACACGTACAAAGCCTCCGACTGGGGACTATAAGTCCTGGCCAGACTCGTCGTCAAAGAATCGCATGATTTTTTGACGACAACCAGCCAAAAGGGCAATATTACACGAAAAAGTAAGCACGTCGTCAAAAAATAGCCCATTTCTTTGACGACGACGAAACAAACCGGATCAAGGAAAGAGAAGCATAGACAACAAAACAACAGATAACACTAAAAATATGAAAGGAACATACATATTTCTCGCTGACGGCTTCGAGGTTTCAGAGGCCCTCACAACAGTGAACATGCTCCGCAGAGGAGGCATCAACGTAAAGACCGTATCGATCTATGACGACAGGATCGTGACAAGTTCAAACCGCATCCCAGTCGTGGCAGACATGGCATTCGGAGAATTCAGAGCATCGACCTCATTCGGCCCATGCCTCCAGTCCGACGTAATGATCTTCCCCGGCGGAATGCCTGGTTCGGCAAACCTTGCCGCATTCAGGAAACTGATGGACATCATGGTTCAGCACTATGAGGAAGGCGGTACTGTCGCAGCAATCTGTGCAGCCCCAAGCGTAGTCCTCACCCTTCTTCCAAATATCGAGGGCAAGAAGATGACATGCTACGACGGCTTCGAGCAGGCTCTGGCAGACAAGGGAGCAGAATACGTAAAGGAAGGTGTCGTTGTAGACGGTAACATGATCACAGGACGCGGACCGGGCTGGGCTCAGGACTTCGGTCTCACGATCCTTGCACACGTCAAGGGTCAGGAAGTCGCAGACAAGGTGAAGGCCGGCCTGATGCTTTAATAACAGTAAGTGTAACAAAACCAAACCAATATGTTGAAATTCAAGGATAAGACCGTCCTCATCACAGGAGGCGGCACAGGCATCGGAGAGGCTCTCGCCTATCAGTATGCCAAAAGAGGAGCCAACGTCATCCTCACAGGAAGACGTCTTGAAGTGCTGGAAAAGGTGCAGAAGAAATGCATCGGAATGGGAGTGAAATCATGGTGCAAGACAGTAGATGTAGAAAAGCCTGAATCGATCGACGAACTCGTCGCATGGATACATTCTGAGGGACATCTGATAGACTTCCTGCTCCTGAACGCAGGCATTTCACAGAGAGCCCTCACTCTCGAAACCGATATCAGCGTGGACCGCAGACTCATGGAAGTGAACTATTTCGGCGGCATCTATCTCGTGAAGTCCCTCAAGGACATGTTCATCGAGAGAGGAGTCCACATCGCGGTAGTATCTTCAGTATCAGGAGTCTTCGGCTTCCCTGTCCGTTCTGCATACTGCGCATCCAAGCATGCCATCCACGGTTTCTATGAGACCATCGCACTGGAATACCCACAGATCAAGACAACCATCCTCGTGCCCGGACGCATCCATACAGATGTTTCCAAGAACGCCCTTGACGGCAGCGGAAAGGCTACAGGCGTTATGGATCCGGGGCAGGCAAACGGATATGACGTGAACAAATGCGCACGCAAGGCAATCAGAGCGATCGCGCGTTGCAAGCATGAGAAGGTAATCGGCGGATTCGACACCATCATGGTGCCGTTCTACAGGTACATTACCCCTCTCTTCCGCCTTATCGCACGTAATGTTTCAGCTAGATAACATATGACTGATCCCAAGGGGATCTAAATATTGATTGATATGGAAAAAAGAAAAGTGATCTGCGGAGTGCAGCAGGTAGGAATCGGAGTAAGGAGCGTAGAAGAGGCATGGCCATGGTACAGGAATGTATTCGGAGTGGATATCAAGATTCTCGGCTCTGAGGGTGTTGCAGAAAGGATGCTTCCATATACCGGAGGCAAGCCTCAGCCAAGATATGCGATCCTGGTCATCAACCTTCGTGGCGGCGGAGGATTCGAGATATGGGAGCCTAAGGGCCGTGAACTTAACTACATACAGTTCCAGCCGGAACTCGGAGACTATGGAATCGAAGTCTGCAAGGTAAAGTCACGCGATGTCCGCGCAGCATATGAGGACATGAAGAAGAAGGGCGTGAACATTCTCACAACACCAGCACCAGGTCCGGACGGAAAGGAGCATTTCTTCATCATGGACCCATGGAACAACATGTTCGACATCGAGACCGACGACTACTGCTTCTATAACGAAGACAAGAACACCGGAGGTAACAACGGAGCCACTCTCGGAGTATCCGATATGGACAAGTCCATCGAGTTCTATGGAGCAATCATGGATTACGACAAGGTGGAATACGACGTTACCGGTGTATTCGATGACCTCAAGGGCGTACCAGGCGGACAGTATAAGATGAGACGCGTCATGCTCACCCGTTCAAAACCTATCGAGGGCCCTCTGAGTCAGGTTCTTGGAACATCACACATCGAGCTCATCCAGAGACTTGACGGCGAAGGCGTGCCTGCTCCTCGCAAGCTGTATGAAGGCCGTCTCTGGGGCGACCCCGGTTTCATCCACCTCTGCTTCGA
Organism: Candidatus Cryptobacteroides sp.; assembly: GCA_045539015.1. Taxonomy (GTDB): domain Bacteria; phylum Bacteroidota; class Bacteroidia; order Bacteroidales; family UBA932; genus Cryptobacteroides. The sequence goes on from JAZQEN010000011.1 coordinate 11,725, forward strand.
TATCAGAAACATGGAGGAAGTGCGCAAGGCAGCTGCAGCTCAGGGACATGAGTTCGTATGCGACAGCGGAAAGGACTTCAAGATGGGAGAGGCTGACGGCCACTTCACATACATAGAAGATCCGGACGGTACTCTGATTGAGTTTGTAGAGACATTCAAAATCCCTATCCTCAAGAAGTTAGGCATATACCTCCATCTCGAGAACAGGGACGACAGCAAGCCTCTTCCTGCCTGGATCCTGAAATGCCTCAGGTTCATGAGAACCAAATAAGCTTATTTCTTCATAAACAGAATGGCCATCAGCGGAAGCGCAATGATGGCCATTGTTGCGCTTATAGGAAGGTATATGCCGAAGTTTACATGATTGACCACCAGATATGTCACCAGAAGGAGGCCTACTCCCATGGCGCTGGAGATCAGGTAGTGCCTGCGGATATCAGTGCTCTTGCAGATGATCCTGCTGAGGTTCGGAATGCCGAGAGAAATGAATCCGATGGGGCCGCATATGGATACGGAACTGGTTACCAGGAACATTATTGCCAGAAGCAGAAGTGCCTTCTTCAGGTTTGACAGTTCAATTTCACCCTTGAAATGAGCCGTAAGTAGCTTTGCGGCCTTCAGAGCCACCAGCAGGCCTGCCGCAAACAGCGACAGGGAGAAGACCACATCCCATGCAGTCACGCCCTCCAGATTGAAGTTAGCCGCTCCCCAGAGATAGTACTGCTTGAGAAGGTCTCCGTTCGGTGCGTTGGTCACGACGATGGTGCCGAGCGAACCGATGAAGGTACCGAAGAGGATACCGAAGGTGATCAGGTTCTGGGTGCTGACACGTAAGGTCACAAAGAAGCAGACCAGGGTACAGATGAGCGTACAGACAAAGCTGCCGACGGTCAGCGAGCACCACCCTGTCATGGTGGCA
>JAZQEN010000012.1:0-28269 GCA_045539015.1 Candidatus Cryptobacteroides sp.
GGTCCTACAACCCCGATGATGCCGTAACAACATCGGTTTAGGCTCTTCCCCGTTCGATCGCCACTACTAAGGGAATCGATAATTTCTTTCTCTTCCTGAGGGTACTGAGATGTTTCAGTTCCCCTCGTTCGCTCCAGCATTGCTGGTGACTGGCCTTCAGCCAGCCGGGTTGCCCCATTCGGAGATCACCGGATCAATACCTGTTTGCAGTTCCCCGGTGCTTTTCGCAGCTTACCACGTCCTTCGTCGCCTCCAGAAGCCTAGGCATCCGCCGTCCGCTCTTGTAACCTTCTCTCTGTTTTTTCCTTCGATTTGAATCACAAGAACTCTTCGTGCTGTTCAACACTTGTTCTCATTTACTCGTTGCCTTGAAATTGTAGTCCACAACTTGCGATAGACTCTCTATCTTTTACTCGTTACAGACTATTTTAATTTCATCTTTTAACTTTACCTCGTTATCTTTTCTCAAACTTGTCAATGAACTTTTCCGTTATTTCTCAAACGGGCTGCAAAGATACGGACTTTTTCTTTATCTCCAAATTTTTCTGAAATATTTTTCACATTTTTTTCAACTTTTCTTCAAAAACAGACAAAAAACACCCAAAAGTTCCCCCATCACGTCACAGAAGCGATGAGAATTCTGGCGCTTAACCCCTTAAGTGTCAATACTTTGCGCAAACCTCGTGCCGCCAAAGGGGAGCACGAGGTTTGCATAAGGTGTTTAGAATCAACGGATTACACGTCAGCTGATCAAGATTACACACATCTGCCAGCCGCAACATAAGCTTTTTTCAGATATTATGACTACTTTTGTCATATCGGCCCACTGGCATGGAGCCAACATGTACCGGATGAAAAAACTATACATATAATATAATGGAAGAAAGAAAGACACAATTGCCGGAGAATGCCCATAGGGAGCTGAAACCGGGAGAGGAGTACCAGCCGCTGCTCTCGCCTAAAAAGAATTATCCCGAAGTGACCCCATGGTCGGTCAGCCTGGGACTCATAATGACAGTCCTCTTTTCTGCTGCCGCAGCATATCTCGGACTTAAGGTCGGTCAGGTATTTGAGGCAGCCATCCCTATCGCCATCATCGCAGTAGGACTGTCCACAGCATTGGGACGCAAGAACTCTCTTGGAGAGAACGTAATGATCCAGTCCATCGGATCTTGTTCCGGAGCTATAGTGGCAGGAGCGATCTTCACCCTCCCTGCCCTGTTCATGCTTCAGGAGAAATATCCGGAACTCACCGTAAACTTTACACAGATATTCTTCTCCTCACTCCTTGGAGGAGTCCTCGGTATCCTGTTCCTGATCCCTTTCAGAAAATACTTCGTCAAGGAGCAGCATGGAAAATATCCGTTCCCTGAGGCCACTGCAACCACTCAGGTACTTGTCAGCGGTGAAAGCGGAGGCAAGGGTGCCAAGACCCTTCTGGTCAGCGGTCTTATCGGAGGTATCTATGACTTCATCGTATCCACATTCGGACTTTGGGGAGAAACTCTCAGCACAAGAGTCTTCGCATGGGGAGCCGCACTTGCAGACAAGGCAAAGATCCTTCTTAACATCAACACCGGAGCTGCCGTACTCGGACTGGGATATATCGTAGGACTTAAATACGCCTTCATCATCTGCTGCGGAAGCTTCCTTGTATGGCTCGTGATAATCCCTCTTATCAATGTTTTCTTCGGTACAGACCTCATATGGGTAGGTGATACACTCACATTCATAAGCGATGCATCGCCTGAAGTGCTGTTCAAGGAATATGCAAGGCACATCGGAATCGGAGGCATCGCAGCTGCCGGAATAATCGGAATCATCAAATCATTCGGAGTGATCAAGTCAGCTCTGGGACTTGCTGCAAGCGAATTCAAGAGAAAGAAGGGAGACGCCGAAGCTGAAGTCATCAGAACCCAGCGCGACATATCGATGAAGATCATCGTTGTCGGCATCCTCGTGGCGATCCTTGCCATATTCATCTTCTTCGCATTCGGAGTAGTCGACAAGCCTATCTACGCGGTAGTCGGCGTTCTGGTAGTAGGAATCATCGCGTTCCTCTTCACTACTGTTGCAGCTAATGCCATCGCCATCGTAGGATCCAACCCTGTCAGCGGAATGACCATCATGACCTTGATCCTGGGCTCGCTCGTACTTGTAAGCGTAGGCCTCAAAGGAACCGCCGGAATGACCGCAGCCCTCATAATCGGAGGTGTGGTATGTACAGCACTCTCAGTTGCCGGCGCCTTCATCACAGACCTTAAGGTAGGATATTGGATCGGAAGCACCCCTGCAAAGCAGCAGACATGGAAGTTCCTCGGAACCCTCGTGGCAGCCGCTACAGTGGGAGGAGTAATGATCATCCTTAACAAGACATACGGTTTTGCAGAAGGAGGACCTCTGGCAGCCCCTCAGGCCAATGCCATGAAGGCTGTGATAGAGCCTATGATGAACGGAGGACAGGCACCATGGATGCTCTACGGAATAGGAGCCCTGATCGCTGTGGTCCTTACATATTTCAAGGTTCCTGCACTTCCTTTCGCCCTCGGAATGTTCATCCCTATCGAGCTCAATATGCCGATGCTGGTAGGAGGAGCCATCGCATGGTATGTCGGAAGCCGCAGCAAAGACAGCGAACTCAACGCAGCCCGCTCTGAAAAGGGTACGCTGATTGCATCTGGATTCATCGCCGGAGGAGCGCTGATGGGAGTAGTGAGCGCCGTGCTCAGATTTGCAAACGTCGACATGTTCATGAAGCCATCTCCTTGGACTGAACCGATCGCGATAATCCCATATGCTGCCATTATTATATATATGGTATACGCAGCGCTGAAGGCCAAGAAGGAAGCATAAGACGATATAAGACATGACCGGAATCTGGGGAGCATTACTGATGACGCTTATCGCCGGTGCCGCAACAGGCATCGGCGGAGCACTCGTGCTCTTCAGGAAGAAGCTCAGCAGTAATTTTCTGGCGGGGGCGCTCGGACTGAGCGCCGGCGTGATGATATTCATCTCGCTGGCAGAGCTCTATCCTGAGGCTCAGGCCGAGATAATGTCATCCGTACCAGGGACTCACGGGAAGGCATTCGTCCTGATTGCATTCTTTGTCGGAATGGGCATAATCACGCTTATCGACTTCCTCATACCGGAATATGAAAACCCGCATGAAGCCCCAGGCCTGTCACTGGATTCCAAGACAGCCGCCGTCGACATGCTGGAACATACAGGAAACTCGAAAGCGCTACAAAGGCTGGGACTGATGTCAGCATTGGCCATCGCCATCCACAACTTTCCCGAAGGGATCGCGACATTCATAGGAGCGCTCAACGATCCTGAGATGGGAGCAGGCATCACATTCGCCATCGCCATCCACAACATCCCGGAAGGAATCGCCGTAGCCATACCTATATATTATGCGACGCGCAGCAAAGGCAAGGCACTGCTGTACGCGACACTCTCCGGAATGAGCGAGCTTGTCGGTGCACTTCTTTGCCTGGGCATCACTGCGGCTTTCGGAATCGAGCTTACAGGTACAAGTCCGGTATTCCCGCTGATTCTTTCGGCTGTTGCCGGCATCATGATATACATCTCGCTGGACGAACTGCTTCCGACTGCTGAAAAATACGGCAAGCACCATGTGGCGATCGCCGGAGTGGTGGGAGGTATGGCAATCATGGCTGTCAGCCTGCTGCTGATGTAACACGAAAAGCAAAAACAACAACGATATGGAAAAGATTTTAGACAGATTTCTCAGGTATGTTGCTGTAGACACCAAGGCAGATCCTGAGTCAGAGACACAGCCGAGCGCAGGGAGGGAGCTTGACCTGCTGAAGATGCTCCGTGACGAACTTGTTGCGATGGGCGTCGAGGCCACACTCGACGAGTGGGGATATGTGATGGCAAGCATTCCGTCGAACTGCGGAAAGGATGTACCTGCCGTAGGCTTCATAGCACACGCCGACACAGCTCCTGACGCTCCCGGCGACAATGTGAAGCCTCAGATCATAGAGAACTATGACGGCGGAGAGATCCCGCTCAAGGGCGTTCCGGGCCTGAGCCTGAAGCCGAGCGAATTCCCGGAGCTGCTGAACTACAAGGGTCAGACCATCATCACAACAGACGGCACCACCCTTCTGGGAGCTGACGACAAGGCCGGAATAGCCGAGATCATGAACGCAGTGCAGTATATCGTCGAGCATCCTGAGTTCAAGCATGGAGACATCAAGATAGGATTCACTCCTGACGAGGAAATCGGACGCGGAGTGGTGAAATTCGATGTTGAGAAATTCGGAGCAAAGTATGCATACACCATGGACGGTGGCCAGATCGGCGAGCTGGAGTATGAGAACTTCAACGCTGCAGGAGCAACTATCCGCATCCAGGGCTGCAACGTGCACCCGGGCACGGCAAAGGGCAAGATGAAGAACGCCATCCTCATAGGAATGGAGCTCAACAGCCTCCTCCCTGTGGAGCAGAAGCCGGAATACACATGCGGATACGAAGGATTCTATCACCTCATCAGCTTCAGCGGCGAGGTGGAGAGCGCGACATTCTCATACATCATCCGCGACCACGACATGGATCTCTACGAGAAGAAGAAGGCATACATGCAGAAATGCGTAGACTTCATCAACGAGAAATACGGAGAAGGCACAGCGACTGTAGAAATAAAGCACCAGTACTATAACATGCGCAAGCAGGTTGAGCCGCACTACCACATCGTGGAGAAGGCCATGAAGGCCATCGAGATGGCAGGCATAACCCCGAAGGTGCAGCCTATCCGCGGAGGCACTGACGGCGCGAACCTCTCATTCATGGGACTTCCATGCCCTAACATCTTCGCCGGCGGGCACAACTTCCACGGCAAGATGGAATACCTCCCTCTCCAGAGCATGGAAAAGGCAAGCGAGGTCATCCTCAACATCATAAAGCTCTACGCGGAGTAACGTTTCTCCTGGCAAACACTACCTGACAACGGCACAGATCACACTGCGCGACTTATAGATACACAGTTTTGTGTTTCGTTCCAAAACAGGCACCGTCCTACAGAAAATCTGCCATTTTCATGTAGGACGGTGCCTATTTTAGTTTATTTTGAACTGTTTCGAGAACCGTCCGACGGTATTTCCCGGATTTTACTGCCGGACGGTCTGATCAGATGCTAAATCTCTTGACATTGTAATGCCCAACGGGACACCTCTCACGTCCTGAGCCGACAGAGTTGTGGTGACAGATACCACTGACAGAAGAAATAAAATCATTCTTTTCATAGCTCTTATGGATTAGAATGAATACCCAAGCTTTAAGCCTGGGAGGATATTTTCATCACCAAAATATGTTACTGATGCACCAAACCACCACATGCCACTTTTATCCGGAGTCCATGAACGGAAATGAGTTCCCAAAGACAGATCACAATAAGGTTTTACATTGAGTACATCATAACCCATATCCAGTGACACATATGGAGAACATCTTTTATTGCCGATAGTATAGCGGAACTCGGCGAATACCGGCACACTGTTCAGAACAGAAGGTATGGTGGCAAAAGACAGACCACCGCCTATGAAAAAATTCTCCAACACATAATAACCTCCGATGGCATTTACCCGGAGCATATATGGCAAACCCACACCCAACTCAAACATAAACATACTACCTGTCCGGCCATCACCAACCTCGAAAAGCGATTCGGAGTATGATTTGTTCTGTGCTCGACCCGAAATCCACAGCGGGACTCCCACAAGTACCATGACAGCACCCGTTCCGGCCGTAATCATACCAGCTATCGACTGATAGCCATTGGAATAATGATTGCTGAATTCGTCCATCATCACCATTGCAGACCCACCTGCAACAACCCCGATACCGGACAATGTCAGTGTTTTTCCGACGTTTTCGCTCTTGTGATATGTCTCCTGAGCCCTAACACCCTCAACACCAATGGATATTAACATCAGAATCATTAGCAACAGTTTGCTTAATATACACATACGCTTCTGATTTTGAACAATAAAGATATTAAAAATCTAAAGTAACGTCAAGCAGATCCGGTAAATCATAAGAAATCAATCTGAAATGATTATTATAATCCGTATCATAATATTCATCAGTATTCCTACTTGACTCCGAATCATAAGACACAGCCTGAACTGGATTGAAGCAAGACAAAGAAAAATATCCATTACATCTATTACCCATGAATGGCCTTTGAAAAAATTACCATTATGAATGGCAGAGATAAAAACGGTTTTTTGGTCACGCAAATGCGTCTCAGTTATTCGCTGCATTGATTCTGTACAGGGCACTATCGGGACGTTCCATGATATAAGTCTCAACATCACAGAGAAGTTGTTCTGCTTCAGATTGACTGCATGCAGAAAGGCATAATGCAAATCCTATGATTATATACAAGCACCGTCTCATAATGGAAAATTTATTTATATTTGCACCGTTAAGTGGAAGCACAACATTTTTTATAAATATTCACCCCTATCGTCGCAACCAAAACTGCTACATTTCAATACTGACCGATAGGGCGTTAGGTGGTCCTTGCGCATAAGCGCGGGACGACCTGTTTATTGGTAGGCTGTAGCAGGCCGACGGTTGCACGGGAAGTTCCGTGCTTTTTTTATAGCATGTGGCCCCATAAAAAAATATGGAAGAGATCTGGAATTTGTTTTAATGTTCACAGACCGGCCGGTCATTTTTTCAGATCTCTTCCTTTTTTTGCAGCTTCCTTGGCTTTCTGCTCGCGATATTTCTGTCGATATTTTTCCAGAATTTCGGCTTCTTTCTGAGCACGCTTTGCGGCGTCTTCCAGAGCTTTACGTTTACGTTTTCGCTCCTTCGCCAGACGCTTGGCCTCCTTGGCAGCAGCCTTCTCGGCATCTCGCTGGTCTTTTTCGGCCCATTTGGCCTCCAAAGCCTCCTGTTTGCGTTTCTTCTCCGCCTCGCGTTCTTTTCTCTTGGCTTCCTTTGCCGCGGCCTTCTCTGCCTTCTTCGCCGCCTTTATCTCCTCAGGAGTGAGTTCGCGAACAAGCGTATCGGCAGCAGCGAGACTATCTGCAACAACTTTGATAGAATCCGCGCGGGCTATAGAATCCGTCTTGACAGACAATGCGACCGAATCAGCCTTCATGACAGAATCGACCTTCGCCAGCGAGTCCGCAATAACCTGTCTTTCAATCTGATCGAGACTGTCGAGCCTTGCCTGTTCCTTCGCCCGCTGCTCGGCAATCCTCCGGTCACGCTCACGCAGCCTCTGGAGAGAATCCCTGACTTCGATCTGACGGTAGACATCGTTCATATAACCCGGGAAGTAGATATCTGTCTGACGGTATGTCGCACGCGGACGAGCCGCATATGATGTCCTTTCGCTTGGCCTCAAAGACAACGGGGTGACAGCAAAACGGTCCTGAGGGCGTTTTTCGGACTGCCAGTTGAAACCTTTCAGCCGCTGTTCTTCATCCGGCAGCTGTACTATCGGATAACCATTGTTCTTTGCCTCGTCATAATAGTATATTCTCTGCACTTCCCCATCCTTGAGAAGGGCTGAGAGCATCTTGGACTCAGGCTTGTTGACTGTAGCAAGCACTTCATTCTCCTCTATATAAAAGAGGGCAGATGCACCTCCGAGTACGTCAAACCTGACGAGTTCTCCCTCGGCATCAAAATATGCAAGCATTTCCGTACCCTTGATCTGGTCGAAATGGGTGGAGTCCTCCTGGATAGATATGAAGGCATTGGACATAAGGCTGGCCTTATCCATAGCGCCATCATTTACGACAATATATACGCTGTCTGCAGAATACTGCTTCCTTTCTTCCTGCCAGATAAGAGGCTCGACGAAGAGTCTTGCCAGTGAGTCAAGGTCGCAATAAAGCAGCGAGTCGCATACAACCTGCATATCCTTCCTGTATATCTTGACATTGCGTCTGGCCTCAAGGAAGCCGATCTTGGTGGTATCCTTAGGCGGAAGCTGAGGAATCGTATCAACCGTCGCCAATGAATCCGGCATAGCCAGGGAATCGGCAGACATCAGAGAATCAGCTACTGCAAGAGAATCGGCAGCAGGCATCTGAACCTTTGGCATCGTCCTTTCCTGCGGCGGCTGATTCTTTGCAGCAGGAGCCTGGCCATTCGCTGAAGGCTGGTTCTTCTGACCCTTTGACGGCTGCTGAGGACGGTAATTAGGGTCATTTTTCGCCGCTTCCTCCGCTGCCTTTGCAGCCTCGGCTGCAGCTTTCTTACGGAACTCTCCGACAGGATCGACCCTCAATGCCTCCAGGCGCTTGTCAGCATCCACTACCAGCATGCTGTCCACATCGCACTTCTTCAACGTGTAATATATCAGCTTTTCAGCACCCAGATATACGGTATCAATCGATCCATCCTTATTCTCGGCCTCCGAAATTACAGCAGGCTTGCGGGTCATCGTCACCTTGGATATAGAATCCACGTATTCTATGCGGCCTGCCAGTCCGAATATGTTTCTGGTGGTATCTGTAACCTGAGCATTGCCAAGCATGTCGATGTCTGATGTGTTCCTGTAGAAATACAGACTGTCACACCATCCTTCCTGGTCTTCCGACATCACGTGCACATTTCTTCTGAAGAAGAAGATCTCATTCTCCCTGTCGTACCAGCCCTCATTGGACGAAAGCATATTCTCATCCTTCCAGACATCAGTAGCAAATCCGAAAGTGGCAAAGTTCTTGTCAGACTCATAGACCAGAGAACGCGTCTTGACAAAGATCGAGTCCGTGAACATGTTCACATCGTCACTGAATGTAAAGATCTTCACCTTGGAATCATATGTTCCGCTACGGCTTTCTATGATCTGGCCGTCCTTGTCCCTCATGGCACCACCATTCTGGAATACTGCCACAGAGTCCGCCGTATTATAGTCCAGATATCTGGTTCTCAGGGTATTATGATCCTTATCAGTGAGCTGCACGATCGAGCCTCTGAACTGAGCCAGGTCCTCATCGATAAGATACTTGAGGTTATCACTTGTCAGGACTGTCTCATCCTGCAGGATGCTTACATTACCCCAGGCGTCGATGATCTTGGTATCCACGTTCCATAACGCGGTATCGCATATGAGATATGTTCCGTTATGCAGGAATCTGGCAGGGCCTATGACCTTTCGATAGCTGACCTCATCAATGACAATGGTCTGCGCCGATTTGGAGCTGAGAAGATAAACGAGACTATCCTTTTCTTCCTCCTGCTTATTGCCTTGAGATACATTCTGCCTTTGGCCTTTGGCATTGGACATGACCGAAAACCCCGCCAGAACGACGAGGAGAACAACGGCAAGTCTCTTGAATAATCTCATAGGTCTCGGGAGGACTATTTACGGAATTTCTCCGACCAACCCTCTCTTTCAAAGACACAATCCTTGAAAAGCGGATCAATAACGATGTATGTCGTCTTTATTTTCTCATCAATGAAATCATTGATCGCCTTCTCACGAAGCTGACCTTCCGCCTGCTCCAGAAGCAGAGTATAGTCGTTCTGGAATGTAGCCGGATGGGACGGGATGATCTTATCGACCTTGATGATCTTATAAACAAGGTTTCCGTCACGGCCTTCGTTGTCAAGCGATTCTACAGGCTCGGAGATTTCTCCCTCCTTAAGATTCTTGATGGCAGCATAGTCCTGTGGCTTGAGCTGGTCGATTTCGAAATATGAAGAACCTGTCATCGGGTCTGCCATCTGACCTCCGTTTGTCCTTGTAGCAGGATCTTCCGAGTAGAATCTTGCCGCAAGTTCAAAGGTCACGGCATCATTTGCCAGTTCTGTCCTCAAGCTGTCCAGAACATGGAAGCCTTTGTTTCTGTCTTCCGATGTATAATCAGGTTTGAGAAGGATATGTCTGGCGTTGAACATATCGCCCTTCTTCTCCAGCACTTCGATGATATGGAATCCGTCCGGAGTCTCTACGATCTGGGAAACCACTCCCGGTTTCAGGGCCATCGCCGCATCAGAGAACGCCGGCCAGAAGATGGACTTCGAGGCCATTCCAAGCTCTCCTCCCTTGCGGGCGCTTCCCGGATCCTGGGAATAGATACGAGCGAGGGTGGAGAACTTCTCTCCATTGATGATACGTTCACGTATAGCAAGAAGTCGCTCCTTCACGGCCATATTCGCAGCCTCCCTGTCAGGATATATGCATATCTGGCGAAGCTGGTACTTTATCGGAACCATCGGCATATCTGCCTTGTCTGTCTTTTCAACATACTGCTGGACATCATATGGGGTCAGCTCAGGGATCTTTCCGGCGATCTCCTGCTGCATCTGCTGGGTAAGCGTCTGATCCACAATGGCTTCACGCCACTCCTGACGAAGCTTGTACATAGGCTTGCCAAACTGCTTTTCCACCTGCTCGTCACCTCCGAGATTTGTACGGAGCATATCCAGCCTGTTACGGAGCTCTCCCTCAACCATGTCGTTATTGACAGCGATCGAGTCTACCCTAGCCTGCATGAGGAAAAGTTTTGAAGACATCATCTGCTCCAGCAGCTCACATCTTCCGCTCTTGTCTGACAGCACACCATAAGCCCTCATCATCTGCACTTCTTCCTCGATGTCAGAAAGCATGATCATCTCATTTCCTACCACGGCTACAGTCTTGTCTACCAAGCCATCAGAATACTTCTGAGCTGAAGCGGAAAAACCTATGGTCGCAACGGCCACAGCTACCGCCAATCTCTTTATCCAGAGAATGTTCATAATTATCTTAAAATTTCAAATTTTCCGTTTTTGAGCGCGTCCTTAAGCAAATCCTGTTCCAAATCCGACAACAGTTTCTGCTTGCGCGCACTTATAATCATATCCTTGATGAAAGGAGTGCTGTATTCCAGCGGAGACATCTTTCCTGTTCCGACAATGTCTGAAACATAGGCTATGCTGGAAACTCCCAGCGTATCCGTCCTTTCTATCCAACCTTTCCTGACCGATGAGAGGACTGACTGTGATTCAGTTCCAAACTCACGTGCCAGCGTAGCCGCATCTATCCACGAATCATTCCATGTCGTGAACTTGAATGCGGAAGAATAGGCAAGGCTGTCTGCCTCCATGATATCCGCCGCATCATCAGATGACATCTTCTTCTTGATCTTTGCCAATGCTGGAGAATTGGAATCTATGTTCATGAACCGGGCCTTCACAACAGGCCTGAACAGGATGAACCTGTCCGGATGCTGCTGATAGAACTCCTGTATCTGATCGTCTGAAACAAGAGTGTCAAGCCTCTGGTTGACATAGAGCTGCTCGTATCGGTATTTCAGAAGAGAACGGCGATAAGCCTCAAGTTCCTGAGATACATCCAGTTCCGAAGATGAAAGCTGATCTTCAGCCACCTCCAGATATATATGGTCCAGAGCCCAGGAATTGATATACTGCTTGGCAAGCATAGTGCTGTCCTCAGGAGAGATCCCGTTAGGTATGACCTTCTTCAGCTCTTCCATCTTAAGTTTGGAATCGCCTACTTTGGCCACGACTTCTCCCTTGTCAAGAAAGTCTGAAATCGCCTTGCACGATGAAAACATCTGCAAGACGATCCCAAAGATTGTCACTATGCATATCGCCCGCCTCATCAGCCGACTATCTTGAATAGTTTGGAGCTTCGCGTGTGATTGTCACATCGTGCGGATGTCCCTCAAGATATCCCGCATTGGTGATGCGCACAAACTTCGCGTCGCGGAGTTTCTCGATATTTGCTGCACCGACATAACCCATACCTGCGCGGAGACCGCCTACGAGCTGGTATACAACCTCGTTGAGCGTACCCTTGTATGGAACCTGAGCTACGATTCCCTCCGGAACGAGCTTCTTGATGTCCTCTTCCATATCCTGGAAGTAGCGGTCCTTCGAGCCCTGCTGCATGGCCTCGAGCGAGCCCATGCCACGGTATGACTTGTACTTACGTCCGTTGAGGATGATGGTCTCTCCAGGAGACTCCTCGACTCCTGCGAAGAGCGAGCCGGCCATGATTGTGCTTGCACCTGCTGCGAGAGCCTTCACAACGTCACCTGAGTAACGGATACCGCCGTCGGCGATCACCGGAACGCCTGTGCCCTTGAGGGCCTCTGACGCCATCATCACCGCTGAAAGCTGCGGCATACCCACACCTGCGATGACGCGGGTTGTACAGATTGAGCCCGGTCCTATGCCGACCTTCACTGCGCTTACGCCTGCATCTGCAAGCGCCTTTGCGCCTTCGGCTGTAGCGACGTTTCCTGCAACGATCTGCACATCAGGCAATGCCTGGCAAGCATTCTTGATCACATCAAGCACGCCCTGTGAGTGACCGTGAGCGGTGTCTACCACCACTGCATCCGCACCTGCACTTACGAGCATCTCGATACGCTCTATTGTATCCGACTTCACACCTACTGCAGCTGCCACGAGGAGGCGGCCCTTGCTGTCCTTCGATGCGATAGGATTGTCCTTTATCTTCATGAGGTCCTTGTAGGTGATGAGTCCGACGAGCTTGCCGTCTGCATCAACTACTGGAAGTTTCTCGATCTTGTGCTGACGAAGGATGTCAGTCGCTGCCGGAAGGCTGATGCCCTTAGGCGCTGTCACAAGATTTTCCTTTGTCATTATTTCTGATACAGGCATCTTCGGATCTCTCTGGAAACGGAGGTCTCGGTTTGTAACAATACCTACGAGGAAGCCGTTATCATCCACCACCGGAATACCTCCGATATGATGCTGAGCCATCATTCCAAGCACCTGACCCACTGTTGCATCAGCATGGATGGTGATCGGATCATAGATCATTCCGTTCTCCGCTCTCTTCACACGACGGACCTGGTTCATCTGCTCCTCTATTGACATGTTCTTGTGAATCACACCAATACCACCGGCACGAGCCATAGCAATGGCAAGTTCGGCTTCTGTAACAGTATCCATTGCAGCAGATACGATAGGGGTCTGAAGGGTAATATCCCTTGTAAACTTGGTAGAGACGTCAACGGTCCTCGGAAGTACCTCAGAATGAGCTGGAATCAGCAAAACGTCGTCGAAGGTCAGGCCTTCAATAATCGGAGAGTTTGTAAATGTCTGCATCTTTCGTCTAAAATTTGGCAAATGTAATCATTTTTTCCGACATATACTGCATTCATCCCGGCGAAATGAGGCAAAAGACACCGCTAAAGCAGGCGGCCCTGCCAGGTCTGGCGGGATTCGAGGCGCTGGTCGAGGAGGCGAAGGAGCTCGACGTTTCGGATGAGACCCCATGGGGTCTCGTTGACGAAACGCGGCGGGACTTCGCCGACGAAGCGCTCGATGCTGAGCCCCGGGCGCAGCCGTTCCAGCATATCTGCAAACAGGTCCAGATACTCGTCAAGGGTAAAACGCTCGAAATCCTGAGGAGCTGAGGCATATTCCTGTTCCATACGTGTACCCTTGACTATCTGCAGCTGATGAAACTTTACGGAACGGAGCGGCAGTTCATTGATCTTGGCACACGAATCCAGCATCATCTGCCTGCTCTCCCCGGGGAGTCCCAGAATGAAATGCGCCCCGACATCGAGCCCACGCGCTGCGGTCATCTCCACTGCACGGCGTGCAGTGTCAAAATCATGACCGCGGTTGATGCGGAGCAGAGTCGTGTCGTAGCACGACTCGATGCCATATTCGACAACTATCACCGGAGCGGTCCTCGACGGCTCCCCTGCCAACGAACGCGACCAGCCGGTCAGCACCCGACCGTGGGCCAGGTCCGAAAGATAGTCCAGCTTCTCCTCGTCCACACAGTCCGGACGCGTACCTATGACAAGGCCCACAACAGATGGGTGTGAAAGAGCCTCTTCATAAAGCTGGCGGAGCCTCTCGAGAGGAGCGTATGTATTGGAAAATGATTGAAAATAAGCAAGATAGTGCTCGGTGGTGCGGTATCGCACCTTATGAAACTCCATACCTTCATCCAGCTGCTGATGCAGGCTTTTGCCGGCCGTGCTGTAGGACGGGTGAAATGCGGCATTGTCACAATAGGTGCAGCCGCCGCGACCGACCGTGCCATCACGGTTGGGGCAGGTGAAACCGGCATCCAGAACAATCTTCTGCAGGCGCTCACCATACCGGCGCTTGAAATAGCCGACAAATGAGTTGTATCTTTTCCCCTCCGGGAAGCCGTATTTTTCAAATCCATCTGACATAGAGTGCAAAAGTAGTCATTTAATTTAATATATTTGCGGATGGCAGTCATGACATTCAAAAGCCGGAATAAACATGAAAAGAATACTGATATCGCTCGCAGCGGCAGTCATTGCCCTGTCAGCAGGCGCACAGGGAAAAAGGATGGCGGTTGTGGGAACCTCAACATGCTACATGAGACTGCAGCCGGACTACGAATCCGCGCTGGAGACCCAGGAGCTGATGGGGACAGTGGTGGAAATAGTCGGAGAAAAGGGATACTGGAGGGAAATCGAGTCACCTCAGCCATACAGGGCATGGACAACAGAGAAGACACTGATCGAGATGACTCCGGAGCAGATCAAGGAGTACGAGGAAGCTCCCAAGTACATTTTTACCGCACAGCATGGCCACGTCTACACCACTCCTACGAAGAGCAACCCGGACATCATCTGCGATCTGGTCGGCGGTGATGTAATGAGAGTAGCCCCTAAGATCAAAGGAAGCGCAAGTCCGTCAGGCAAGCACGGAAAATGGGTTCAGGTCATATTGCCTTCTGGAAGAAGAGGGTGGGTGCCCAAGGATAATGTAAGGCTGCTTGGAGAACGCACTGACATCCGCATGGGGAACTCAGCTGAAGGTCTGATAAGCCCGGAACAGATGGAAGCAGTGATCCGCGCTGCATACAGCCTTCAAGGTGTGCCGTATTTATGGGGAGGCATGTCATCGAAAGGCGTGGACTGCAGCGGTCTGGTGCGCATCTGCTTCCTTATGAACGACATCCTGCTGCCACGCAACGCCACCCAGCAGGTAAAATGCGGAAAAGAGATCGAAGTGTCGCGCAAAGACACTGAGGGAGTTACAGAAGCCCAGGTAAAGGAATCATATGATGCAGAGAAGGCAAGAGAGGCAATCAAGAACCTCGGACGCGGAGACCTGGTATTCTTCGGAAACACGGAAACCAAGGGCATCACTCACGTCGGAATCTATCTTGGAAACGGAGAGATGATCCATGCCTCCCACCTCGTCCGCGTCAACTCCCTGATACCTGGAGAGGAGAACTACTATGAAAATGCACATCGAATTATTAGGGCCTGCCGCTTGTGGTATTGACAAAATAATTCTATCTTTGTCGCCGTTATAACAAAAACTATCTTAATACGTATTGATTATGAACCTCAGAGTTTTCAAAAAAGACATCGAGTATTTCGTAGCAGAATTCATTGATGACTGCGCACTCTTCGTAGCGCTTAACCCTCACAAGGATGCTGACGAGATCGCACAGATAATTGACGAAGCTGTAGAGCTTTACAACAGCCTCAAGACAAGAGCAAGTCATCCTGAAGGCAACAAGAAAGCTTACTACAACGCTCTTACAAAGGAAATGTTCGAGAAGCTTGACACTCTCTGCGAGAAACTCAGCGCAGTAGTTTCAAAGGAAGCATAAAACAAAAAGAAGGCGACTGATTCAGTCGTCTTCTTTCGTATTATATGGTTCTGACAATAGCGAGGGGTTAAACTCGCCCCTATCCCTAACACACTGACTATCAAGGCATTATAATTTCACCTGTGTTTAACCCACCTTTTAAAGTAAGGGTTAAACACGCCTCAAAATACAAAGAACTAATAATCAGATAGTTAGAAAATTAAGCGTGTTTAACTTAGCGCGCTTAAGTAGCGGAAAATTTACTTTCCTGCAAGGGATTTTTCCCATGCCCAGGCAGAAGCCAAGGTTTCTTCAACAGTACGCTCGGCCTTCCATCCCAACTCTTCGTTTGCCAGAGTGGTATCTGCCCAGATAGCCATCACATCTCCCGGACGACGGTCAACATATTTATAATTGAGTTTCAAGCCATTGACCTTCTCGAATGCAGAGACAAGCTCATACACTGAAACCGGACGTCCTGTTCCCACATTAAAGATCTCGTATCCTTCCTTCATTTTTCCGTCCACCATCCTTGTTACAGCAGCAACATGAGCCTTCGCAAGGTCCACGATGTCAATATAGTCACGCAGACAAGTTCCGTCCTCTGTCGGATAATCATTGCCGAATATGCTCAGACACTCACGTTTTCCGATAGCTGTCTGGGTGATGAATGGAACAAGGTTATTAGGAACACCGCGAGGAAGTTCTCCGATGAGTGCTGAAGGATGGGCTCCGATAGGGTTGAAATAACGGAGCGCTATTCCCTTTATGACGCCCTCTGATGCAGCAGTCGCTGCAACAACATCCCTGAGGATATCCTCGCACATCTGCTTTGTATTTCCATATGGAGAAGTGGCCGGCAGACGCGGAGTCTGCTCTGTGACAGGAAGTACCTCTGCCTCACCATAAACCGTTGCCGATGACGAGAAAAGCACATTGCAGCCGCCGTGGTTCTTGGCAACTTCCAGGATGTTGAGGAATGAAACGAGATTATTCCTGTAGTACATGATCGGCTGAGCCACAGACTCTCCCACCGCCTTGAATGCAGCGAAATGAATCACGGCATCAATCTCATGCTCTGAGAACACCTTGTCGACCGATGCATAGTCACAGCAATCTATCTGATAAAAAGGAATGTCTTCCTTTCCTGTGATTTTCTTTACTCCCTCAAAACATGTCATGTCGCAATTAGACATATTATCCGCAACAACCACATCATAGCCCGCAGCTATGAGCTCTACTGTCACATGACTGCCGATATATCCGGCGCCGCCTGAAACCAATACCTTTGCCATATGTTTATCCATTATTGTTTAAGCCGGTGCAAAATTATGAAAAAAGAATTATAAATTTGCTCCGCCAAGACTGAAATAACATGCGCAAGAACCTTATTCTGATATTTTTTTACTTACTGATATGTCTGACATCTTCTGCTCAGACACACCACAAAGCTCAGGAATCCATAGAAAAGCTGGCAGGAGACGCCCTTTTGTCCCAGTCGGCAGTAGGAATCTGCGTCCGAACAGGAGACGGGCGGACCTTGGTGGACATCAATGCAGAAAAGATGTTGCTGCCAGCATCAAACATGAAACTGATCAGTACCGGACTCGCACTCCACAAGCTGGGAAAGGACTTCAGATATGAGACCGGAATCGGATATGACGGAGAGATAATTGACGGAATTCTTACCGGCAATCTTTACATAATCGGCGGCGCCGATCCTACCCTTGGCTCTGAAGACCCGTATTCGGCACCGATAGATTCAGTGTTCGGAATCTGGACATCATATGTAAAAGAGGCAGGAATATACCATATCGAAGGCAAGGTCATAGGAGACGGAGGATACTTTGACAAGGAGATGGATGCACCTACATGGCAGCTGGAGGATATCGGCACCTACTATGGAACCGGATCCACAGGTATCATCTTCTATGAAAACATGCAGTCATTCAAGGTTTCTTCGGGAGCAGAAGTCGGGGATTCGATATCGATAACACCTCATTATCCGCAAGCTCCGTGGATGGACTTCAGATACAGCTGCACTACAGGCGAGCCCGGAACGGGCGACAGGCTGTTCATGTATACAAGCGACCTTGCTCCTATAGCCGAGATCCGCGGCACATTCGCCGTTGACAGGGCTGACAAAAGACTGGACTGCAGCAACAAATTCCCGGAATACACATGTGCATGGTACTTCCATAAATATCTGTCCGACAGCGGGATAACATGCTCCGGAGGCGTTGGAGACAGCCGGCTTGACCTCAACTGGGAAAGGGACGGCGAGGTAAGGATCATCGGAAGCACCCAGTCACCTGCCATGGATAAAATCGCCTCATGGACCAATCATATCAGCAACAATCTTTATGCAGAGACTTTGCTGAGAACTCTGGGAAAGGTACTTAAAGGCAACTCCAGCTATGACTCGTCATATGCTGCCGCAAAAGAAGTGATGGGAGAACTCGGAGTAGATATCTCATACGGATTCAAGCTGAAGGACGGAAGCGGACTTTCAAGACAGAACTATGTCTCGGCAGACTTCATGTGCAGGTTCCTGGCAGCAATGATGGAATCACCATATTTCGAAGAATACGCCTCCAGCCTGCCTTCTCCGGGCAGCAGAGGAACACTGTCTGCAAACATGAAAGACTATCCTTCCGAAATAAAGGAGAGGATCAAGGTGAAGAGCGGATCCATGAACGGCGTAAGATGCTATAGCGGATACATCATTCCTTCAGAAGGCTGCAAGGAAGATACGATCATATTTTCCATCCTGACCAACAACTGCACATCCTCAACAAGCAAGGTAAGACAATTGCTGGATCAGATTATGGGAACTCTTGCGGAAATGAATTAATTTCCTTTGAAGAGACTTCGGCACAGAGACGGAACGTCTGCTACCTTCACTACGTTTATTCCCTTTACATCCTGACCGTCAAGACCTTCCAGACTACTGAAGCTTGATACATATATGGTCTTGAAGCCCAAGCGCGCTGCCTCTATTATGCGTCTGTCGGTCTGGGCAACAGGACGAATCTCGCCGCTGAGGCCGATTTCACCGGCAAAGCATGTATCTGCCGGAATGGCAAAGTCAAAATTTGATGAGAGCACCGCGCATATAACCGCCAGATCACACGCCGGATCATTCACCTTGAGGCCACCTGCCATATTGAGGAACACATCCTTTACGCTAAGCTTGAAGCCTGCACGCTTCTCCAGCACAGCCAGAAGCATATTCAGCCTGCGGACATCAAAGCCTGTAGCGCTTCTTTGAGGAGTACCATAGGCCGCAGAGCTGACCAGGGCCTGCACCTCGATCAGGAACGGCCTCGTACCATCCAGCATTGCACTTACAGCGACACCGCTCAGCCCCTCCTCGTGCATAGGAATCAGCATTTCTGAAGGATTGCTTACTTCGCGAAGTCCCTTTCCTGTCATTTCAAAGACAGCTAGCTCGGAGGTAGAACCGAAACGGTTCTTGATGCTTCTGAGCAGTCGGTATGTACCTCTGTTATCACCTTCGAACTGAAGCACGACATCTACAATATGCTCCAGTATCTTCGGACCTGCAATGCTGCCTTCCTTTGTAATATGTCCGATAAGGATTACCGGAACTCCTGTTTCCTTGGCAAATCTCAGCAGCATCGCTGCAGTTTCCTTGATCTGGGTAACCGATCCTGGTGAAGACTCGACTGTCTGGGTAAACATCGTCTGGACCGAGTCCACTATCATCAGGTCCGGCATCATGGAGCGGGCCTCAGCTATGATGTTTTCCATCAGGGTCTCGCTGTAGATCATGCAGTTGGAGTCATCTCCCCCGATGCGGGCGGCTCTGAGCTTTACCTGTCTTGCGCTTTCCTCTCCGGTGACATACAGAGTCTTCAGATTGGAGCAATGAAGCGGTATCTGAAGCGAAAGCGTTGACTTTCCGATACCGGGTTCACCTCCTATCAGCACCAGCGAGCCCTCCACAAGTCCTCCTCCAAGAATCCTGTCCACCTCCGCATTATTCAATGAGATACGGCTTTCCACCGATGAATCTATATCAGAAAGCGGCATCGGCTTATGGCTTGAGCCGGGTACGGTTACAGATGCTGGAGCATTCTTCTTTCCTGTAGCCACAGTCTCCTCAACCATCGTATTCCACTCCCCGCACGCCGGGCACCTTCCCATCCATTTCGGGCTTTCATTTCCACACTCCTTACAGAACCACACTGTCTTAGTCTTAGCTGCTGCCATATCCGAATTAATTTTAGCCTCACAAATATAGACAAAAAAACTGACGCACCATATGGCGCGTCAGCTCTCATATCTTTACAGAAGATTATTCTGCTGGAGTCTCGCTTGTCTCTGCAGGGCACTCTGGGCACTCAGCCTCCTTGCAGCAGCCCTCTTCCTTGCAGCACTCACCTTCAGCCTTGCAGCACTCACCCTCCTTGCACTCACCGCAGCACTCGCCTTCAGCCTTTGTGCACTCGCCGCAGCACTGCTCAACTGCCTCTGGAGCCTTCTCCTCAGCCTTCTTCTGGTTGTTACCACATGATGCAGCAGCAAACATAGCTGCCACGATTGCCATAGATACTAAAACCTTTTTCATAGCAAATCAAATTTAAGATTAAACATTTCGATTGATGTTCAAAGTTATAAAAAGAAATCTTAACAATCAAGAAAACTCCCAAAATTCTCATCTATCCAGCTCATACACCTCCAGATCATGGATTTTTCCACTATCAATCTGAAAGCGGAGAGCTGTCCTCACCAGGTGAAAGCCCTGTATTCCGGCAGCACCGGGGTTCATTGTCAGCATTCCACCTCTCAAGGGATCACGCATTACCTTCAGGATATGAGAATGTCCGCAGATAAAAAGATCCGGCCTGTATCTGTCTATCAGTTCGCGGGCCGTGCGGTCATAACGCCCCGGATAGCCTCCGATATGCATCATCAGGACCTTGACTCCCTCGCATTCAAAGAAACGATGGAGAGGATGGATGAAACGAAGCTTATGGTCATCGCAGTTGCCCGCCACGCCTACTACAGGCTTGAACTGCGCCATCTTTTCCGCCAGTTCCATCCCGCCGCCGAAATCTCCGGCATGCCAGATTTCATCCACATCCTTGAAAAAGTCGCGGAATTCCTCACTGAACACACCGTGAGTATCTGATATAAGGCCTATTCGCATGGATTACAGTTTTATGAATATCTTTTTCCGGTACATCAGCATAGCAATGGCCATGTGCAGTAACAGGAACAGTACAGCAAAGAGAAGGGACATGATCTCGCTTCCTCCGAATATCGCGGTATAGTCCCATTCGATATATCTCCAGTTGATCTTCATCAGGAGTCCGGACAGGACGAAAAGCGCCAACGCATTCATTCCGAATGCCTTGAACGGGATGAAAGGCTTCTCCCAGCCCTTCACGTCAATCAGATATATGAGCAATGCCAGAACAAGCATCGCCCATCCGGCGGTATAGAACACATAAGAGACAGACCACAGCGCCTTGTTCAGAGGTATAACCAGACTGAGTGCCAGTCCGAAGACAAGAGCGGCGACGGATAATGCAAATATCTTTGACGGAAGTTCCAACTGAGCGGCGGCAGGGTCTGCTGACGCAGAGGTTTTCCTTATCATCTTTCCGACAAGATAGCCTATCATGACAGTACAAGATCCTGTAAGCACTCCCAGAAGGCCTTCCGGATCGAACGGTATCCCGAAACCTTTATATATATGGTTTTCTCCGAACACTGCAATATCAATAGCGCGGGCGGCATTGCCTTGAAGCGAAAAGGCTCCCTCCGGGCCGGCAAAGGCAAGCAGAATCCCGACATGAAGAACAGACAGCGCAGCTATCACGCCCCATATCTTCCTGGTCGTCCTGAGCCATAAGACCAGAACCGAGGCAAGCACATAACACATCGCTATTCTAGGCAGAACCCCCACCAGACGCAGATGCTGCGCCCATTGCAGCCAATTCTGCCAGAAGCTCATCTCCGGATTCATCTGCGCAGGGTAAAACGGGAATGCGGTCAGGAGCAAGCCGACGAGATACAGCAAAAGTCCTCGTCTGGATATCTTCCAGAAGGCTTTTCCGCTCAAACCGTCATACTTTGCAAGAGCGAAGGCCATGGATGCGCCCACACAGAAGAGGAAGAACGGAAAAACAAGGTCACACGGGGTACATCCATCCCATGCCGCATGCCTGAGCGGAGGGAAGATGTTGCTCCATGAACCCGGATTATTGACTATTATCATCAGTGCCACGGTCAAACCCCTGAGCACATCAAGAGAGACATATCTTTTGGTCATAGCGCGCTATCATTGTCGTTTGCGTCACAAATTTAGTATATTTGCGTGATTAAATCCGGATTTGATATGGAACTTTTCTACTCTCGCGACATAGACGGAAACATCTGCAGACTGGACCAGGACGAATCAGGCCATTGTGTCAGGGTGCTCAGACATCGCTGCGGCGATGAAATCTCCGTCATAGACGGATGCGGAACACTTTACAGATGCCGCATCACATCCGACAGCCACAAGGGAGTAGAGGCAATGATTCTCAGCAGAGAGGAGGGCTGGGGCGGCCATGGATACAATCTTCATCTGGCCGTCTGTCCGACCAAAAACAACGACCGCTACGAATGGTTTGCCGAAAAGGCATGCGAAATGGGATTCGACAGGCTGACTCCGGTGATCGGAGATCATTCTGAAAGGAGGATCCTCAAGACCGCACGTGTAGAGAAAATTCTTGTAAGCGCCGCAAAACAGTCCCTCAAGGCAGCAGTTCCGGCCGTTGACGAACCAGTCTCCGTAAAAGACTTCATTCTGTCATTCGGCAGTCCGTCATCACCAAACGAGCATCTGTCATCCCAGAGCGGCCATCTGTCATCCCAGAGCGACCAACTGTCATTTCGACCGAGCGACCAACAATCATCACCGAGCGACCAACTGTCATTTCGACCGAGCGAGGCGAGTGGAGAAATCTCCTCTCCCCTCCGCCTCATCGCCTACTGCTTCGAAGACGAAAACATCCCCCGCAGGAGCATCAAGGATATCCTCAGCGAATACGACGGCAAGGACATCATCATCCTGATCGGCCCCGAAGGCGACTTCTCCCACGAAGAAGCCCAGCTTGCACTCCAGTCCAGTTTCATCCCAGTCCACCTCGGCGACTCCCGTCTGAGAACAGAAACGGCCGCCCTAACGGCAGCCGCTGCAGTATATTTCCGGTATATGTAAAGCTAAAACACCTTTTTAAGATGTCCGAAATATAGCATATTTTTCGGACATCTACAAATATGCACACCCTATTTCCTTATTATCTCAATAGAATAGTCCAGTCCGACCTTTATGATGGATGAGGACTGGCCTGTGGCGCCCTTTTCGAGGGATGGGTCTACGATGTGGTCCACGCCAGTCTTGATTTCATCTGCGATTTCTGCAAACTTTGCTGGGGTCTTTTCTCCTGAGATATTTGCAGACGTCGATACTATCGGACGACCCAGTTTTGCTACCAGTTCGCGGCAGAAGTCCATCATAGGGACGCGGATGCCTACTGTTCCGTCTTCTGCCACCGTATTGTATGCCAGGCAATGGCGGGACGCCTTCTCACTTCCCTTTTCTCCGGCTACAGCACCGGGATATATGATGGTCATAGGCTTGTCATTTACCTCAACCAGCTGGATCGCCATCTCCGGAACCTCCTTGATATAACGGCAGATCATATCCATATCGCTGGCAAGCAGCACCAGCGACTTGCTGTCCTCGCGGTTTTTCAATGCATACACCTTTGCTACAGCTACAGGATCGGTTGCATCGCAGCCTATTCCCCATACTGTATCTGTCGGATAGAGGATCAGTCCTCCATGACGGAGCACTTCCAAAGCCTTCTGAATCTGTTCTTTCATAATCTATATCCTGTTATGAGCCACTATAAAGCTGATGTGTCTTCTTCCAGTACATGATAAGAAGGAATCCGAAGATAAGTCCTCCCAGATGTGCGAAATGAGCCACGCCGGTTCCTGTTGCAGATATACCGAGCAGAAGCTCGATTCCGGCAAAGATGAGAACGAACCACTTCGCCTTCATGGAGATCGGCGGGAACATAAGAGACATGATGGAATCCGGATAAAGCATTGCATATCCCATCAGGACGCCATAAATGGCACCTGAGGCACCGACGGTCGGAGTGAAGAGCTCCATGCTCCATACAGGTATGCGGTCCGCTCCTAAAGATATCATCTGCGCAACATCCTTTGCTGCAATCGACGCCTCATGCACGCTCCATCCCAACGAGGCGATTCCGCTTGAATACTGCCACCACTGCACACCCATATGCACCAGGGCAGCTCCGATTCCTGTCACGAAGTAGAACAGGAGGAACTTCTTCGGTCCCCATACTCTCTCGAGAACAGAACCGAAGATGAAAAGAGTGTACATGTTGAAGAAAAGGTGGAAGAATCCGCCGTGCATGAACATATGCGTTACCGGCTGCCACCATTTCCAGAATGGTGAAGTCGGCAGATATAGAGCGAAGTTTCGCACCATCAACGGCTCGTTGATAAAGGTCATCAGCATGACCAAGGCATTGATGATGATAAGATTCTTTGTAGCCTTCGGAACCATGCTCATGAATCCGCCCCTCCGGCTGCCGCCATCATATGAATAAAATCCCATATCGTTAAAATTTCTTGTCTATTTCGTCTGTATTGATAATTGCCACGATCCGGCGTCCGGAACTTGTATATTCCGGATTTTCACATTCGAACAGTTGGTCAATCAACCTCTGTGCCTCTGCCGGATTTGTGATCGGATCGCCACTTAATGAGCCCAATCGGGCTAATTTTGCTGCCATATTGGCAGCCATCACCTCTGACAGAGCGCTGTGATCCTCCGAAAGGATCAGCAGCAGATCGCCTATCATGGTCACGACTTTTCCCGCTTCGGCGCTATAACCTTCAGGCACACCGTTGACAACAATGGTGTCATTGCCGAAAGGCGCGATGTCGAAGCCAAGGGAAGCCAGAAGCGGAGAATGCTCGCTTATCAGGTACATGTTCTCGACACCCACCTGCACGGTCACAGGAAAAAGCGCCGTCTGGGTCATATGGGCATTCTTCGACATGGTCTCAAGGAAACGGTCATAGAGGATGCGCTCCATGGCACGGTTCATATTTATGACCATCAGGCCCCTTTGGGCAGTCGTGATGACATATTTCCCCTGAAGCATGAGCACGGACCTTCCAGTCGCCAACTTGTCCTCGAAGAGTTT
Organism: Candidatus Cryptobacteroides sp.; assembly: GCA_045539015.1. Classification (GTDB taxonomy): domain Bacteria; phylum Bacteroidota; class Bacteroidia; order Bacteroidales; family UBA932; genus Cryptobacteroides. Next base: position 24,850 of record JAZQEN010000012.1, read on the forward strand.
TCCATAATCGTCTCTCTTCGGAATCACACCTGTAGGATAGTGTCCTGACTGAGGATAACCGCCATATTCTGATGAGGCGTGAGCAGCCTGTGCGTTGTATGCTGTATCCGATCCTTGAGCCGGAACATCAGGCGTAAAGGAGTTCGAGAACGGAGAATCAACTGACGGAAAGCCGTCATTATCAAAAGGATTATATCCTTCATCCAGCTTAGGCTGTGGTTCGAAAACCGAACGGAACTCATCGAAATTCTTTCCGAAGGCAGGAATGTCAGGAGCACCTTCACGATCGAAATCAATGCTCTCCCCGAAGGAGTTCTTGCCAAGCGACTCCTTTATGCAGGCAAAAAGTATCTGGAAGATCACACTGTCATCCTCAAACTTGATCTCGGTCTTGGTAGGATGGATATTGACATCAATGGCCTGCGGATCTATGTCAAGATATATGAAATATGACGGAGTGACGCCGTCGGGGACGAGATTTTCATATGCCTTCATCACAGCCTTGTGCAGATACGGACTGCGGAAATAACGTCCGTTGACGAAGAAATACTGGTTTCCCAACGCTTTTCTGGCCGCATCGGGACGGCCCACATAGCCATTGATCGACACGACAGAAGTCTCTGCCTGAATATCAACGACCTCGTTAGCAACATTGGCTCCCAGCACATCCTGTATCCTGAATTTCAGGGATTTGGCAGGTTTCAGCACATATACGTCCTTGCCGTTATGAGTCAGGGTGAAGCCTATGTCCGGACGGGTCAGGGCAACTCTGATGAACTCGGTCACTATATGCTTGAACTCCACGTTGTCCGACTTCAGGAACTTGCGCCTTGCCGGAACGTTGTAGAAGAGGTTGCGGACGCTGAAGCTGGAGCCTCTCGGGGCCGCCACTTCCTGAGTTGACATATGCCGTGAATCAGCATATTCCACAAGACAGCCGACCTCATCTTCCTCCCTGCGGGTCCTCAGCGCGACTTCGGCAACAGCCGCAATCGAAGCAAGAGCCTCTCCGCGGAAGCCGAATGTCAGAATATTGTGAAGATCATCTGCGGTACGCAGCTTTGATGTTGCATGCCTTTCAAAACAAAGAACAGCCTGATCCGGGGACATTCCGCATCCGTTGTCTATGACCTGGATCAGAGTCCTGCCGGCATCCTGGATCACGACAGTAATCTGATCAGCCCCGGCATCAACAGAATTCTCCACCAGCTCCTTCACGACAGAAGCAGGGCGCTGCACGACTTCGCCGGCAGCTATCATATTCGATATATTACTAGGTAATATCCTGATATCCATACTCTTGACTTATAGGTATTCTATCTGGAAATCATCCTCTATAGGCTGCTTTGCAGGAGTCTCTTCGATAACCTGCTCCTGTTTTGCCCTTTCATTCTCCATTGCCTCCAGAAGCATCGGGAAGTACTTGAAGAGGGCGAAGACTACAGCAAACATCAGAATCAAAGTGACTATACCCAGAACCTTCTGGTTCTTGCTCACATCCTTCGTCTCCTTATAATTTCCTTCACGCAGACTACCTCGTACTATCTCGCCAGGAACATATTCCTTCTTTTCTTTCTTATGATGATCGCCGAACTTCTCTCTGCGTTCCTCTTCTTCTGGATCATAAAAACGAGGTTTATAATTGAATCTGCGCACCTCCTGCTTACCGAAAAAATTGAAGTTGAATCCCATATTTCGATTTTGTTTATTATCAAACTTGTCGCTGCTTTCTGCCCACCCGGGCATTTCAACAACGTTAACCGACAAAATTAATGTTTTTTATTGAGAAACGGCTTTAATTGAAAGTAGTTTCTTACTTTTGTAGGTGGTAACTGTCATTTCGACAGAGCGAAGCGAGTGGAGAAATCTATAATACCCTTATACATGGACATCAGAATAGGAAACGGATACGACGTACATGCCCTGGCCCAGGGGCTCCCCCTCTGGCTTGGTGGCGTTCAGGTAGACAGCCCTATCGGCTGCATAGCTCATTCCGACGGCGACGTAGCAATACACGCATTATGTGACGCCCTGCTTGGAGCGCTTGCACTTGGCGACATAGGCAAGCACTTCCCGGACACATCCGACGAGTTTGCCGGCATAGACAGCAAGATTCTGCTGGCCAGAGTAATGGAACTGGTACGCGCTGAAGGATGGACGGTCGGAAACGTGGACATCACCATTGCTATGCAGAGGCCGAAACTCGCTCCTTATATCATGCCTATGAGAGAGTGTCTTGCAGCAGTCATGGATGTCCCGGTTGAGGCTGTTTCCGTCAAGGCTACAACAACTGAAAAGCTCGGATTCGTGGGACGCAGCGAGGGCTGCGAGGTATACGCAGTTGCACTTCTGAAGAAATAAACATCATGAAACGTATATTCCTATACGCAATCTGGATCGGCTGCATTGCCTATCTTGCCTTCATATCATTCAGGCATGTCATTGGCAAGGAGGAGGTCGTGGTCAACGAAGGATTTTCACCTGAGGAGCTGGCCATCATTGAAGGAGCCGACAGTCTGCTGAGAGTCCTGACCATTGAAGACGAGGCAGACCTGAAGGTTCTGCGCAGCAAAAGCACTGACCTGCCTGCTGAAGCAATTCAGTCAGAGGAGTTTGCGCGTCTGGCAGAACTGATGATAGCCACGGTTACTCATCCTTCACAAGACGGGGTCGGCATAGCTGGTCCTCAGGTCGGCATCAACAGGAGAGTCGTAGCTGTCCAGAGATTCGACAAGGAACCGGTCCTGCGCGGCGACAAGGTCGACTACCCTTTCGAAGTGTATCCCAATATCCGCATAGTCTGGGCATCCGACTCCCTGGCAGCCGGCCCGGAAGGCTGCCTGTCAGTTCCAGACCGCAGGGGCGATGTCCTTCGCTCTCAGGAAATCGTGATAGAGTACGCAGCCGCATCATGCAGCAGGGCTGAAAGCGACGGCAGCGGCAAGGGTCACGGCGACGGCGGCAGCGAGGGTCACGGTCAGCTACAGACAGTCCGCGATACAGTCCGAGGCTTCACAGCAGTGATTTTCCAGCACGAAACCGACCATCTCGACGGAATTTTGTACATTGATAGGCTGTAAATCTGCTGCATAGTCACCAACCCGTTCCACGCAAAACTCTATCAATCAACACATAACGCAAATTTCCTGCATGGCGCGGAAGGCAGGACAAAACAGGAAAACACTAACTATCAGTCACTTACGCAGAACGCCCCATTTATCAGCTCGCACTAAAACCGCCGACATTTCACATTTCGCCAAACACCAGACACGATTTTTCAAAAAAAGTTTTGCATTTTAACAAAACATTAATACCTTTGCAGTCCCAATTTAATGAGGGAAAGCCAAATTGAGATATGGTGTAATGGTAGCACTACAGATTCTGGCTCTGTCAGTGAGGGTTCGAGTCCTTCTATCTCAA
>JAZQEN010000013.1:0-6636 GCA_045539015.1 Candidatus Cryptobacteroides sp.
CGACAGAAGCAGGGAGGTCATAATCAAGAACGTCCTGTCTGCTCCGACCGAGCAGGGACTGACCCGCCAGCTGATAGTGGCATATTGGGGCGTAAATACGATCATGGGAGTAGCACAGGATGCGGATGGGGCCTATGGAGAACTTCTGCTTGAAGTCGTCGATCTCAATAAGGAAAATGCAGCTCCTGCTTCTGAATTTGTATTTTAATATCAAAAGATACTATGAAAAGCTTTAAGCTGTTGCTTGTAATTGCACTGTCATGCTGTTTCGCATGCCAGAAACCTGATTCTCCGCTTCCTCAGGATCCGGAGAATCCCGATAACTGGTTTGTTGAGGAAGTGCCGGATACTGTGGTGTTCACCAATGCAGAGTTCATCTATAATGGTGATGACATTGGAGAAGCCTACTCAGACGGATGGATAATCAAGTTATATACGGATATGGAGATCGACGAAGCCGGAGCTCCGATAGGTCCGGGTGTCGTCACTCAGCTTCTGCTTAATGCAGAATATGATCAGGTCCAGAGCGGTTCCGCAGAATTCCTGTTGGGAAGATATACCGAAATGTTCAATTCGGGTAACTTTTCCCCGGGAACATTTGTAAGCGGATACATGACGACAATAAATCTTCCCGGACAGCAGCTGGAACTGGCTGATGCGACATTCTATGCTGAGGTCAAGGATGGGTCGACAGAAATGGAATATGACCTTATTGATGAAGGCGTTGTCCTGATAACGGTAGATGGTGAAAGCGGTCTTTATATTATAGAAGGCATACTTGTCGGCAAGAAATATACAAAGAGGTATTTCAAGTGGACGGGAGCGGTCGAGCCGAAGAATAATGTGCCGGAAGAAGTCCCTAACAGCACCCTCAAGCATGATCTTACCGGTCTTGCCTTTGCCCAGGCACAGCTTCAGGATAAGGGTGACAGTTTCTATCTCATGGACCAGTCATACCGTTGCCTTCTGTTGTATCTGGCTGATGATGGAGTGGACATGTCGTCTTACCGTCCTGCCGGAAACGGTCATGTCCTCAGATTGGAGTTCCTTGTTCCATGGGAGACGGATATAGCGAAAGATGGTATTCCTGAGGGAACATATACGATGGCGCCGCGAAATCCTGATACATCGATGGATAAGGATAAGATTGTTCCCGGGGCTGCCATAGCGGGCCTGCCAGGTGAGTTTGCCGCATGGAAAGTATCTGGCTCATGGTATTATGAACTGCAGGATGGAGAGTGGACTCAGAATTATGCCTGCATCAGCGGGGGAACCATAACTGTTGACAGAGGAGCAGACGGTACCCAGACCGTATCATACGACCTTCTTGATTGTCAGGGAGATCCTAAGAGGATAACCGGATCGACAAAATTGGATGAACTTTCAATCTTGTAATTGCATATGAAGAAGAATATCATTATAACAGCTGCATTGGCTGCTATGGCAGCCTTGTACTCATGTGACGACGCACCCCTGCAGCAGGATGATCCGCAGGTTCCCGACACGGAACTTAAAGAAAATGAATACATCCTTGGCGAAGATAAGTGTTCTTTTGAAAGCGTTGCCGCAAGCAATCTCGGCGAGTATATATGCATTGCTGCATGCCCGCAGGAGGGAGTGGAGGCCTTCGATGCCATATTTGAACAGGATGAATATTTCTATGTGGCGATATCTCCGCTTTTGAACGGAAAGGAATTCGATCTGATGACCGAGGAAAACCTGTATACCGTCATCAGCACGCTTGACAGGGCGGAGCTTGAGACAGTGACACCTTCTGCGCGTGAAGAGATCCGGGAAGGCGTGTGTACATTCACATGTACGGAGGGAGTCGTGTCGGTTGAGATAACATTGACTCTCCAGGATGGTCAGACGTTTTCGGCGATACTCGCTGCTGAAGAACCGGGAATAACCGTCAATGAAAACATCTTTGCTCTGGACGGTAACGTAAAGCCGGTACGTACAGCATTCAGCCTTCTTGAGGATGGTACAACTGCTCTATATCTTACACCGGCAGGAATTGAATACTTTGATGAACTGCCTATAACGACATATTATGCTTATATCATACTTGATGACAATCTATGTCATGGAAGGACTCTTGATGTAAGCGATGTCATTGCTGTCGGCTATGCAGATAATTTCAATGAAACTGTCGTCGACTCAAATGAGACCCCGACAACCGGTACTCTGAACGTCTTGAACGATCCTGAAGATCCTGCCCGCTATATCGTATCTGCAGATCTTGACTTTTCCGGAACTACCTTGAAACTCAGGTTTGACGGCACTACAATAGATGCAAACATCAAGGAGGTTATTGGAAATGAGGTCATATATGAAGGAAAGACATACCCGATACAGGGTGTCTCACTCGATATGCGTTCCGAGGAGTCCATATACAAGGTGATGATGCAAACTGCAATGGGGAAACTGACAATTACGCTTCCTGTGAATTTCCTCGATGGGAATGCCCACGGATTCTCTCAGAGCCCTGACTTGTATATAGAGTTTGACGGCAAGGTCTTCAGCAAGGCCGAGGGCTACAGTGGAACAGTAACAATTGGAGTGGAGGGTGATGTGATGCATATTGATGTGACCAACTATGACAATTTGGAAATAACCTATAACGGAAGCTATGAAAAAGTTCAGTAATGTGTTAGTGGCCTTTGCCATTGTTCTGGTGGCATTGTCGGGCTGTGAGAAGCCCCAGAATCAGGACCCTCCTCAGCAGGATAAGCCTCAGGTCGAGGATCCGATATGTACATATATATACGATGATGAGGAATATCCGGTGTACTCCATAATATCTGTTGACAATGGTTCTCAGATAGTTGTGAAGATATCTCCGATAAAGGAACCTGATGACCAGTCTACTTATGCGGTAATAGGAATAAACTCATCTCTTGAAGGTAAAAGCATCGATGTAGGAAGGGCATGGAGTAATGATGATTATTATTTCATATACGAAACACCTGTAATGTACTATTCTCAATATAGGAGCCTTCAGTCAGGAGAAATAATGATCAGGCGCCTTTCTGACGATGCCGAGTATGAAATCATTGCGGATATTGTACTTCCGGATGGAAAGAATTTCAAGTTCGAATATGAGGGAGGTTGTTTGCAACATTAAATTTTCTTATATTTGTGATTCGCAGAATTGATAGAATTCAACCATAAATTATAACATCATGAAAATCAAGCATTTGTTGATCGGTTTGCTGGCTATGGCAGCGGCCGTTGCGTGTAAGCAGGATGAACCTGTCGAGACGCCGAAGCTCGATGTTGACAAGACAGCCGTGTCATTGGCTGCCACAGCAGGCGAGGCTACTTTCAATGTGACTACAAATCAGGATTGGACTGCGTCACCAGATGCAGACTGGGTTTCAGTTGATCCTGCAACCGGCAAGGGTTCAGAAAAGGCAGTAGCCGTAAAGGTAACTGCAGAGGATAATACCTCAGAGGAACCGAGAACTGCAAAGATTACAGTCAAGGCCGGAGAGCTGACAAAGACCGTGTCTGTGACTCAGGCTGGTGGTCAGGGCGAAGAGCCAGGCCCAGGTCCAGGTCCGGATGCTGAAACATACCTACTTGTAGGTGATGCTGTTGGTGGCTGGAATTTCGATAATCCTGTAGTACTTACCCTTGCCGAAGGCTATTATGTGGCTAAGGAAGTCGGTGTGGCAGGAGAGAAGGATATGCATTTCACCAAGAATAGCAGTTGGGAAGGAAACGTGAAGGGACTTCATGGCCGTATCGCGCCAAACGAGATCGGTGAGGTGGGAGATAATAACATCTCCCTTACAGTAGGTGGAGCATATGACATCTATCTTACTGAGGCTCTTGACAAGTTCTACTTCATGACTCCAGGCAAGACTCCAGCAGAGGCTGTCGAGCATGTTGAGATTGCGACTGTATGGGGTATTTGCGGTGCAATCGATGGAAACTCGTGGGGTGCTTCTAAAGACCCTGTCCTTGCTCAGGAAGGCGAATGGTTTGTTGCAAAGGGTATCACATTTACACAGTTGAACTTCAAGGTAAGAGGCAACAATACATGGGCTGAAGATATGAAGTGGGGATGCGTTTCAAAAGAGCAGAAATGTGAACTGAACAAAGCCATCGCAGTTTCGACATGTGCGGAGTATAAGGCTACGACTGGGACTGATGACGACAACCCTAACGTCTATATCGAAGCTCCGGCAGGTGCATATGACATCTATTTCAGCCCGGACAAGAAGGAAGTATGGGTCATGACCCCAGGCTACAAGCCAGGAGATGAGACTCCGGAGCTAGAGGTTACTTATACAGTGACAGGTACAATCAAGGGTACTGACGAAGACAAGAAGGCAAACTACTGGAAGCCATCAAATGAGCCTGGTCTCATGACTCTCGAGGGTGATTATTATGTTGCCAAGAACGTAGAGTTTGACTATGACTACAGGTTCTCTGATGATGGAACAGGTGAGGACTTCGTGAAGTTCCAGATCTGTGAGACCGGCACTTGGAATGTTTATGGTCAGGCTGAAGAGGCTGTCAACAAGCCAAACACAGAAATTGCAGTTCTGAAGGACGGTAAGGACATCTACCTTAACAAGTCTGGTGTATACGACGTATACTTCGACAAGACAAACGGCAAGGTTTGGGTAATGGAGGCAGGCTACAAGCCAGGCGAGGAGATCGCAAGACTCGACGGATACCAGTGGCTGGGTGAGTTTGATGATAGGCCGGTTCTTTTTGACTTAGGTATTGCACAAGAAGACATGCTCAGCATCGCCCTCCCTACAATGGATGAGAGCGGCTTTGCTCTTCACATGGTAGGTTTCTATGAGATTGAGGCTGCAGACAAGTCTTCAGGTGTAATTTCATTCACACAGTATGACTGGGAATGGGATGAAGTAGGCGAGGAGTTCGAAATCCAGTACTCAGAACTTACTGCCAATTCAGTAAAGGTAGTTTGCGAGAATGTATTTGGAGTGGCAGATCCGATCACTCTCGCAAGAGTGGACTATCCATATGAGATCCAGCTTCCTGGCGGCGGTGGAGAGTCTCCGGAAGGACCTATCGCAAACGGTGGATACTGGTTCACCAACAGCGGCAAGGTGATGGCTCCTATGGCAGAGGATGTGACATCAGGCAAGTTCCCTGCAAAAGACCTCATCAACTATGCAAGCACAGTGAAGAACACCTTCACTTTCACATATGATCCAGACTATACAGCATATACTATCCAGGATTCATATGGACGTTATCTCGGTCAGACAGATTGGGAGTCGGGAAATGCTACCCTCGTGACTGAGCTTCCTGCAGGTGAAGACTATGCTTATTATCTGTGGGTTGTAGACAACTCATACGAAGATGGTACTGTCGACGTATATAACCTCTCTACATATTTCGGCATCGGATACTTTGCTGACAGCAATGAGTGGCGTCTTTCAGAGGATACATATACTGATGCAACCCTCCGTCCTTTCCTCGTTGCAGCAGACAATCCTGTTGAGGAGCCGGTAGAGCCGGAGGGACCAAAGGTTGTGACTGTAGCAGAATTCCTTGCGGCTACAGATAATGATATCGAATATCAGGTGTCAGGAACAATTTCAGGTATCTATCAGGCATACAATCCGTCTTATGGCAACATCTCTATATATATTTCTGACGAAACAGGTGAGATGCTCGCTTACAGATTGTCATGTGAGGGTATAAATGATCCTGCCAATACTATTACAAAGGGCGATCTTATCACGGTGAAAGGTAAAAGAACTTTGTATAATGAAACACCTCAGATGGCTCAGGGTTGTGTAATTGTTGAGCATACTGATGTGGTGATTGAGGCACCGGAAGGTTCTGCAACTCTCTCATTTGCTGACACAGCAAACAGAACAGTGTTCACAACTTCTCAGCAGGTATGGGAGCAGAATGGTATCAAGCTTACCAACGATAAAGGCTCATCAACAAGCAATGTTGCAGATTATTCTGCCCCAGCAAGATTCTACAAGAATTCCAAGATCACTGTAGAATATGCGGGTATGACTAAGATTGAATTCACCTGCAACAATAGTTCTTATGCTACAGCATTGGAGAGTTCAATTACTTCTGGCAATGTTTCTGTCAGTGGTTCAGTAGTAACTGTGACTTTGGATGCTGCATCTGACTCATATGTAGTCAACGCTCTTTCTGGTGGACAGGTTCGTATGGACAGTGTAACTGTATACGCAGAGTAATACGATATTATCTATGATATTTCAGGCGGCCCCCAGGGTCGCCTGATTTTGTTTTAAAATATAGTATGCATATCTTTGTAAAGATATTCAAAAAGGTAATCTGGATATGAAGAAAATGCTTTATATGGCGGGCCTGATCGTGGCTTCGCTGCTTCTGTGGGGGTGTGACAAGCCGCAGCCGGAACCTGTCGGACCTGAGGATCCCAATGCGGATTTCGTGCTCGAGGTGTCAGATGTGACAGCTACATCTTGCCATTTCTCTGTTGTGCCGAAGGATGAGACGATGTCATATGTGGTGATGCTTGTCGACAAGGCTGACTTTGATGCATTTGAGGATGAGTACAAGTATCAGGACAGTGACCTGGAATGGTTCCGCAACAAGGCTCTGGAAGAGGAGAAGGACCTGACTGAATGGCTTGAGGAC
>JAZQEN010000014.1:0-74475 GCA_045539015.1 Candidatus Cryptobacteroides sp.
AAAGGAGTGTCATGACTTGCTGGATGAGACAATTGTTATTATCTTTGCTGAACTGACACGATTTCATAAGGCTGAGGATGAGTGCGTTACGCTGGAGGACAAGCTTCTGTATCTGCTGAAGAATTCCGGCAAGATGGAACGTCCGCCGAAATGGGCAACGGAAAAGCCATGCAAGGACCTCCTGGACGCGTTTGAAATCGGGGATTTCAACAAGGTGAAACGAGAACAATACGATAAGGATATGTACGACGAGAAAAGACGTAACGGAGAACTGGCTGCCGCCAGAGAGGACGGCATCGCCGAGGGACTTGCTCAGGGACTCGAGCAGGGACTCGAGCAGGGACTGGCCGAAGGACGTGCAGAGGGACGTGAGGAAGCCGTTCGAATGATGCTGGCTGCGGGCATTCCGGTGGGGACCATTGCAGGCGCTTTAAAAATCAGTGTGGAGGAATGCGAGGGCTATCTGAACAAGCAGAAGCCTTGACACTTTTGCAATCGGCAGTTTCAACAAGGTGAAACGAGAACAATACGACAAGGATACCATTTTCATGCAATATGACTTACGAAAGCAGGCGGTCTCATGTGGGACCGCTTGTTTTATACATATACATTTATCGGTTCCTACTGCTTTGGCACGACTGCGTAGAAGATCAGGTCAGACTCTGATGATTCCGGATTCATGAGGCTGTGAGTGTGGCCTTTGGGACAATAGAGGCAGTCTCCGGCAACGACTTCCTTATATTCCGAAAGGTCATCAGCATCAGGCCCTTTCTCATATAGACGACCACAGCCGCTGAGGACGAAGATGACTTCACAACTGTCGTCATGGGTATGGATTCCTATGGATGCCCCAGGAATCAGGCATCCTTTGAAGATCCGGTTTGTGCCGTCAAAGAACATATTGGCTGCAAACTCCTTTTCTCCGCCTTTGAATGCTGGGAAGTGTGAGAGCTCAATTTCGTCAAATTTCAGTATCATGCTTATCTGAAGTTTCTTTTGCGGAAAGAACGGGATTCGAACCCGTGAGCCGCTTTAGGCGACTACACGCTTTCCAGGCGTGCCTCTTCAGCCACTCGAGCATCTTTCCTTTGCCTGCAAATATAATAAAAGAAACGATTGGACGGTTGTTTTTTAGCTCCTCTTTTGTTATATTTGATGCGGCTTCTCTTATCGCCGGATATCATGAAACTACCTATTGACAGACAGGTCTATGACTCCTTATTGGAGCAGATGGACATCCTGGACATTTCCAGCGCGACTATCAGACAGTCGGGCGCTATCGCAAAGGCTCTGGAGACTCAGAGCGGCGCCGAATTCCTTCACCTTGAAATGGGTATACCCGGACTTCCGCCAATGCGTGTGGGCATCGAGGCGGAGAAGCAGGCACTTGATTCCGGAGTGGCGTCCCAGTATCCCAACATGTACGGCATCCCGAAGCTGAAGGAGCAGGCCTCACGCTTCCTGAAGGCATATCTTGACGTTGATGTGGCCCCTCTTGGATGTATCCCTACAGTCGGATCCATGCAGGGTAGCTTCTCGACCTTCCTGCTGTGCTCACACCTTGTCGAGGGACGTGACACCATTCTTTTCATCGATCCCGGATTCCCGGTACAGCGTACCCAGACAAAGATCCTCGGTATTCCGAGCGACTCGTTCGATATCTATGATTTCCGAGGAGACAAACTTGGGCCGGAGCTGGAGAGACATCTCCAAGGTGGCCGGATTGCGGCTATCATATATTCCAGCCCGAACAATCCGGCGTGGTTCAATCTGACAGAAGACGAACTCAGGACAATAGGCGAGCTGGCAACGAAATATGACACGATTGTTATAGAAGATCTTGCTTATATGTGCATGGACTTCCGTAAACCTTTGGGTAAGCCCTTCGAACCGCCGTTCCAGCCTACAATTGCACAGTATACCGACAATTACATCATAATGATGTCCGGGTCGAAGATGTTCAGCTATGCAGGTCAGCGAATAGCCATAATTGCCATCTCCGATGCCTTGTATCACAGGGAGTATCCTTTGCTCCCGGTTTGGTATAAGATGTCCCGTCTTGGGGATGCATATGTATTTGCAGTTCTGTATGCGGTGTCGTCCGGAGCTACGCATTCGGCTCAGTATGCACTCGCCGAAATGCTGCGGGCAGCTGCCGACGGCGAGCTTGACTTCGTCAGCTCCGCCGCCGAATACGCCCGCAGGGCGAAGATCAGCAAGAAGATGTTCCTGGACAACGGATTCCATATCGTCTATTCGATGGACGGTGACGAGCCGGTCAGTGACGGTTTCTTCTACACGGTCGGGTATAAGGATCTGTCCAGCGGCGAGCTGATGGCGGAACTGATCCGCTACGGAATGGCGACAATTGCGCTTTCCACGACGGGAAGCCGTCAGAACGGAGTCCGTGTATGTGTGTCCCAGCTGAACCGTCCGGAGCAGTTCGACCTTCTCGAAGAACGTCTCCGCCTCTTCGCTGCCGACCATTGATGGACATGCAATTCGCTCATTCTCAATATCTTGACTATCAATACGGTGGGGCGTTTTAACCCACCCTGTCAGGTGCCTATGCATTGATTTATAATTATTTACGTGTCCATATGAAAACAATGACCGCGGCCCAGGCCGTACAACTTATACAGTCCGGTGACAGCATCTACATCCAGGGCAGCACTTCCATTCCGGAAGTGCTCTCTCAGGCCCTTGCTGACAGAGGGCCTGAGCTCAGGGATGTGACCATCTATGCCGCCTTTGCGGTAGGACGCTGCGATGCCCCGTACTGCCGTCCGGAATACAAGGATGCCTTCAATGTCAAGAGTCTCTTTGTCGCAAATAATGTCAGACGATGGCTGGCGGAAGGATATGGCAGCACGATTCCGGCCTTCCTCGGCGAGATACCGGGCCTTTTCAGGGACGGTACGCTGCCGGTAGATGCCGTGTTCCTTAATGTTTCGCCTCCGAATGAAGAAGGTTACTGTTCATTCGGCATTTCCGCTGACCTAGCGGTCAGTGCGACAGAATGTGCCCGCAAGGTCATAGTCCAGATCAATAAGGCGATGCCGTTCTCATATGGAGATGCGCTCATCCATGTTTCCCGAATCGATGCGGCAGTAGAGGTGGATGATCCTTTGGTTGAGGTCCCTACGGCGGTTCCGAACGAAATTGATACAGCCATCGGCCGACATATAGCAGAGATGATTCCAGATGGGGCGACCCTTCAGATCGGTGTCGGCGGCATTCCAAATGCCGTTCTTGCCGCCTTGAAGGACCATAAGCATCTCGGATTGCACACCGAGGCACTCACTGATGGCGTGCTTCCTCTGCTTGAGAGTGGCGTGATAGACAACTCGTGCAAGAAGGTCATGCCAGGTATCTCAGTGGCATCCCTTGCCCTCGGGTCAAAGAAACTGTATGACTATATGGACTATCGGGAGGACCTTATCCTCAAGGATGTCGCATGGACGAACGATCCGTTCAGAATAGCTCAGAACCCGAAGGTAATGGCCATCAATTCTGCTGTTGAGGTCGACCTTACAGGTCAGGTGTGCGCCGATTCGGTCGGAACGCGCATCATTTCCGGTGTCGGCGGACAGCATGACTTCATGTACGGCGGATCGCTTTCCGAGGGAGGAAAGACCTTTATCGCCATTCCGTCCATGACAGAAAAGGGCATCTCGAAGATACGCCCGGTGCTCACGGAAGGGGCCGGCGTGGTCACAACCCGCCACATGATTCAGAACATAGTTACTGAATACGGTGTGGCGGAGCTGCGAGGCAAGAGCCTCGCAGAGCGCGCACGCGCCCTCATCGCCATCGCGCACCCTTCGGTGCGCGACGAGCTCGGCCGCGCCGCGGCCGCCCGCTTCGGCTACGCCTACCTTCGCGCCAGATAATCCTGGCGCTTAACCGTCAGTGCATCAGTGCCTTATGAAAACCTCGTGCTCCCCGAAGTCAGCACGAGGTTTGTGTAACATATTGATATTCAAATCATTATGCGCCAGCGCAAAAAAGTATAGACAAACGGAAAAAATTTGTAAATTTGTCATCTTGCTTAAAAGAGTCCGGAAGATGGAGAAAAAGAACGATTATATAGAGATCAAAGGTGCCAAGGCCCATAACCTCAAGGATGCCACGCTTAGCATTCCCCGTGGAGAGTTCGTCGTGGTGACGGGACTCAGCGGCAGCGGCAAGTCTTCGCTTGCCTTCGACACTATCTATGCTGAAGGCCAGCGCCGCTATATGGACACGCTCTCCACCTATGCAAAGCATTTCATGGGCATCCTGGAAAAGCCTGAGGTAGAGTCCATCACAGGCCTCAGCCCGATAATCGCAATCGAGCAGAAGACAACCGGAAACAATCCTCGTTCGACCGTCGGAACCATAACTGAAATCTACGACTTCCTTCGTCTTCTTTATGCCCGCGCTTCGACAGCATATTCTCCTCAGACCGGAAAGCCGATGGTACGCTACAGCGATGAGCAGATTGTCTCGCTGATCATGGAGAATTATGCCGGACGCAAATGCTACCTTCTGTCTCCTCTCGTAAAAGGCCGCAAGGGTCATTATAAGGAGCTGCTGGAGCAGATGCGCAAGCGTGGATATACCCAGATACGCATTGACGGCGAATTGTGTGAACTTAATGAGATTACAGCTCTGGATCGCTACAAGGCCCATTTCATCGAGCTGGTCATAGATAAGCTGAAGCCTTCGGAAAAGGATGAAAAGCGCATCAAGACCTCCGTGATGTCGGCCTTGAATTTCGGTAAGGGTTCGCTTGCCATCATGGATATGGAGACCGGAGAAGTCAGCCATTTCTCGAAACACCTTGTATGTCCGGATACCGGATTGTCTCTGGCTGAGCCCGCTCCTCACTCCTTCTCCTTCAATTCCCCTCAAGGCTATTGTCCTCATTGCAAGGGACTTGGAATCATCGTTGATGTGAACATAGACACGATTATCCCTGATAGGAACAAATCCATAGCGGACGGTGGTGTGATACCGCTAGGCAAGATTCGCGAAACCAGGAAGTTTGATGTCATCAGGTCTATTGCCCGCAAGTATAATTTTTCCTTGTATGATCCGATAGCTGAGCTCCCGGATGAAGTCGTGTCGCTGATAGTATTCGGCTCGGACGAACTTTTCCGCGTAGGTGAGGGAACTTCATCGGAGATGGTTTCGTTCTCGGGAATCGTCGGCGATATTCAGGAAAAGATAATATGTCCGGTCTGCGGTGGAACCAGGCTCAACCATGAAACAACCTATTTCAAAATAGACAACAGGACGATATCCGAAGTGGCTGCGATGGAAATTTCCCAGCTGGCGGAGTGGTTCGCATCCCTAGACGGCAAGCTTGGCACCAGGGAAAGCCTTATTGCTCGCGATATACTCAAGGAACTCAAGGACAGGACTGCCTTCCTTCTCGATGTCGGTCTGGATTACCTTTCGCTGGACCGTGCTACGGCGTCGCTTTCGGGCGGCGAGAGCCAGCGCATACGCCTGGCAACGCAGATAGGCTCGAAGCTGGTCAATGTCCTTTACATACTTGATGAGCCTTCGATCGGCCTTCACCAGCGCGACAACCGCAAGCTCATCGCTTCGCTCAAGAAGCTGCGCGATGAGGGTAACTCCGTGATGGTAGTGGAGCATGACGCTGAGACGATGATGTCGGCGGACTGGCTCGTGGATGTGGGGCCCGGGGCCGGTGAAAATGGCGGTGAAATATGCCTCTCGGCTCCTCTGGAGGTGCTTTTGCCTGAATCGGCAAAAGCCACGGCTAGCCACAGGCATGATGCCTCAAGGATGATCCTGAATCCTTCTATGACCCTTGACTATCTTCTAGGGCGCAATGAAATCCAGGTTCCTGCGCAGCGCAGGAACGGCAATGGTCTCACCATCGGCATCCGTGGCGCGCGGGGAAACAACCTGAAAAACGTCAATGTGGATTTCCCTCTGGGAATGCTCATCGGAGTGGCAGGCGTCAGCGGCAGCGGCAAGTCGTCGCTCATCAACGAGACGCTGATGCCGATACTGAAGAACAAGTTCTATAATGCCAAGATGCAGCCGCTGCCTTATGACGAGGTGGTGGGAGTCGAAAACATAGACAAGCTCATCGAGATCGATCAAAGCCCTATCGGACGTACGCCTCGAAGCAATCCGGCTACATTCACGGGCGTTTTCAATGACATCCGTACGCTTTTCGAGGCTACCCCGGATGCGAAGGTGCGTGGTTTCAAGGCCGGAAGGTTCTCGTTCAATGTGCCTGGAGGTCGCTGCGAGGAGTGCAAGGGTGCGGGTATCAAGGTCATAGAAATGAACTTTCTGCCTTCGGTAAATGTGGTCTGCAACGAGTGTCGCGGCCGTCGCTATAAGAATGACACGCTTGCGGTGAAATACAAGGGAAAGAATATCAACGATGTCCTGGAAATGCCTATCAGTGAGGCATATGAGTTCTTTGCAAACATTCCATCCATTGCCCAGAAGCTGAAAGCTCTGGTGGATGTAGGACTGGGATATGTGCAGCTTGGACAGTCTGCCGTCACGCTTTCCGGAGGTGAGAGCCAGCGAATGAAACTGGCAGCCGAACTCGGCCGCAAGGGGACCGGAAATACGCTTTATATCCTTGATGAGCCTACAACGGGATTGCATTTTGAGGATATAAAGGTGCTCCTTGATGTGATGCAGCAGCTGGTGGAGCAAGGAAATACTGTCATAGTCATCGAACATAATCTGGATGTTCTGAAGTCTGTGGATTACCTTTTCGATATGGGACCGGAAGGCGGAAAGGCAGGCGGAACAATTGTTGCGGAGGGCACGCCGGAGCAGCTGGCGGATAACCCGGATTCTGTAACCGGACCGTTCCTGAAGGAGGTCCTTCAGCAGTAGGCTGTGATTTCGAAGTCAAAATAATTCATGATCATATGGAAAGCATAAGAATCTATTGTGAGAACATTGGGGAGTATCGCGAAGTGGAAATGGGAACCACCCTGTCGCAGGTTTGCGCGTCGTTGGGTCTTGATTCCGGCACGACAACCCTTGCAGCTTTGGTTGATAATAAGCTCAAGTCCCTGGATTATAAGATTATAAATCCCCATAATGTCCGTTTCATAGGATATGACCATCCGGATGGTCGCCGTACCTATATCCGTTCCTTGTGCTTTGTCCTTCAGAGTGTTATACGTGAGATGTATCCGGATAAGGTTCTGGTGATAGATTACTCCCTTCCGAGTGGATTGTATTGTGAAGTGCGTGAGGTCAAGCCGCTTGAAGACGGCCGTCCTCATGTTTATTTCATGACCGATGAGGCGCTGGAGGCAGTTGAGGCCAGGATGAGGGAAATCATCGCTTCTGACCTTCCGTTCAGCAAGACGATGAAGAGTCTTGAAGATTGCTGCAAACTGTTCGAGGCCAACCATCAGAAAGAGAAATCCCGCCTGCTCAAAACCCTGGGCCGATTCAATTATAATGTGTATATGCTTGGAGATCATGTTGATACCTTCTATGGACCTTTGACTCCGTCAACCGGATTCCTGAGCACCTTTGACCTTGCCGGATTCAATGACGGTTTCATCCTGCAGTATCCTATGGATGGAGATACGGGCAAGGTGCTTCCTATGAAACGGCAGTCGAAGCTGGCGACAGCCCTCAAGGAACATTCGGACTGGTGTTCGGTCATGGGCGTGCGCGGAGTCGGTACTCTCAACAAGGCAGTGCTTTCGGGTAAGATAGTTGACCTTATCAATTTATCTGAGGCCTTGCATGAAAGGAATTATGCAGCGATTGCTGACCAGATATATGCCCGTAGAGGCAGCGTGAAGATAGTTTTCATAGCCGGCCCATCAAGCAGCGGAAAGACATCCACTTCAAAAAGGCTTGCCCTCCAGTGCCGTATCCTGGGGCTGAATCCGCGAGTCATAGAGCTGGATAATTATTTTGTCGAAAGAGGGAATACTCCTCGTGACGAGAACGGAGAATATGATTTCGAGGCACTTGGCGCTATGGATCTGGAACTTCTGGGACGTCAGTTGAACGACCTTCTGGACGGCAAGGAAGTCGAGATTCCGCGCTTTGACTTCAAGGAAGGCCGTAAGTATTTCGAAGGCAATATGATGCAGCTGCACGAGAAGGATGTCCTTATCATGGAAGGCATCCATGCCCTTAATCCGGCCATGATTCCGGGAGTGGATCCGTCAAAGGTGTTCCGTGTCTATGCCTCTGCTCTGACATCTCTGTCGATCGACGAGAACAACAACATCTCGACTTCCGACAACCGTATGCTCCGCCGTATGATACGCGACAACCGCACACGCGGGGTGGTTCCTGAAGATACCATCATGCGCTGGCAGAGCGTCCGTAGAGGCGAAAATCGCAACATATTCCCGTTCCAGGAATATGCTGACGCGATTTTCAACTCCGCGCATATCTTCGAACTTCCGGTGCTGAAATACTATGCGGAGCCGTTGTTGCGCCGCATCTCACCATCCTCTCCGGCATATACCGAAGCGTCCCGCATGCTGAAGTTCCTGGACTATATCGTGGCGCTTTCCCCAGCCGAAATCGCCGCCATCCCTCCAACCTCCATCCTCCGCGAATTCATCGCCGGCCAGACGCTGTAATCCTTCCGCTGTGTGCTTTTGGTATCCTGGCGCCCATAGCGTTGATAGTCAATGTTTTATATGAACCTCGTGCTCCCCAAAGTCGGCACGAGGTTTGGGTAAGGCGCTGATTGATAGTACTTTAGGCGCCAGGTCTCCCGCCGTTGATATGTAAAAACCTGCATATTTGCCTATCACTACCGCCGGTGTTGCGCCTTAATCTTGCAGCAATCTGATATTTCTCATCGATAGTTAGAGTTGTAACCGACCTTACCATGCTTTCCGGCCGTTCATTTTTTACAAATTTTATCATTTCATCGTATGCAAGATCAGATTCCGGATACCATTCCTCATGTATGTCGTGCTCACTACCTGTATTTGAGCTCATCGCTGCCAACATGGCTTCATATGATCCGTAATATGATATAAGCTTATGATAATCAAATGGTAGATATTCGGAAATGATATAATCTACCAATTGTTCAGTTTCCTTTGATGATAGATTATTTATCATCCTTGCTAACTGTCGATGTTTAAGAGGCAGGTTGAGTGTTACCATAGCCTTAACTTCTTTCAAAGCTCTTCTGAGAGGTTTTGATGCCTTGTCAATAACGATTGGCTCAGAGAATGGGTGCTTGTTTTCATAGTATGCAAGGAAGGACCACCGATATTGCTCAGCTCGTTTACATATGCCCTTTTCAACAGGATTATTTCCCACATAGTTAATAGCGTTTCTCACACTTTTGTCATCCCATTTCGGTGCGCTTCCGAAGTTTTTCTTGAATAGTCTTCCTTTGCGTCCGATTGCAATGTTTGATTCTCTTGCATACCAGGAACAGCATCGTTCCATAAAGGAACTCAGTTCTTCAGCAGATTCTGTGATAGCCAGTCCGTGGAAGTGGTTGCGCATAAGGCATAACTCCAGTGTGATGATGTTCATGCTTCTGGCGCAGACAGCAAAAATTGTGTAGAATGCAAGATAATCTTCGTAGCAGTAAAATAGATTATCACCACTGGAGGTTCTCTGGTAGATATGATTGACTACCCCTCGATAAAATTTCCTTTTCTTTCTCATATCTTTAAATTTTAATTCTCACTCTCGTGAGGGTTATATGAGGCAAATCTATCGTATCTATATGAGAGGTTGTTTAAAAAAAAGAAAAATGTGGCGAAAAAATTTTACTATTCTCTTCTTTTATAAGAAAAATTCTTATATTAAGTAAAATGTGCTGGCGCTTAAGTTACTGCTAGTCAATAAGATACAAAAAGCTCGTGCCGTCTTTGGGGAGCACGAGCTTTTTATAAGTTGCTGACTTACAGGTGTTTGGGCGCCAGGACTGCTACCGGGTGCTATCAGTATGCTGCCTGACGCTATCAGTATGCTACCGGGTGCTATCAGTATGCTACCGGGTGCCATCAGTATGCTACCGGGATTCTGGGGAGTCATAGTGTGGATGACTGCCTACTCCTCCCAAGGTTCGTTGAAGGGGAGGAGGAATGGGTTGGTCATGCCTTCGGTGGCGATGTCGGAGCATGGGCCGTGGCCTGGGATGACGCTGACGGAGCCGTCGAGTGTAACCAGCTTGTCAAGAATGTTGCGGATCAGCTGGTCGTAGTCTCCGCCAGGATGGTCAGTGCGTCCGATGGCTCCGGCGAAGAGAGTGTCGCCGCTGAACAGGGCTCCTTCGGCCTTTTCATAGAAGCAGACGCCTCCGCGCGTGTGGCCGGGAGTTTCAAGCACATTGAATCTGAGGCTGCCGACTTCGATGACGTCGCCCTCGGCAACCGTCCTCAGAACAGATTCGTTATCAGGAGTTCCCTCCAGCAGACTCTGGGCAAAGGCAGTGTCAGGCAGCGGAAGTCCAAATGACTTGCACACATAAGGGTTGGTATTCTCCAATGTGTATTTTTCAGCCGGATGCAAGTAGACCGGAAGTCCGCCATAATGCTCTGACAGGGCTGATACTCCATAGATATGGTCGAAATGAGCATGGGTGAGCATGATGCACACGGGCTTCAGTCCACGGGATGAAACCAATCCGGTAAGTTGTGAGAGTTCTGCAGGTGTGCAGCATCCCGGGTCGACGAAAGCGCATGAGCCCTCCGAGTCCCAAACCACGCTGCAACGTGTCTGGAAGGCATTGAAAGTGAAATCTTCTATGTGTATCATGTCATTAAATCCTAAGTTTTGGCAAAAATACAAAAGAAGTTATTAACTTTGCCTAGTTATATACATGAAAAAACAATAAAAATTCGAATATATGCATATCGCGATCGCAGGTAATATCGGCAGCGGAAAGACAACTCTTACAAAGATGCTTGCTGCCCATTACGGATGGACTCCGAAATTCGAGTCTGTGGACTACAACCCATACCTCGCAGATTTCTACGACGACATGGAAAGGTGGTCATTCAATCTTCAGGTATATTTCCTCAACAAGCGCTTCAAGGATGTCGTTGACATTTCAAAATTGGACGAGGTGATCATTCAGGACCGTACAATCTATGAGGATGCGCGCATCTTCGCTCCAAACCTCCATGGTATGGGTCTTATGAGCACGAGGGACTTCGAGAATTACTCGGACCTCTTTGACCTCATGATGTCTCTGGTAAATCCACCTGACCTTCTGATCTATCTCAGAAGCTCGATCCCTAACCTTGTGAGCCAGATCCAGAAGAGAGGTCGCGAGTATGAGAAGAGCATACGTATCGACTATATTACCGGACTTAACGAAAGATATGAAAACTGGATCAGGGATTACAAGCACAATCTGCTTATCCTTGACGTTGACCGTATTAAGTTTGAGAACCGTCCTGAGGACTTCCAGGAGGTTGTCGACAAGATTGACGCAGAACTTTTCGGTCTTTTCAAGAACGAGTAAAGTCTAATCCTAAAACATAAAATCTATGGCAGAAAGAATAACTATCATTGACTTCGTGGAGAAGTATGTTGCCAAGTACTCGAAGAATCCTTTCCTTTGGGAGAAGAATCTTGATACAAACGAGTGGGAGTCAACATCTTACGAAGATACTCTCAAGCAGGCAAAGCGTATTGCTGCCGGTCTGATGGCTCTTGGAGTTCAGAAGGGTGAGAAGGTGTCTTACCTCTGCGAAGGACGTAATCTTTGGGTGATCGGAGAACTTGGAGTTCTCTATGCGGGTGCAGTTAACGTTCCGCTTTCGATCAAGCTCGAAGAGGCAAATGATCTGGTATTCCGTGTAAAGCACTCGGATTCCAAATATGTGATCACATCAAAGTTCCAGCTTCCTAAGATCCGTAAGATCCTTCCAGAGTGTCCGATGGTGGAGAAGGTCATCCTTTTCGACAAGGTGGATGATATGAAGGAGAACGAGATCTATATCGGTGAGATCATGGAGATGGGAGACAAGTTCCTTGCTGAGAACGAGGAGCAGTTCGTGAAGAGATACCAGTCTGTGGGACCTGATGACTATGCGAACATCAGCTATACTTCAGGAACTACCGCAGACCCTAAGGGTATCCTTCTTACTCACAGAAACTATACAGCTAACGTCGAGCAGGCTCACTCTGTCATCGGAGTCGGAGAGACAGACCGCATGCTCATCATCCTTCCGCTTGACCACTGCTTTGCGCATGTAGCCGGCTTCTATACAATGATGTCTTACGGAGCATCGATCGGTACCGTTCCTTCGGGAAAATCCGGCAAGGAGGCTCTCAGAAACATCCCTTCAAGCATCAAGGAACTCAAGCCTCATGTGATGCTTTCGGTTCCTACCCTCGCAAAGAGTTTCAAGAAGAATATCGAGACTACCATCAAGAAGAGCGGAAAGACTGTAGAGAAACTCTACAATTATGCTCTCAAGGTGTCCATCAAGTATAATAAGGAAGGTTACAACAAGGGAACCCAGTTCACTGATATCTTCCGTAAGCCTGTAATGTGGCTCTTTGACAAGATCATATTCAAGAAGGTGCGTCAGGGCCTTGGCGGAAACATGAAGTTCTTCGTCGGCGGAGGTGCCCTCCTCGACATCGATCTCCAGAGATATTATTATGCAATCGGAATTCCGATGTATCAGGGATACGGTCTCTCCGAGGCTACTCCAATCATCTCTGCAAACTCCCCTGCAAAGCATATCTTCGGTTCGTCAGGAAAGATCGTCCAGCCTATGGAGATCAAGATCCTTGACGCTGACGGCATAGAGCAGCCTTTCGGTTCGAAGGGTGAGATCTGCATCAAGGGTGAGAATGTGATGGCAGGTTACTGGAAGAACCCTAAGTCTACTGCAGATACAGTGGTTGACGGATGGCTCCATACAGGTGATATGGGTTATATGCGTGATGAGGAAATGCTCTACGTGGTAGGTCGTTTCAAGTCGCTCCTGATCGCTGCTGACGGTGAGAAATACTCTCCGGAGGGAATCGAGGAAAACCTCGTTGAAAGCTCTAAGTTCATCGACGGCGCAATTCTCCATAACAGCCAGGATCCATACACAATCGCCCTCATCACTCCTAACAAGGAGGCTCTCAAGGCTTACGCCAAGGAGCTCGGCCTTGATCCTGAGACAAAGGAGGCTAAGGTGAAGATGCTTGAGAAGCTTCAGGAGGAGGTCAATATGTACCGCAAGGGCGGACGTCTCTTCGGTGCTTTCCCTGAAAGATGGCTCCCTGCTGCTGTCTGTGTGCTTCCTGAGCCTTGGACTGAGCAGAACCACTTCCTCAACAGCTCTATGAAGGTTGTCCGTGGAAGAGTGGAGGAGGCATATAAGGATCATATGGCCTTCGCTTACACTCCGGAAGGAAAGAACATAGTCAATGAGATGAATATGGCATCGTTGTAAGATACCAATCATGAAATATTCAACGCTCTCGACCATGAGTCGAGGGCGTTTTTTTAGTTTTTATGTTCTAAAATGCGTTATTTACTGAAAAAAGTTGCCAGAAAATTTGGAAAATTGCATCGGGGGGGGGTATATTTGTAAATTAGGTTTTATGTCCCTTGGATGAGGGATGTGTGATTTGACATAAGGAATATGCTATGAATAAAAAGTTTATAGTTACCTTCCTGGTTTTTGTGTGTGTAATTTTTTCGGCGAGAGCGCAGAGGGTTGGAATCAAGACCAACCTGCTGTATGATGCTACGGCAACAGCCAACCTTGGTGTTGAAATAGGGCTCTCTCCCAAATGGACTATCGATATCTCCGGAAATTATAACGCATGGCAGGTAGGAACTGACAATGGCTTGTGGAAGCACGCTTTCGTGCAGCCGGAGGCCCGCTGGTGGTTTTGTGACAGGTTCTCAGGACATTTTCTTGGCATACATGCCCTGGGCGGAATATATAATTTCGGAGGTCTGAAGTGGATGTCTGATGTCGCTCCCGGTATGGTGGATAGGCACCCGGGTCTGGTCGAGAACAGGTATCAGGGATGGGCCGCCGGAGCAGGCGTAGCATATGGTTACGCCTTCATGCTGGGCAAGCATTGGAACCTTGAACTTGAACTGGGACTTGGCTATGTCTATTTCGAATATGACAAGTTCGAGTGCGAGGAATGCGGTAGGAGACTTGAGACAGAGGTCCCTCGTCATTACGTCGGCCCGACCAAGGCTGCGGTCTCTCTTGTGTACCTCTTTTAACTTTTTCCGGGCATGAAAAGATTATTTACAATCATTATATCGTTGGCTGCAGCCGTCTGTACGGCTCAGTCTCAGGAACTCCAGAGCAATCCTGTGAGTCCGCAGGAATATAAGATAGAGAGACGGGGCGACAGGCTGAATGTGAGTCTGGCACTCGGACTCGAAGAGTTCCGTGTACCGAACAACAGGATGGTAGTGCTGACGCCGAGACTTGTCAATGGCAAGGATACCTTGAATCTGTCTACGGTGGGTGTCTTCGGAAGAAGACGCTACATCTATTATCAGCGTAATGAGAAGACCTATCCGGAGGCATTCCAGGATGAGAATATCCGCAGCAAGGATATGCCGGATACGTACTCATGGGCAGAAACCGTTCCGTTTGCGGAATGGATGGACGGGGCATCAGTGCAGATCCATCGCAGTCTGTATGGCTGCTGCAATGATATCATAGATGAGGATGTCGTGGCTTTAGGACTATGGGAAGACCTTAAATATGTACCTGAATATATCTGGATCGTTCCTCCTGCAGAACTGGAAAAGGTAAGGTTCATAGAGGGATCGGCCTTCGTGGATTTCCCTGTTTCAGAGACCGTGATATATCCTGACTACAGGGATAACCGCAAGGAATTGGGAAAGATCATAGCAAGTATAGACTCGCTGAATCAGGATGGTGACATTACGTTGAAGTCGTTGTTTATCAAGGGATTTGCGTCTCCTGAGAGCCCGTACGACAACAACACCCGCCTTGCTAAGGGGCGAACAAAGGCGCTCAAGGAATATGTGTCTCAGCTCTATAAGTTCGAGGATGGGTTCATTCAGACTGATTTCGAACCGGAGGATTGGGCCGGCTTGAGGAAATTCGTGGACGGATCCAATATCAACCATCGTCAGGAAATCCTTGATATCATTGACGGCGGCCGAGAGCCGGATGTCAGGGAGTGGATACTCAAGAGCACATATCCGGATGAGTATAAATTCCTGTTGACTACGATATATCCTGCTTTACGTCACTCTGACTATAAGATAGAGTATAAGATCGTGAACTATGACGATCTGGATAAGATCGAGCGCGTATTCATGGAGGCTCCGGGCAAGCTCAGTCTGAGGGAAATGTATAATCTATCCACCAGATATACACCGGGCAGCGAGGAGTTCAACCATGTCTTCGAGGTGGCCGCAATGGTTTATTCCTCAGACCCTACTGCAAATCTGAACGCCGCCAATGTGGCCATGGGCAAGAATGATATGCAGAAGGCTTCCGTTTATCTTGACAAAGCAGGAGATTCGCCGTTTGCAATATATGCCAGAGCAATATTTGCAGCTGAGAACGAGCGCTATGATGAGGCTCGGACACTGTTTGTGAAAGCTGCGGAAGAAGCAAGGAATACCGTAGATGCCTCAGACGATCATGTGGCGGTTCAGGCTGAGATCGAGGCAGAAAAAATGAATAGATTTATTACAACCAAATAATTATTAATTTCCAACATTTATGAAAAAGTTTTCATTTTTGATGGCAGCCCTGCTCGTGGTGGCAGCAGGCTGTAACAAGGAGCCACAGGGCGGCACTGATGCCGGCACTGCGGAAGGACAGGTCTACATGTCTTTCAAGATTTCCACTCCTGCAACAAAGAGTTCTACTGACAACACAGGTGAGTCAAACTCAGATGCAAATCCTGAGGTCGAAGTAGGTTTCGACAAGGAGAACAAGATCTCTACCGTAGACATCTTCCTCCAGAAGGCAGGCGAGGATGTGGCTGTATTTGCAGATGACGTCACTGCAATCATCGGTGCAGGTACAATCTACTCTGCTACTTTCGATCTTAAGTCATTCACTGACGGAGATTACTATGTTTATGTAGTATGCAACGACTCAAACAATACGGTTTCTTCGCTTGATGACGAGTACACCGTTGCAAATGAGGATCTTACTCAGAACATTGCAAAGGACAACTACTTCCTTATGACAAATGCAAAGCTTTCTGACGTTGTGACTATCGACACTGAAGAGATGAAGGCCCACACAGTTGCTACAAATCCTTTCGATCTCGGAACTGTTGAGGTTGAGCGTGCAGCAGCCCGTTTCGACTACAAGGCAGCAATGACAGACAATGTATACAACCTCGACGCTGACGGTAAGGCTGGCGCAGGTGTGAAGCTTACTCACGCAGCTCTCATCAACGCAAGCAAGGAGTTCTTCTATTTCCGTCGTGTTTCAGCTGACGGTACAGACGCGAACTGGACAGTATGTGGCGCTGAGACTTCAACCAACTATGTGGTAGACACTGACTGGGCTCTCAAGAATGATGCAAAGACAAATACTGAGGCAGCAAAGACCGGATTCTTCGACTATATGGATACTCCAGCAGATTGGAACTGGGCTGAGCTCGCAGCTCTTACATCTGATGACAATATCGACGGCCAGATCAACAGCAAGGACGGTGACTACAAGGTATGGCGTTATGCAGTAGAGAACACAATCCCTGGCGACGTTGAAAATCAGGTGAACGGTGTGACTACCGGTGTTGTGTTCAAGGGTATTCTTGTTGACAACACTGCAGCAGCTATTACAGGTACTGAGGCTGTCTATGTACACAACAATGTTTACTATGGAACTTGGGCTGAGGTTGAGACTTACGCAGCAGCTGCTGACGCTCCGTCAACTCTCGTTTCTGCAGTGGAATATGTCGATGCAAGCACAGATGCTGCCAGATATACAGATGCAGGCTTCACTGTATACAATCCGAACACAGAAGGACAGTATGAGGTTCTCTACTACTACTGGAACCGTCACAATGATAACGGCGATCCTAACACTAAGGGCTTAATGGAGTTTGCTGTCGTTCGTAACAACGTATACAAGCTTGCTGTAACCAAGATCAATAAGTTCGGCTATCCTGCAGATGGTGAGACACCTGATGTTCCTAACCCTGGTGATCCGGACGAAGACCTCAACTACTACTTCACAGTATCAGTAAAGGTTCTCCCTTGGGTAGTACGCGTAAATGATATCGAATTCTAAATGAAACTTAAAAGTGCAATATTATCTGTAGCCGGCAGAGGCCTTATCGGCCTCATGCTGGCTGCGGGTAGTATGTCATGCAGCACGATCTTCACAGATCAGACCGATTGTCCGCGAGGAGTCTCCCTCAGATTTGTCTATGACCATAACATGGAGTATGTGAACTCTTTCCATACTCAGGCTCATTGTGCAACCGTCTACGTCTTCGATGAGGACGGAAAGTACGTGGCCAGATATCAGGAGGAGGGCGATCATCTCCGTGATGAGTCATGGCGTATGACTTTCGATCTGGAGCCGGGCAATTACAATCTGATTGCCTACAGCGGCCTTGCTTGTGAGGAAAGTTCCTTCACTCCGACTGAAATGATGCCTTCAAAGGCCTCTGGAAGTCAGATCAACGAACTTGCCGTGACGTTGAATCATGATGGCTTTGTCTCTGACAAGGCGCTGCATGACCTTTATTACGGCAATCATGGTGAACCTCTGAGCCTGACCGTCCTTCCGGATGATTATGTCGAGGAGACTGTAAACCTGATAAAGAATACCAATAATATCCGTATCATCCTTCAGCAGATGAACGGCGAGCAGATTACGGCTGATGAGTTCGAATTCTCCATCACCGATGATAACTCGCACATGGATGTGAACAACGATGTCGTTTCAAAGGGTCAGGTCACATACCTCCCTTGGACAAAGGGCGAGACCGTTGTGGGTGTGGCTGAGGACGGACATACTCCGGTGACTGCTGCCTTTGCCGAGTTCTCGACATCGCGTCTGACAACGGAAACTTCTCCGCGTCTGGCCGTGTTCAGCAAGGAAAGGAACGAGGATATCATCAACATTCCTCTGAATACCTATCTCCTGCTGCTCAAGAGCCAGCTCTATGACAAGATGTCTGCGCAGGAGTACCTCGACAGGGAGAGCATGTGGACGATTGCATTCTTCCTCGACTCCGGCAACCGCTGGGTCAATACGCATATTATTGTAAATGATTGGACTATAAGGATTAACGATTCGGAGTTCTGATGCTCAAGACTGTCGGACATATTCTGACCGCTGTGCTTGCGGGACTGTTGCTTGCAGGATGCGGCATCTACGACGATCCTGTTGAGGATGTTGTCGTGGATGAACCGTCTGTTGTCCTTTCCCTCAATATAGAAGTGTCGGATGCCCCAGCAGTCAAGGGATATGCAGATCCTGAGTTTGCCGGCGAAATGATGCAGACCCTCCGGATTGTCATTGTCCGTCCTGACGGCATCGTGGAGCATAACCGTCTGCTCGACCTGGCGTCTGATCCGAAACTGCTGGTGACGGACCAGAAGTTCGAGGTCAAAGGTAACGAGCTCAAGGACGTTTATCTGATTGCAAATGAGTCCAATCTGAAATCAAAGTCGGCATTTGACTTCTCACTGATACCTGCCGGGGGAGTCATCCAAAGCGAGAGAATGGCATCGCTGGCAATGTCAATGGGAAGTAATGAGGACCTTTTGGAACTGCCTGTGCCGATGTCTGCCTCGTATAAGATAATGATGCCGCAGACTGATGTCGCAGCTGATCTGGAAATCTTCCGCTCTGCTGCAAAATTCACATTCCGCTTCATCAATGAGACGGAATATACATATGACCTGACAAGGATCAAGATCAGCAAAGCCGCTCATAAGGAGTTTTTCTTTCCTTCGGAAATAACTCTGGGCGATTATTCATATACTGAGTCCGGCGTGACCGTGACAGGATCCCAGATAACTGAATATTCCGTGCCTTCTGATGCCGGATATTATGATTTTGTCAGGAATTACGACAGCCATCTCATCTTGGGATGGGCAGGAAGCGGTAAACTCAATGCACCTGAGGTATGCAAACTGACACCGCTATACATTTTTGAGGGAAAGCATGTAGATGAGGCCTCTGACGGAAAGAACTATAAGGTCACATTCGTGCTCAACGGACGAGAGTTCGAGAAATATCTCCCTTCTTTGTCGGAACTTCCTAGAAATACCCACGCGGTCGTTACCGCGAGGTTGACCGAGCAAGGAGTTCTGGACTGGTTTGATGTAAATCTTGATGTGGACGTGCGTCCGTATACTGAACTGCCTTATGGCGATGTGGAACTGGAACCCGGATTCGGATTATAAGAGATGGTAAGGAAACTGAAATATCTGACAGCCTTGGTTGTGCTGCTGACAGCATCATTCTCCTGTACTCTGGAGGAGACTTTCGAGTCTCCGACAGTCAAGTATGAGGGGATGAGTGATGTCTGTTTTCAGGTAGATTTCCGTCCTCTGTCTCCGGCGCTGGAATCAAAGGCCTCCGGTGATGCCATAAGTCATGTATATAATCTCTCGATTGTGGTATATCATGCTGATGGAGTGTTCCACAGCTATGAGTATCTTACTTCTGCCGACCTTACCCAGCAGGAAATCACTGCGGACAAGGCGGCGCTTCAGACAAACGAATCGAAATATCAGCGCTCTACCTTCAGCAAGAGTCTCCCGACCGGAAACTTCAGGATTTATGCGGTGGCAAATCTGGACCGCCAGCTGACCGGTGCGGAAATGCAGACAGAGGATGCGCTTAAGTCAATTTCGCTTACATGGAACAATACAGCCCTGGGTATGGCTGCTGAAAGTGCCCTTCCTGATAATAATGTGATGTTCGGGTTCTTTACCGACACGGAGAGTACAGAAATACCGTCCTCAGCCCCGGTCGTTTCAATTGACAAGGCTGGTAAGACCCTTCATGCATGGGTGCGTAGGGCAGCCTCAAAGGTAACTGTCTCCTTCGACGGAAGCGCTCTCAATGAGGATGTCTGGATCAGCTTCAAGTCAGTGCAGATCAAGGATATACCGAAGACCTGCCCGCTTGGTAGGGATAATACTCCTGTGTCGGCCTCAGACCTGATTGAAAACGGAGAAATCATATATTTCTCCAATAGCGATGATATTTCCCAGTGGCCTTATATCGCCAAGGGTATTCCTTATTTCGGCAGTGATCACAGTGAGACGGCGGAAGCTTTGTATTTCTTCGAGAACATGCAGGGCGTGGATAACGCTGACATCTACAACAAGTACCAGTTGGATGAGAATGGGGATGGCGTGGTCGATGGCAATGATGAGATCAAGGACATGAAGCCTTACGGAACCTATATAGAGGTGAAGGCCTATTATGTAAACAAGTCTGAGAATACATCGCAGGGAGAGATCACATATCGTTTCATGCTCGGAAAGAATATATCCAACGACTTCAACGCCGGGAGGAACATGCATTACAAGCTGAACCTCAAGTTCAAGGGGGATGCTAATAATGTGGACTGGCATATTGACTACGTGATGGATAATCCTGAAATCTCTGTGGCTACCCCTCTTTACATTTCATATCTCCATCGTCAAAGCCTTGATGTGCCGGTGGTGGTGCGTGGTGGTGAGGTTACAAGCCTTACGGCTGAGATTGTGGACAACCCATGGTACTATGAGGAGTGGTTCTCTGAGAATACTGCCATCACACGCTCGGAAAGCGACTATGACTATAACGGATTCCTTTCATTCAAGGAACCTACTGCCAATAATCAGGTGTCGATGACTGCTGCAGAGCGCCAGTCTGATTTTGATGCAGGCAAGTCGATAACAATAGATCCTTCTTCTGGAAATGTTGTGGAAAATGCGCTGGAGACTCGTTTCAAGGTGCCTGTATGGACCAGGGCCCTGCTTCTTGGAGATGGATTCTCCGGCAATAATGCATGGGTTCATAAGGAAAGGATCGCTCAGGTCAAGTTCACAGCAAATATCCTCTATGAAGACGGAACTACAAATACAGTTTCGCAGACGGTGGACATAAAACAGGTGAAGCGCCTTGTCAATCCGACCGGAGTGTGGAGAAAGAACGGGTCTGACAAGCCGTTCAATGTCGTGCTGATGAGCGGATCCGATGAGCAGAACTTCTATCCGTTAATGTCTGATGGCGCGTGGACTGCAACTGTGGTTTCCGGAAAGGATTGGGTGAAGATTGCAGATTCGGAGGCCGGACTTTCGTCAGCACCGCTTGATAATGTAGTGAGAGGATACACCGGTTCTACCGTAGATTTCTGGTATAAGCCGGCTGACGGCAATGCCTCACAGACCAGATGTGGTGTGATCGAGATTCTATATCATGGAAATCAGTGTTGTCATTATATATTTGTCAGCCAGGGTAGTACTCCTGTGACAATGACGGACAACGGCACGAGATGGCATATATCCAATGTATACCGTCAGGGCGTAGAAGGAGCGAGCCCGCTTGAGGAAGGCTCGATGTTCAGATATCTCAACTATGCGGCAATCCTTCCTGAGAACAACTGGAGGTCAGGAATGGGGCTGTTCGAGGTCCCTGAGACATATCAGTCGACGTCCAGCCACTATACCTTCAATCTTTATGATGGCGGGTCATGGTATTCGTCTGCGTGGCCATTGACCAACGATGATGAGAACGGAGATGGTGCCTACGAGAGTGAATACCGTCTGAGAATCAATGATGAGGCTGACTGGAGCGGCATCATGAACGGAAACGGAACCCCTGGCTCGGTTGAGAATTGGTCGGATCTTGAGGAACTGCCTCGTTTCTATGGAGTTATGTATGGTGATGATTCGTATGCGGTCAAGACGACTGCGGCAGATGCATATCAGTATCTGAACGAAGGGGATGATAAGGGTATGCGTGGAATGTTCGTATGGGATAGGGATGCGACTGGTCTAGGCTCCGGGAACGGAAACCATATATTCTTCCCTATCGGGTCGACAGGTCACGGACATAGAAAGCAGTATGACGATAAAAAGACAAGCGGATATCAGAATATCGGTGTGTTGAGATATGCCACGACATCTGAACCGCTCAACCCTTCTACCAATTCCTACAGGCCGATGCTGTACAATCTCTATCTTTCTCCGGGGGCCATTTATTGGACCAGTGAATGGGGTACGGCTGCCAATACGGGATCTTCAAATTCGAATGCATACGATATCAACTACGAGACATATGACTTCAATGAATTCTCCGGGAATGCCATGTATTACGGCATCAGAGGACCAAGTCAGGCTTATGTCAACCAGTCAGTTGTACAGTCGTCGGATGCATGTTTTATCCGTTGTGTAGATTGATAAGGAGATAAAAGGCCCGGCATCAAGCCGGGCCTTGATTGTCTAAAAGTCGAAAAAATATGGCAAAAAATGATGAAGGAATGATTTTTGTTGTATATTTGGGCTTTCTTTAACCGATTCTTAATGGAAAATAGAACATTGCACAACATTTCTCTGGCTCGATTCAAGAGCCTGTTTCCTGATTCGCCGTCGATTGGTTTAGGCGATGATTTTTATATTTTGGATGCGCATCTTCGTGAACATCATAATCCGGTAAGCCATCCGTGCCGCTTCGACGGTTTCATGTTGATATATTGTGTGAAGGGACGTATGAGTCTTAGTGTAAACCTCTCCGAGTTTGAACTCGAGGAAGGTATGCTTTATATGAACCTTCCAGGAAATATACTGAGATTGAATGAGATAATTGATACTCCGCAGGAAGATGTCCGATGTATCTGTCTGGCGATTTCCAAGGAGTTTCTCTCCGGTATGAAGCTGGATATGAACAAGTTCTTCAATGAGGGGGTGTCTATGCTGGACTGTCCTACCTTGAAGTTGAGGACAAGTGATATGGATATGGTCTGCAAGACAGTGAACATGATGATCGATGTGCTGAAGAATGATCTGCCTTGCAAAAAGGACATGATACTTTCATATCTGTCCGGAATGTTCTATCTTGTGATGGGACGCTGGTCAGAAGAGAGTGCCAAGGAAAAAGGTTCTTCTCAGTCGACCCGCAGCCGTATGGTATTCGATAAGTTCATGAAGCTGGTGACTGAGTATCATACAAAATATCGAAATGTCGGATTCTATGCAGACAAGCTGTGCCTGACGCCGAAGTATCTGTCCAAGGTAATAAAGAATGCTACTGGACGTTCTGCTCCGGATTGGATTGACTCATATGTCATTCTGGAAGCAAAGAACCTGCTTAAATATTCCAACATTACAATCAAGGAAGTAGTCTACAGACTTAATTTTCCTAATCAGTCTGTGTTTTATAAATTCTTCAAGGCCCGCACCGGTATGACGCCTACCGAGTATAGGAATTCATGATTCACTGACAGATTTTGCCAAGTCATAGAAAATTGACGTCAGAATGTGATTTAATTTTGCGTTAAGGTTCCGAATCATTATCTTTGCATGAGACATTTGAATTTTTCGTGTCTATTTGTTAAGTTCGTTTTATATGCGGCAGGGTTCCTTGGGGAGGGGCCCCTGCTAATTTTTAATGCAATCGGGGTCTTTGTGTCATTTTTTTTCGTACCTTAGGCGCGGTTTTGACGAATCTGTAATTATTAACATAAAAACTATCAAAATGAACAAGAACAAAATCAATTGGGTAGCGGTCCTTACCATGATGTTCCTCTTCGGAATGATCTCATTTGTGACCAACCTTGCAGCGCCTATCGGTACAGTATGGAAGAATCAGCCAGGTATTGACGGCTCGAACTTCTGGGGTATGATGGGTAACATGATGAACTTCCTTGCATATCTCTTCATGGGCCTTCCTGCAGGTAAACTTATTATAAAGTATGGCTATAAGAAGACTACACTTATCGGTGTTGCTGTCGGTTTCTTCGGAGTCCTTGTTCAGTTCCTCTCAGGAAAACTTGGAGTCGGAGCGCACGTGGCCGGACTTCCTGCAAACTTCTTCGTATATCTTCTCGGAGCATTCATCAGCGGATTCTCAGTATGTATCCTCAATACTGTTGTCAACCCTATGCTCAACCTTCTTGGTGGCGGTGGAAACAAAGGTAATCAGCTTGTTCAGGTCGGAGGTACATTCAACTCATTGACCGGAACGCTTACTCCGATGCTTGTCGGTATGCTCATCGGTACAGTGACCAGGGATACAGCAATCACTGACGTAAATCCGGTTCTGTTCATCGCAATGGGTGTGTTTGCCCTTACTTTCATGGTTCTTATCTTCGTTCCTTTCGTTGAGCCGGAGCAGGAAAGAACAGATGCAAGCGTAAAGAGCCTTCTCAAGTACAAGCACCTTGTATGCGGAGTAATCGCAATTTTCCTTTATGTAGGTGTTGAGGTAGGTATCCCGGGCACTTTGAATTTCTATCTTACAGAGACATTGTCTGCAAAGACAGAAACTGAGCTCGTAGCAGAAGCGGAGGCTCCTGCTGTGGAGACTGAAGTAGTTGCTGAGACTGAAGTAGTTACCGAGACTCCGGTTGAAACTCCGGCTGAGACTCCTGTTCCTGTTGAAGAGACTTCAGCAGAGGAGACAGAAGCAGCTCCAGTTCCTGCTGTTCAGGACGAACCAAAGGATACAACTGTTGCAAATTCAGCTAATGAGCAGTTGAGTGCTGCAGAGACTACTGCTGCTGATGCGGCTGCTGCTACAGCTGGTTTCGTAGCTGCAACTTACTGGCTGCTCATGCTTGTAGGTCGTTTCGTATCAAGCCTTATCAGTGGAAAGGTTTCCAGCAGGGTTCAGCTCGGAACTACATGTTTTGTGGCAATAATCCTTGTTGTAGCAGCGATCTTCAGTACAAACGTGCCGGCTTCAATGCCAGTATTTACCGGAAAGACCTTTGTAATGGCTGAGGTGCCGCTTACAGCTCTTTTCCTTGTATGCTGCGGTCTTTGTACATCAGTCATGTGGGGAACAATCTTCAACCTTTCAGTTGAGGGCCTCGGAAAGAACTCAGCTCTCGCTTCAGGTCTCTTCATGACCATGGTTGTAGGTGGTGGTGTACTTCCGCTTATCCAGAATGCCGTAGCAGATGCAGCAGGATTCATGACCAGCTATTGGGTAATCGTTGCAGCTCTTGTATACATGCTCTGGTTCGCAATCTTCGGTTCAAGAGTAAAGAAGGCTTAGTAGAAACACATAAAACACAGAATAATGAATTCATCATACGTAGTAGGTATCGATGTAGGAGGTCAGACCTCCAAGATCGGAGTAGTAGATGCTAGAGGAACAGTTCTCGCGCAGACAGTCATCCGCACAGACACTTATGACAAGGTGGAGCCTTATATCGCAGAACTTGCTGAGGCTGTAAACAAGCTTATCAAGGAGTCTGGTACAGAGGGTAAGGTAAGAGGAATCGGAGTAGGTGCTCCTAACGGAAACTACTATACAGGCACAATCGAAAATGCTCCAAACCTTCTTTGGGGACGTCAGAGAGTGGAGTTCTCAAAGCTTCTTTCTGAGGCGATGGGCGGTCTTCCGGTTGCTCTTACAAACGATGCGAATGCAGCTGCTGTCGGCGAAATGACTTATGGTGCAGCAAGAGGTATGAAGAACTTCATCATGATCACACTCGGTACAGGCGTCGGCTCAGGTATCGTGATCAACGGTGAGGTTGTATATGGACATGACGGCTTCGCAGGCGAGCTCGGTCACACAGCTGCAGTTCACAACAACGGACGTACATGCGGCTGCGGCAAGACCGGTTGCCTTGAGACTTATGCTTCAGCTACAGGTGTGGCACGTACAGCACGCGAGTGGCTCGAGCTTTCGGATGAGCCTTCTGTTCTCAGAAGCCTTGACAGCATCGCTTCAAAGGACGTTTATGATGCAGCTAAGGAAGGAGACAAGCTTGCGCTCAAGATCTTTGAATTCACAGGAAAGATCCTCGGCCGTTCATTCGCAGACTTCATCGCATTCAGCGCTCCTGAGGCAATCGTCCTCTTCGGCGGACTCGCTCGCGCAAAGGAATTCCTTACAGAGCCTATCCTCGAGTCTATGAACGCAAATGTCCTCCCGTTGTGGAGAAACAAGGTTCAGCTGGTTTACTCTCAGCTTAAGGAGTCGGATGCAGCCATTCTCGGCGCTTCAGCTCTTGCCTGGGAACTCTAACGGAGACCTATATCAGAATCTCATCAGCCTCATTTCGGGTCCGGCCCGGAATGAGGTTGATCTTATATATAGCAGCCACTGGGCAATGTAGTAGGTGCTCATGATGATGGCGGTGCTGTATGGAACGGCGCTGACAAACATGTTCCAGGCTATTATGAAGTCCGAAAAGACGAATAGAATGGCTCCGAGGGCGAACAGGGTGCTTCTCTGCAGCATGGCGATGAACAGCATTGCGCAGATGATGCAGGCGTAGGTGCCTGTGGCGATCCGAAGCAGACCGGCTTCGGCGGCAGGAACTATCCGATAAAATACCGCTGCAAGAAGAGCCAGGGAACAGAATGCCACCATAGCTATATATCCTTTGGCTTTGCCAGTCAGCTTCCTGTCCTTCTCAACCCTGTTGAGGTAGCGGCAGATGAAATATATGATGAACCAGATGTGTCCGACAGCGAAAAGCCCCATCTGCCCGATGAGATTTCCGCATGCTCCTGCAAAATCTCCTGCGGCGCAGAAAGCCAATGCCAGGCTGATCTGCCATGGACAAAGCCATAGGGAGGAGACTGCCAGAAGCGCGACAGGTATGGTTATGACAGTCTGTGGCGGAATGACGGAATGTCCGTAGACGGTAAAGTGCGTCATGAAGAAGGTCGTGCATGCTACAACATACAATGCACTTGTGACAAGTGCGGCTGTTTTGACCTTGGTATCTTTTATTTTTATTATCGACATAATTATTTGTATTTGACGCCAATATACGAATTTATCCGAATTATTTAACGTAGAACAGCGGGAATTGTTATAATCTGTAACCATATTTCTGAATACGCTGTGTTTTTCGTCGCTTCCGAGGCCTTGTCCGGTTTGGTTTTCTCGGAAATTGTTGTCATATTTGTAGGCTAGGTTTATAATGCCTGAATATGTTCAAGATTTATGTATAACTAATAAAGGTATCAAAATGAGAAAAATCAAAATGTTTCTCACGGTAGTGTCTCTCCTGATAGCTTCTGTTGTCAATGCACAGAATCTGACAGTAAAGGGACTTGTTACCGATGGGGCTACAGGCGAGCCTGTTCCGTTTGCTTCGGTTCATGAGAAGGGAACTATGAATGGAACAAACTCGGATGTTGATGGTAATTACAGCATTACTGTAGCTAAGAATGCAGTGCTTGTATTCTCTTCAATCGGATATAATACCGTGGAGATCCAGGTGGCTGGCAATGCAGTTGTCAATTGTGAACTTCCGACTGACACCGAGATGCTTGAAAATGCAGTCGTAGTCGGTTACGGTTCTGCAAAGAAGGTCGGAACAATCGTTGGATCTGTCACAACTGTGAATTCGGATGCTATCAAGACAGCTCCATCATCTTCAGCTCTGGACCAGCTTCAGGGTCAGGTTGCAGGACTTTCAGTAATGACAACAGGTGGTGTTGCCGGTGAGAATAACGTTTCCATGCAGCTTCATGGTCAGGGATCTTTGGGAGCTTCTTCTACTCCTCTTTACATCATCGACGGTATGCAGGCCAGCAGCCGTGCCATTCAGGCGATGAACCCTAATGACATCCTCAGCATCACCATCCTCAAGGATGCGTCTGCGACCTCA
Organism: Candidatus Cryptobacteroides sp.; assembly: GCA_045539015.1. Lineage (GTDB taxonomy): Bacteria > Bacteroidota > Bacteroidia > Bacteroidales > UBA932 > Cryptobacteroides. The sequence continues at coordinate 27,748 of JAZQEN010000014.1, forward strand.
ATCTATGGTTCACGCGCTGCAAACGGTGTCGTTTTCGTTACAACGAGAGCAGGTTCATATGATGCAAAGGCATCAGTTACAGTCAGGAGTCAGGCAGGTATCTCTACTTTGGCTGATATGACTCTTTATAAGAATATGATGTCGGGTCCGGAACTTAAGGAATTCTGGAAAAGATCTGGCCTCATGTCGCCAGAGCAGATCAGGACAACCTATACAGACAAGGGATATGATGCTGATACAAAATGGTATAACTACTACCAGCAGTTCAACAACCCTCAGTTCCAGAATGACGTTATCGTCGAAGGTGGTGGAAACAAGGTGGCATACATGATCGGTGCATCGCAGTTCCACCAGAGAGGTACTGCAATCGGTAACGAGTATGACCGTTATACCGTTCGTACAAACGTTCAGGGCCGTCCGAAGGATTGGCTCAAGGTTGCCGGAAACATGGCAGTTTCATATGACAAGAGGTCTACCAATCCTAACTGGGGTGGTGCTTCAGGCGGAGCGGGTTACACAGCCGGTGGACTTTCATACCTCAACAACCCTCTCTACCCTGCTGTAGATGAGAATGGCGACGAGTGCACAACTCAGTTCCCTGACGGTATGTATACTCCTAAGTATTATGTGGCAAACTTCCCTAATACGTCAAACCGTTACGGACTTCTTGCTTCATTCAATGTGGAGATTGAGCCTATTCCTAACCTCAAGATCGCGTCACGCGCAGGTATGGACGGATACATTTCAATGAGTGAGTCAAAGCGTATACCTTCGTTCCTCGGTACAGAAGGTAACGGTACAAGGTCAAGGTCTGCAGGACTCAGCTACACTGCTACAGTTACAAATACTATTGAGTATGCGTTCAATGTAGGCAATGACCATCAGTTCACTGTTCTTGCCGGACATGAGGGCGTTGCAGAGTATTCAGATGCCTTCTCGGCATATTCTGAGGAAATCACTGACGACAGACTTACCAATCTCCAGAATGGTAACAAGGAGACAAATGAGGTGAGCGAGTCGTTTGCAAGGGGCAATTTCCTGTCTTTCTTCGGTAGAGTGGACTACTCTCTGATGAACAAATACTATTTCGATGCTTCAGTCCGTAATGATGCATGTTCACGTTTCGGTCCGAACAACAAGAACGCTACATTCTGGGCAGCCGGTGGTATGTGGAAGATGAAGAGGGAGAGTTTCCTTCAGAACACATACTGGCTTGATGACCTGAACTTCAAGGTCAGCTACGGTACTCAGGGAAATGCCTCTATCGGTGATTATCAGTATCTGGCACTCATCGGATCGATGTCTGACTACGCTACTGGAAGCTCTCTCGGTCTTGGTCAGCCATCCAACTTTGACCTTACTTGGGAAAAGCAGTCGCTTCTTACTGTGGGATTCAACGGCCGTCTTGCTGACAGGGTTGATTTCAATATCGAGTACTATCGCAGAAAGACATCTTCAATGCTGATGGATGTTCCTTATAACTATACTACCGGTATCACTTCTCTTTATGCCAATGTGGGTGGTCTCTTGAACCAGGGTATCGACATCACTCTCGGTGTGGATATCCTCAGAGGTGCAGATTACTTCCTTCGTTTCAATACTACATTCAACTGGAATGCAGAGAAGGTTACGGAACTCTTCAACGGTCTTGATAGATGGGAGATGGTAGGATATGGATTTGCATATGTGGTAGGCGAGCCAGTATCATTCTACTATCCGGTATATGCTGGTGTCGATCCTGAGGATGGAAAGCAGATGTGGTATCTCCCAGGTGAAAATGTCGATGTGACAACAATGGATCCGAACAGGGTGACCAAGGATTTCGATGAGGCAGGTCTTACACAGAACACAGGCAAGAGACTCAATCCGCCAGTGAACGGTGGTTTTAACCTCAGCGGTGCATGGAGAGGCATATCGCTTCAGGCGGACTTCTCATATGTGCTTGGCAAGTACCTCATCAATAACGATGCGTTCTTCTATGCAAATCCTAACCAGAATCTGGATAGCACGCAGCATAAGGATGTTCAGAATTTCTGGACACCGGACAATACAAATGCAAAGTATCCTGACTGGAGCAGTGGTGCGACAATGCAGTTTGATACCCACCTTCTTGAGAAGGCAAACTTCCTCCGTCTGAAGAACCTTCAGGTTGCTTACGATTTCCCAAGAAGACTTCTTGGAAATCAGCAGGTTGTTAATGGTGTGAAGTTCTCTTTCACAGCACGTAACCTCTTCTGTCTCACTAACTATTCGGGTATTGATCCTGAGGTTGCCGGCAACCTGACTTATGGTCGTGTAGGTAACTCAAAGCAGTACCTTTTTGGTGTTGAACTTACTTTCTAATCAGAAGGCTTTAAAAGAAGAATGACTACAATGAAGAATATAATCAAGAATATTTTACTGGTTGGAGCAGTTGCGGCACTGTTTGCTTCATGTGACCTTGAGCTCCGCCCGACATCGGCTATCGTTGTCGATGAGGACAAGCCGTTTTTCACCAGCGCCAGTGACATTGAAAGTTTCACTAACGGAGTACTGTCATCATACAGAGCAGTTCAGTATGGTTCGTATACTCAGAGTACTGAAGTGATGTGCGATGGTTTCAATGCACTTATCAGCTATGGTAATAACTACGGTTCCATCCATAGGACCGATGCTACTTTTACAACCAGCGACTCATATGCAGAGTCAATGTGGGCAAATCACTATGCAGTGATCAAGAACTACAATATCGCGATCGAGCAGGCTGAATATATCCTGGATCCGGAATCAGAATATTACAATGAGGATCTCGTATATGATGCTGAGGTTCTGAAGGGTATCGCGCAGTTCTGCAGGGCGTCATCTTATCTGATCCTGGCGCGCCATTTTGGCCCTGATTATGACGAGAATACTGCCAGCGAGGACCTTTGTGTTCCGCTTGTCCTCAAGTTTGACGTGAATGAAAAGCCATTCCGTGCCACTGTCGCTGACGTTTATTCTCAGATCGACTGGGATCTGGAAGAGGCTGCCGATCTTCTTGAGGGCAAGGTTTTCAGAGGCCTTCCTCTTCAGGGATCTCCAAGGTCTGAAGTCGTCACTATAGATGCCATCAACGCTCTCAAGGCACGCTACTATCTTGATATCGACGACTATGCTTCTGCGGCAAAGATGGCTGATGCAGTGATTAATTCACCTGCCGGATATGCCCTTTCTTCATCACCATCAGAAATGGTGGCTGAGTTTGACAGTGACAGCGGCAACGAGCCTATCTTGCAGCTTTACGCTACAAAGTCTGAAGGTGTTGTTGGAAATAAAATCTATACTCAGGTGAGCCGTGATGCAAAGGGTAAGTATTTCCAGCCATATTACATTCCGTCCCAGAAACTGATAGATGCATACTCGCAGAATGACCTTCGTTTCAGAACATGGTTCTCAAACAATAAGTATCCTATCTTTGCGAATGGTGCGCGTTACAATAATATCTACACTTTCATCAAGTACCTTGGCAATCCGAATCTGACAAACGGTTCCTTGGAGTCCGGTGCGCATGCTGCGAAGCCTATTACAATCAGTGAGATGTATCTGATTTCAGCAGAGGCTCACTGCATGGACGGCAACACCATGAAGGCAAGGATAGCTCTGAACGAACTTCAGTCTGCACGTGGAGCACAACCTACTGCGGCAACTATGGAGAACATCAAGCTTGAATGGTTCAAGGAGACTGTAGGTGAGGGCCTTCGTCTTTCATGCCTCAAGCGTTGGGGAGACGGATTTGAAGGCAGACCTGCTCAGACAGCAGCATTGAATGCCAATATCGTGAATACAGGTGAGTATTTCGATGAGAGAACTATCGAACCAGATGACCATGTGCTTCTATGGCCAGTTCCTTCTTATGAGTTGAAGCTCAATAAGAATCTGGTGCAGAATCCAGGTTATGGTGCGGAATAATAACGAATAATTGATATTTCTGATATGAAGAAGATAATATTTATGATGGCAGCTGCGATGCTTGTTATTTCATCTTGCGGAAGAAAGGTGGAATTTGAGCATATGACTTTTGCCACTTTGGATGCGACATCATATTCTTTTGATGAAGATGTGCAGGAGTTCAGAATACCTGTTACCATTGTCAATCCTAATGGAAAAGAGGTTTCCGTTTCGGTTTCCACCACAGATGGTAAAGCTGAGGAAGGAGTTGATTATGAGGTACTTTATCCGGTTTCAGGAGTGCTTACTTTTGCAGCAGGTGAGACCGAGCAGGAAATCGTGCTTGGCATTACCGAGTTCCCTGGAAAACTCACAGGTTCAAAGGATTTCTCGCTTACTATTTCCAGCGTTACTGAAGGATTCCAGGTCGGAGGCTGCAACACTGTGAAGCTGAAGATCAAGGACCTTGACCACCCTCTCAAGATGTTCATCGGAGAATGGTCGGCATCTAAGACAGGTTATAATGGCATCAACTATTCTTGGACAATGACAGTAGAGGGTGACGAATCTGATCCTACATACAGCAATCTGTTTGTGTATGACCTTGATCCGTTTACTTCTTCTTACCTCGGCTATAGTTCTGACAAAGGTTATAATAAGGTGGATGCTACTGCAAACCCAGCCAAGACTCAGCTTATCGTTGCTTATGATTCATATCTTGCAACAGATGATGAGGGTCTTCTTGAGCCAGGTTGTGTATTCAGTATTGCAGGACTTGATGCACCTACTTATGATCAGGCACGCGCATATGATGATGTCAAGATGAATCTGTCAGAGGACGGTACTACACTGACAATCGTCAATGCCATAGGCTGCTTGGGTAATGGTGTTCTATATGAAATAATTGATGGCCCGTTAGTATTTACCAAGAAGTAATATACCTGAGTTATACATACAGAGGTGAGCAGTCTATGGCTGCCCACCTTTTTAAAGTTTAATGTCAATAACAATATGAAACGTTTTATTTCAGCCATTCTTATGGCGCTTTTTCTGGTTTCCTGCGTCAACGAGGAGATGGAGCCGTCAAATGTCCAGGATACTCAGGTGGAAGTGCTTGCCGAGGATTCGGCCTTTGAGAAGGGGCAATGTATCGTTCTTTTCAGTGAGGAGGTGACAGCTGCGATAGAAGCTTCGGCAGCGGAAGGCGTGATGCGGACGAAGTCTGCCGGTATTGATGAGATGCTGGAGCAGATGGGAGTGAATTCCATGGAAAGGCTTTTCCCTCATGCAGGAGAATTCGAACCAAGAACAAGAAAGGAAGGACTTCATCGCTGGTATGTGCTTTCCTATTCTGAAACTGTGCCGTATACCAAGGCCGATAACGGACTTGGCGGACTTCCTGGTGTTGAACTGATACAGCCTGTCAGAAAGATCAGGACACATGATTTCAATGACCTTTCAACTGATCTTTGGGGCTTGAAGAACGTTAATTATCCTGGATATGACATCAATGTCACTCCGGTTTGGGAAAACTATACTGTAGGTAATCCGGATGTGATTGTGGCAGTGGTTGACAACGGTGTGGAGATAAACCATCCTGACCTGAGCTCAAACTGCCTTAAGACAGGACATTTCAATGCAGTTGACGACTCTTTTACGCTCTATCCGGGAGATCATGGAACACACGTTGCCGGTACGATTGCCGCTGTGGGTAACAATGCGAAAGGAGTCGTAGGTGTTGCCGGTGGTGACTATGCAGCAGGTAAGGCCGGCGTGAAGATTCTTTCATGCCAGATCTTCAAGGAAACTGCGGAAGGATCCGTCCCAGGCAAGAGCTCGGCAGCCATCAAGTATGGAGCAGACCACGGTGCTGTGATCAGTCAGAACAGTTGGGGATATGTCTATGATTATGACGGCGATGGAAACCTCACAGGAAAAGAACTGAAGGATGCGCTGGCGGCTACCATCATGCCTGCAGACTCAGTTGCTGTAGATTATTTCATCAAGTATGCCGGATGTGACAATTACGGCAATCAGCTCCCTGATTCTCCAATGAAGGGTGGTGTCGTCATTTTTGCGGCCGGTAATGAAAACATTGCAAATGGTGCCCCTGCTGAATATGAGGAAGTGATAGCAGTAGGTGCCATAGCATCAAACGGTACCAAGTCTTCTTTCTCGAATTATGGTGATTGGGTTGATCTCGCGGCTCCTGGCAGCTCTATTCTCAGTACTGTGACAGGTGGCGGTTATGCGACTATGGACGGCACCTCAATGGCTTGTCCTCACGTTTCAGGTGTGGCGGCTCTCGTGGTCTCACATTGTGGCGGCCCCGGTTTTACCAACGAAATGCTTAAGGAGAAACTGCTCAATGGCGCGAATTCTAAAGCTGTTCCAGCATCATATAAGGTCGGAAAGCTTGTAGACGCTTTAGGTGCCATTACATACGGAAGCGATGAGGCGCCGTCACAGGTAACTGATCTGACGGCCTCTGCAAGAGCAAATACCATGGACCTTTCATGGACAGTGACAGCTGATAAGGACGGTAAACCGGCTTATGGCTTTCTGGCCATTTATGGAAAGGACAAGGCGAAAGTGGAGTCTGCAACCAAGAACGACAAGGATCTGGGAATGGCTGTGTGCACACCGGATCTTCCGGTCGGGGAACGCGTGGACTTTGCTGTCAAGGGACTGGAATTCAACTCTACCTATTATGTGAAGGTGCTGGCATTTTCTTATGGACAGAACTATGCTGCAGCTTCAGAGGTAGTGGAGTTTGAGACATTATCCAACAATGCTCCGGTGATAGACGCTGGGGATAAGGATGTATATTCTATAAAGGCATCACAGAAACTTGAACTTACTGTCAACGTGGAAGATCCTGACGGTCATGATGTGAAAGTCGATTTTACATGCGATGCCCAGCATGGCTTTGAGCCAGTAGGAGACTCGGGAAGTTACTTGTTCACTGTTGTCGGAAAGGATGTGGAGGCAGGCCGCTACGAAGCAAAGATTACTGCTACAGATGAATACGGCATGGAGACCAGAAAGACCATCGTAGTCGAGGTTCTTGATAACTCAGCACCGGTAGCTCTCAAGCAGATTGATGATGTCCTGCTTTCTGCAAAGGGTAAGGAATTCTCTATTGACATGACCGAATATGTGAACGATCCGGATGGCGATCCTCTTAAATATGAGATTACCGTATCCAATGAGAAGGTCGTTCACTTCACTCCAAGAGCTGACATTATCTACGGAACGGCTTTGGCTTATGGCCTTGTGGATGTGAAGATCATTGCAAGCGATGTCCGTAATGAGAAGGCTGAATTCAGTTTCAAGGTCCTCATCAAGAACCCTGCAGAGCCTGTGTCGCTGTATCCTAATCCGGTAACCGATTATCTGAATGTCGGAACCATGGATATGGCTGAGACCGTTGTGAAGATCACGAACTCTACAGGTAAGCTTATGTATTCAGGTACATCTCAGGTCAGCGGTATCGAGCCTGCAAGAATCGATATGACCTCATTTGAGCCTGGTGTGTATGCAGTTTCTGTGGCATTCGGTGGTAATGAGTATGTTCAGACAGTTGTAAAACTTTAGTTGCAATGAAGAAGTTAGCATATATAGCAGGAGCGCTGCTGCTCCTTATGCCTGCTGTTGCAGGTGCTCAGGTTCTGCCTTTTACATCAGTGGAGGCGGATGCTGTAAGTCTCGGTAAGGCTGGTACAAATCTGGTTGAGACCGGGTCTGTTGCCAATGCCTCATTCTCCAATGCGGCTGTCATTCCTTTCTATGATGCAAAGTTCGATGTATCGGCAGGCTATACCATGTGGCAGCCTTCTGCTGTCGGAGCAAACAAGCTCAATGTCGGTGCTGCCTTCAATGTGAAGCACAAGGTCGGTGTGGCAGTTGGCTTCATGTATGGTATGCATAAGCCGTATTCGGGAGCTAATTCCGGAGGCGGAATTACAGGAGAATTCGCTCCTAAGGACATGCATGTGAACGTGGGACTGGCCTGGAGATTCCTGCCGTTCATGTCTCTCGGTGCAAATGTCGGCTATGCGTCCAGTGCTCTGGCTGCGGATCATTCATATGGTGCAGTTGACGCTGATGTCTTCCTGATGGCGAAGTTCTCAGGTGTAAAGGTTACTGCCGGAATTGCAAATATCGGTTCCAAGGTTACTGCAGCAAACGGCGCGAAGTTCAGCCTTCCTACATCTGTGGCTGTCGGAGCCGGATATACGAAGACCTTTGCCTTGAAGCATAGATTGGATGTGATGCTTGATGCAGATTATTATCTGCAGGATGGTTTCGCTGCATCTGTCGGTGCTGAATATGCATTCAATGGACTTGCTTCGGTAAGAGCCGGTTATCGTTATGGAGGAAATACGGCGGTTCCGTCATATGCATCTGTCGGTGCCGGCGTCAAATTGATCGGCATAAAGCTGGATGTGGCTTATCTGATAGCATCCGGTCCTATGAAGAATACATTGGCTGTGGGATTGGGATATACATTCTAGTATAACGGTCCTTCCAAACCTATTTGTCGGCGGTTCGAAATATTTCGGACCGCCGATTTTTATTTGGCAAGAGATTTGGGTTGCTGCGCTTTACGTCTGAAAAACAAATATTTAAACAGTTAGTTATGTGTAGGAAAATAGTAATTGCGTCAGCTGCCCTGATCGGGCTTGCAGCCTCGGCGGCAGCGCAGAACCTGACGGTAACAGGTTCAGTGACAGATCAGGAGGGGTATCCTCTTGATGGCGCCACGGTGGTGGTGAAGGGGACAATGACCGGGACGTCTGTTGACGGAGAAGGCCGTTTTTCATTGAATGTTCCTTCGGATGCCGTCCTGGTTGCTTCGTACCTGGGATATCTCTCTCAGGAGAAGCCTGTAAGTGGCGGACAGACTGTCAATTTCATACTTACGGAAGATTCTGCCTATCTCGATGATGTCATCGTTGTGGCATATGGAACGATGTCCAAGTCTGACTTTACCGGGTCGGCATCTCAGGTCAGCGGTGACGATCTGGCCCAGGCTTCCAGCGAGTCGCTTGATAAAGGTATGATCGGCAAGATATCAGGAGTGCGCATAGCTTCCGATAACGGAGATCCCGGATCTGCGGGAAGTGTGCAGATACGTGGTGTAGGGTCGATTTCTGCGGGGACATCTCCGCTTTATGTGGTTGACGGAGTGGTAATGTCATCCTCTACAGCTGGAGATCTCCAGGTGGGATATAAAAGCATGGGTGTGCTGAATACCATAAATCCGGACGATATCGAGTCTGTTACTGTGCTCAAGGATGCTGCCGCAGCTTCTCTTTATGGCTCACGCGCTGCCAATGGTGTAATTCTCATCACTACGAAGAGAGGCCGTCAAGGAAAGACGAAAGTCAGTTACAGCGGTGAGGTCGGACTTAGCAATATGGCTAATCCAAGGGCCTTCAGGATGATGGACGGTCCTCAGTTCATCCAATACCTGAAAGATGCAGGAGATAATGCCTATGCCATCAATCCGGCTTATTCGTATGGGTATACTGGTGAGCAGATAGCCGGAATGGTTGCAGATCCGACAGGCGAGACGAGCACGGACTGGACCAGACAGGTGTTCCGTACAGCTTTTCAGCACAACCATCAGTTAAGTCTCAGTGCGGGAACAGAAAAGACTCAGGTATATTTGGGACTAGGCTATACAGATACTGAAGGCATTGTACTGGGCTCATATTTCGAGCGTTTCTCAGGAAGGGTGAATGTGGATCATAAGGTCAATTCATGGCTGAGCGTAGGTGCACGCCAGATGGTGTCATTTACCGGAACCAAAGGACATAGCGATCAGAGCAATCAGACGCAGGGAATGGGATATGCAACCCCTATCGGAGTGCTTACTCAGAGCGACCCTACCGCAAAACCGAAGAATCCGGACGGGTCCTGGAACGAGTATGTCAGCTGGAGCGGCCAGACCGGCAACCCTCATCTTCTTTTCGACAGCGATACGGAGTATAACAAGACCCATACGATGAGGAGTCTGTCAAACCTTGATCTGTCTGTGAAATTTACTGATTATCTGAGTCTTACGAATACATTCGGATATGACTACATTGACAATAAGCAGTATCTGTGGTGGGCTCCGTCTTCGATTGACGGGGCTGCGATGAACGGTCTGAGTGCAACTTACGTGTTCCAGACATCGGATCTTTCGAATTCGACCCTGTTGCGCTATGACGGGCAATATGGACCGAATGCGATTTCAGCCATGGCGGGATTTGAGGTGACGGATCACCGGTCGGATTATACATATAGCGGTGCAAACAATTATCCGAATGACAAGCTTAATGCCTTGTCTGTCGGCCAGATGTATGGAGTGGGAGGGGCATCGTACCGCTCGTTCATGATGTCTGTCCTGGGTAATGTGAATTACGATTACGACCATCGCTATTATGCGTCTGCGTCTTTCCGTCGCGACGGTTCGTCCCGTCTGGGGCCTGACAGCAGATGGGCCAATTTCTGGTCGGTTTCCGCTGCATGGCGTCTGGGCAGGGAGCCTTTTATGTCTGATGTGTCACGACTCTTTTCCGATCTGAAAATAAAGGCATCATATGGTACCAATGGAAACCTGCCGTCCGGTTATTATGCTTACAAGGGCCTTTATTCGGCGAGTGGAGGCTATGGTACAGGTGCAGCGATATATTGGAGCAATCCTGAGAATGATGCATTGGGATGGGAGAAGTCCCGTAATTTCAATGTGGGATTTGACTGGAACATGTATAACAGGATAGATCTGGGTGTGGAATATTACAGGAAATATACAAGTTCGCTTATCTTCGATATGCCGGCATCAGCAGTTACTGGATTCAGCAGCTATACTGCGAATGTGGGAAACCTGCTTAATGACGGCGTGGAGGTCGATCTTTCTGCCCAGGCGGTGAATCTCCGTAATTTTACCTGGGCTGTGGATTTCAATCTTACATGGCAGCGCTCGATTGTGAAGAATCTTCCGAACGACGGTGCTGAGATTCCATATGGAGACGGCGGCATGTATATCCACAAGGAGGGAGCTTCGATGTATTCGTTCTATCTTCCTGTATGGAAGGGAGTTAATGAACAGACCGGTCTCGGAGAGTTCTGGATCGATCCGGATGACCACTCCAAGGGAGTGACCAACTTTTATTCTGAGGCCGGCAGTACCATCGTCGGCAAGGCTCTTCCTGACGTGGTCGGCGGTCTGACAAACAACTTCACTTTCCTCGATGGGCTTCTTGACCTTTCGTTCCTGATTACCTATCAGTTCGGAGGATCGCTGTTTGACTATCCGGGATATTTTACCCATAGCGACGGATTCCGTGCGGCATCGATGAATGCAGCAGCTGCTGCAGCCGATTACTGGACTCCGCAGAATCCGAAGGCTGCCTTTCCTAAGCCGATCATGAATAATCCATATCGTTGGGACAGATTCTCCAGCAGACTGATAAAGTCAACCGACAACATAAGGGTACGCGAGATAACCTTGGGGTGCAATATCCCTGTGAGACAATATGTCGACAATCTCAGAATCTACTTCAAGACGACCAATCCGTTCATGATCTGGTCTGCCGAAAGGGATATCGATCCTGATGTTGCGATCAATGGCTATCGTACTGTGGATGTGCCTGTTACAAAGGCATTTATAGTCGGTCTGAATATTACCTTGTAAAAATAAAATGTTGAGAGTATGAAAAAGTTTATATATGCACTGCCCGTTGTGATTCTTCTTGGGGCATGTGATGCTCTGGATCAGGAGCCGTCAACATCGGTTACTGTCGATACCGCAATAACCAGTGTCGAGGACCTTTCGAATGCGGTCAATGGAGCATACTATGTGGCCACTTACGGCACCATGCTTACTGTAGCATCCGAGATGTCGATATATGCGGATCTGGTAGGTCCGGATTCATATCAGCCGGCCTCTTCCGGCCAGAGTGCATCCCGCCTGGCTCAGTTTTCCATGACAGCGGCGGATACGTACAATGCCTATTATTACCTGTATGCGGCTTTGGCCAGTGTCAACAACGCCATTGAAAAGGCGGCCTTGCTGGAGGATCAGGAGGGAGCGGCTCCATATGTTGCAGAACTGTATGCGATGAGAGGTCTGTTCCATTTCCATCTTGCTACGTTCTTCGCTCCAATCCCGACGTCCGGCAGTCGGAATGAGATGGGTATAGTCCTGTCTGACAGAGTGTTTGATATCGATCACATCGGAGCTAGGGCCAGCCTTGAAGATACGTATGAGTTTATTGTAGATGATCTTACCAAGGCTCTCGATACCGGGCTCATTATGGAGCGGAATACCGGTCATATGAATCATTGGGCGGCACTTGCCCTCAGGGCGCGTGCAAACCTCTATCGCGGAAATTATAGCGCGGCTTTGGCAGATGCCGTCGAGGTCATTGATAATTCGCCGTACCGGCTCTATACTATGGAAAACTATACGAAGGTGTGGTCCCAGGAGGGAGCTGACGAGATGATCATGGAGTACCTTCAGACAGATACGTACAATGCGCAGCGGTATGCGCCGGGCTTCTATACGTCGCCATACGGATATTCGGAATATGGGGTTTCTCCGGATTTCTATGTATGGATGCAGGAGAATCCGTATGATGTCCGTTCGAAGATGGTGGCGGCCCTTACGACCGCACCGGGCGGCGATCCGGACTATAATACCGGTTATTATCCTTTGAAGTATCCTGGAAATGCCGGTGCGTCTGTTTCAATGTACGTGAACAATATCAAGGTTATCCGTCTGTCTGAGATGTATCTGATTGCTGCTGAGGCGGCCCTGCATGGGGGAGGTGATGCGGCAACCTATATCAATACACTTCGCTCAAACAGGATTGACGGCTATGCCGGCGTTGCTTCTGTAGATCTGAACGACATTATCGACGAGCGGCGAAAGGAGCTGTTTGCTGAGGGTCAGATTGCGTTTGATTATTGGAGAAACGGGCTGACAGTTACAAAGGAATCAGTAGACATTACCCCTGCAGATACACGTACGGTACTGCCGCTTCCTATAGAGGAACTTGATCTTTCCCGTGGAATGCTGATCCAAAATCCGGGATATGGAAATTAATTATGCATTTTAAGTCAAAAACAGTTATTCGGTTATAGGTATTTACTAAGAAAAATGTATATTTGCTATCTTATTATTAACAACTGAATAACTCATGACAAAACTTAAACTTTTTCTTGCAGTTCTGGCGATGATGGTGTCGTCCTGGGCCTATGCTCAGAATCTGACGGTGACCGGAACTGTAAAGGATTCGTCTACAGGAGAGCCGATTCCGTTTGCTGCCATTCAGCTGAAAGGCACGATGGTCGGAGGAATGGCTGATCTGGATGGAATCTATTCCATTTCTGTCCCTGCGGACGGAGTCCTTATTTTTTCGTCAGTAGGTTATAAGGATGCCGAAGTGCCGGTTGCTTCCAAGGCGGTGCATGATGTAATGATGGATCCTGATACCGAGATGATTGAGGAGACGATTGTCGTTGCGTTCGGTACGGCTACCAAGGAGTCGTTCACAGGATCTGCGACCGTTGTGAAGTCGGAGGATATCCAGAAGACCCAATCTTCGGATGTAACCCGTGCCCTTGAAGGAATGGTGGCAGGTGTGCAGATGACAACATCTTCAGGATCTCTCGGAAGTTCTCCTTCCATCATGATCCGTGGTGTCAGCTCCAACAATGCAGGTACAGCCCCTCTTTATGTGGTGGACGGTGTGCCTTACAGCGGCGACATGAATAACCTGAACTCTGCTGATATCGAATCCATGACAGTGCTCAAGGATGCCGCTTCAAATGCCCTCTATGGTGCCCGAGGAGCCAATGGTGTCATCATGATTACTACCAAGAAGGCAAAATTAGGTGAGGCGAAAGTCACTGTTGATGCCAAGTGGGGTATCAATACAAAGGCGCTCAAGAGTTATGACTATATAACTGATCCGGGCCTGTACTATGAGACTCACTACAACTCTCTCTATAACTACTACCGGATCGAGAAGGGTATGTCGAACGAAGAGGCGAACATCCTTGCTGCCAAGAATGTGACAGGAGCCGCTGCAGATGGAGGACTCGGTTATCTTACATTTACTGTCCCTGAGGGACAGAACCTTATCGGCAGTAATGGTAAGCTCAATCCGTATGCTACTCCGGGCCGTCTTGTCAACTATATGGGAGAGCAGTTCTGGCTTCAGCCTGATGACTGGATGGATGCGACTTACAAGACATCTCTCCGTCAGGAATACAATGTGAACGTTGCCGGAACTACAGGAAATGCACAGATATTTGCGTCATTCGGATATCTCAACAACAAGGCTATCGTGGACGGCGGTGACATGTACCGCTACACTGCACGTATCAGGGCAGACTACCAGGCCAAGGAGTGGTTGAAGATCGGAATGAACATGGGTTATACCAACTTCAACTGGAACAACGGTAACTCTGACGAAGGATCTGCAGGTTCAGTAGGTAATATCTTCGGTTTTGCTACAATGGTGGCTCCGATCTATCCGGTATATCTGAGAAATGCGGACGGAAGCATCAAATATGACCAGTATGGCAACAAGAGATATGACTTCGGTGACGGAAGCAATGCCGGTCTTTCACGTCCTATCTCCGGAAATGCCAATGCCCTCCAGACCGTGACCCTCGACACCAACAACAGCGAGGGAAATGCTGTGAACGGTACGGGATATGTCGAGGTCAAGTTCCTGAAGGACTTTACGTTTACATTCAATGCCGGAGTCGGAGTTGATGAAACACGCAGTACAAGCATCAACAACATGTACTACGGCCAGTACGCTCCTAACGGCGGTATCATCTCAAAGAGCCATGGCCGTTCGTTCTATCTGAACCTCCAGCAGCTCCTCAACTGGGACAGGACTTTCGCTGACTACCATCATGTCACAGTCCTTCTCGGTCACGAGTGGTACAAATCGACAGGAGTGAACCTCGGCGCTTCGAAGAGCAAGATGTTCTCACTCAACAATACCGAGCTCGGTGGTGCGGTAATCGACGGACAGACAGCTTCGTCTGCGCGTTCTGACTATAACAATGAAGGATACTTCCTCAGGGCACAGTACGACTATCAGAACAGGATCTTTGCAAGTGCATCGTTCCGTCGTGACGCTTCGTCGCGCTTCCATCCTGACCACCGTTGGGGTAACTTCTGGTCTCTCGGTGGAGGTTGGCTGATCAACCATGAGCCTTGGTTCAATCTCCGTTGGGTGGACATGCTCAAGCTGAAGGCTTCCATCGGTTCTCAGGGTAACGATAATATTGCAGACTACCTTTACACAGACATGTACTCGATCACCAACAGTGACGGCGAGATCGGTGTGAAGAGAGGATCTATCGGTAACCCGGACATCACATGGGAAACCAATACAAACTTCAACGCCGGATTTGATTTCGACCTCTTCAGAGGCAGACTTTCCGGTTCGGTAGAGTACTTCTACCGTCTGACTTCAGACATGCTCTACTTCGTGTCCATTCCGATCTCATATGGTTTCAGCGGATATTATGACAATATCGGTGACATGAGAAACTCAGGTATCGAGTTCGCTGTCAACGGAACCATCATGGACAGGAAGAACTTCCGTTGGGGTGCATATGCTAACTTCACCCACTACACCAACAAGATCATCATGCTTCCTGATACTCACAAGAACCGTGAGATCGACGGATATTTCGGATATGCATCAGGAAACAAGTTCGTGGCGGAGGGCCTGCCTCTCAATACCTTCCTCATGCCAAAGTATGCGGGCGTAGACAAGATGAACGGTCTTCCTATGTGGTACAAGGATATTCTTGACGATTCAGGAAACGTTGTTGGTACAACAATGACCTCAGAGTACTCAGAGGCTACAGAGTATCTGTGTGATGACCCTACTCCAACTCTCTACGGAGGTTTCGGTACGTCATTCGACTTTTATAACTTCGATATTTCTGCGAGCTTCACGTATTCTATCGGCGGTCTTACCTATGACTCCGGTTATGCAAGCTATATGTCACCTCCGGGAGGTTCGGTAGGTTCTAACTTCCATAAGGATGTCCTCAAGGCATGGACTCCTGAAAATAAGGATTCTGACATTCCTCGCTTTGTGTATAATGACCAGAATATAAATGCTTCATCAGACAGGTTCCTCGTTCCTGCAAGCTATCTCAACTTCCAGAATGCGCAGATCGGATATACCATTCCTTCATCTGTGACAAGCAAGATAAAGGTAGACAGAATCAGGGTATATGTTGCATGCGACAATATCTGGTATTGGTCTTACAGACACGGACTGGATCCTAGAAGCAGTTTCTCCGGAGGTTCAAATTATGCCAGCAACTCGCCTGTCAGAACCATTACAGGAGGAATCAATATAACATTCTAATAGGAGGAGGATAAGACTATGAAGAAAACAATAATAAAAGTTTCTGCAATTCTTGCTGCGGCAGTTCTGTCCGCTTCCTGCATCCAGGAGACTGTTCCTGTAGGCGGTTCGGTAACTCAGGACCAGGTTTCCGCATCGGATTTTGCTCTGATGTCAATGATCAATGCTATGCCTGCCAGCATGGGTACTTCCGGAACCGGAGGATATGCCGGTTCATATGGCGATCATACCGACTTCGGTATCCCGGGTATTCATCTTCGTCTGGAGCATATGCTTGAGGATATCGCTACAATGGCGGATAACCCGTACTACAACAGATTCTATGCATACGACCTGAATCAGGCACAGGGATATCAGTATACATATTGTGCCTATTTCTGGGATATGTACTATACATGGATCAGACTTGCCAATGACGTCATCGCGTCAATGGTTCCGGCAATCGAGGACGGAGCTGACGAGGATACCATGGTGAAGCTCAAGAACAACCTTGGTCAGGCCTATGCCTACAGGGCTTGGTGCTACCTCGATCTCGCAAGACTCTATGAGCCTAAGGAGACGGCAGAGGTTACCATACCTTCACAGATATATGAACTCACAGTTCCGATTGTGGATGAAAATACTACAATTGAAGATTGTAAGAGAAATCCTCGTGTGAAGCGTGATGATATGTATGCTTTCATTCTGGAGGATCTCAAGAAAGCTGAAGAGAATCTGGATCCATCTGTCACTACGTTCTCTCAGCCTACACTTATGATGGTATATGGTCTCTATGCCAGAACATATCTGGAACTGGGTTATGAGAGGAACGGGTATAACGCCGAGATGTTCGCAAAGGCGGCAGAATATGCCCGTAAGGTAATCGATGAGAGTGGGAAGACTCCTCTTACACAGGAGCAGTGGACCAATCCTACAACCGGATTCAACAGTGCTTCTTCCAACAATGCGTGGATCTGGGGACTGGCTCTTTCTTCGGAGAATCTCAACAACCTGTTGACGTTCACTTCCCACATGTCATCCGAGGCTGCATGGGGTTATGCTTGCTATGCTCAGTTCGGAGCCAGCCAGCTTCTCTATGATGCAGTTCCTGACACCGACTTCAGAAAGCTTTCATGGTTGGGACCGGATAAGGAGGAGTGGACATCAGGTAAGTACCGTTTTGCCGGAACAGATGAGGATAGGGTAAGATTCCTTGAAGGTCAGGGACGTCCTGCGGCCAAACCGTATGTGGCCCTGAAGTTCCGTCCGGCACAGGGCGAGTGCAATGACTTCAATCTGGGAAATGCGATTGATTACTGCCTTATGCGAGTTGAGGAGATGTACTTCATCGAGATGGAGGCACAGTATCATCTCAACGGTGCAAAGGGTGTTGAACTTCTGAAGGAATTCATGCATGACTATCGTGACCCTAGCTATAACAGGATACAGTCGGGTGCGGATATCGAAACATTCAAGAAGGAGCTTCTGCTGCAGAAACGAAT
This sequence comes from Candidatus Cryptobacteroides sp., assembly GCA_045539015.1. Lineage (GTDB taxonomy): Bacteria > Bacteroidota > Bacteroidia > Bacteroidales > UBA932 > Cryptobacteroides. The sequence continues at coordinate 45,542 of JAZQEN010000014.1, forward strand.
CGAGTTCTGGGGTGAGGGAATCCTGCTCTACGATTACAAACGTCTCGACCAGCCTATCGATAGGTCTGCATCAAATCATGCCGGTGTCTTCAAACTCAGAACCAAGCGCAGGTCGCCACAGTGGAACATCGTGATAACACGCGCGGAGTTCCAGTCGAATACTGCGATCGATGAGAGTCTTAATAATCCGGATCCGTCAGATAAGATTGAGATTCTTTAAAATCAGATAGAAGATGAAAAGATATTTTATATATATGATGACAGCGCTGCTGTCGCTTGGCCTGGTATCTTGTGTCGAGGAGGAGACCCACGCACCTGGTGAGATGGATGCTGAGAATTGCTACGGTGTGTATTTCCCTGCTCAGACAGGTGTAGGTGATCTTCAGATAGAGCCTGACGATCCTACTACCTTGACTTTCATTGCACGTAGAACCAATCCGCGCGGAACCATAAATGTTCCGGTAAAGATCAAGTCGAACTATCCGGTGTTCACGATAGATGAGATCGAGTTCAAGGATGGGGAATCCACCGCTGAAGTGGTAGTTCATTTCCCTTCAGCGAAAATTGCTACTACATACGAGTGTACGCTTGTGCTTGAAGGGGATGAGTATGTTTCAAAGTATTCTGCAAATCCTACCCATATCAGTTTCAGTGTCACCAGAGTGAAGTGGAACGATGTGGTCGGACCGAACGGTGAGACCTATGGCAGATGGCGCGATGGTATCTTCCCTGAGTGGTTTGCAGTTACAAATCCGAACCTTGAGAGGAACATAACTCTTCAGGAAAGAGATGATATGCCGGGATATTACAGGACATTCGACGTGTACAGTGAAAGCTATATGGGTGAGATGTTCAACGCCAACATGTCAAGTATCTGCGTATCACAGCATTATACCTATATCGATGCAACGGATCCTGAAAAGGTCTGGATCCCGACATTCAAGACAGGTGCAATCATGTCACCTCAGTATGGAATGATGAGCGTCGGATCTTATGTCGTGGAGAATTCGAATGACTTCGATCCTTCAATCGCCTCTGTATACGGAACGCTCAAGGATGGCGTGATAGAGTTCCCTTATGGTTCTCTTGAGATGAAGCTTGAGACAATGGGCTGGTACCCTACCAATTCCGCAGGGCTTCATAGAATCATTCTTCCTGGATATAGGGCAAAGGAGTATGAACTTGCGGTTCTTCCAGGCGTTTCAGACCAGTATGGTAATCTTGCTGTCAATGTCACCATGGGTTCTGATATCACTTCTGTCCGTCTTGCTGTCTTCGAGGGCACCCTTGCTGAGTCTGTGGTTGGAGAAAAGGCAGGACTGATTGCTGCCGGCGCAGACGAGGAGGGCATCGGCGATGTCATTACAGTCAACCGTTCTTCTGCAGTCGACTATTCATTCGATAAGACAGGAGTCTACACTGTGGTTGCAGCCGGATTCGATATCTCAGGTAATCATCGCGCGACAGAATCGGCATCTTTCGGATATCTCAAGGCCGGTGATGACGCTAATAAGGTTATTCTCAGCAGCGGCCTCATCTGCTCTGACAAGTATGCCTCAGAAGGTCTTACCTCGAAGAATTCTCTTGAGATCTATATCTCGGGCAAGAATATCCAGAGGCTTCATGCGGGTCTCTACTCAAAGGACAAGTGGGTTGGAAATGAAGAGAAAGTCAAGATGGAGATTACTGAAAGTCAGATGAATAAGGCAAGTCTCGATCTTGTGAACGGAAGTGGTCTGGCTCTTAAGCAGGGCTATCTTGTTCCTGGTACAGAGTATGTTCTCGTGATCAAGGCCTACAACGGCTATCGTGAGGAGTTCTTTGTCTCTGAGGCAAAGACAGCGGGAGAATGGGATGCACGACTTGCTGAATATGATCTGTCAGATGTTGACATGAATCTTATTCCTGCCGGAAGGACAGGATACTGCGGCAATTACCATTATTATGCAATGGAAGGTGATATGTACTCGAGAGCATATATCGGTGATGTTACAGTAAGTACGGATTTCCCTGAAGGTTATACACCAAGCATGTCCGGTTATGAATTCGTCAATATAAAGGGACTCTTCCCTAAGGCAAGACATTTCGGCCTTGAGGATGATTCATACTCATTCATATATTATGACAATCTGCTCTATAACTTCGAACAGGCGTTCGAAAGTTTCTACAATGACGGCACATTGTATTATCCTTCAGCTTTGATGTATACTGCGAGCGGTTCTGCATATGGCGGACGTATGGGACTGATGGGAGCATTTGTCCGTGATGGATATCTCGCGATCATCGACTCAGGAATGTTTGCTGATTACGGTGAGATCGTAGACGGCTTTGCTGTGCTTGCATATCAGGATCCTAACCATACCACATATACCGGCCTGATCGATCTTGTCACAGGTATGCTTCTGGTTCGTGAAGATCTTGATCCTGATCCTATCCTTGATGAGCGCAGGGAGGAGGAGAATGCTGCTGAAGCATCTGCTTCCATGGCAGCTGCAGCTGGACTTGATTGTATCATCAGGCGTGGACCTGCAAATTATGTGGAGAGTTTTGACGGATTCCTGAAGTCTTCATTCGAGCAGGCTCGTCAGCAGGTCCGCGTGAAGAACTATCTCGACCTGGACAATATGCAGATAATTGAGTAAATTCGATAAACCTGATTAAATATGAAATCCGATATGATAAAAAGAATTTTCAGTATCATTATTCCTGCAGCAGTTGTTGCAGCAGGCTGCTCTCAGTTGGAGGAGCCTGCTCAGGAACAGGCCGCTGCGCCGGGAGCACCGCTTCTTACAAAGTGCGTGAACTCTGCTGACGATGCTCAGGAAGGTACACTCCTGGTTTATCTAGATGAAGATCTTGCTCTTATGCTTGCTGAAGGTGAAGGTACGCCAGAATGGAATCAAGCATGTGAGCAGCTGGGAGTTGAATATGTAGAAAAACTTTTCCCAAGGACAGATGACGACCTGTCTCAAAGATATGGACTTCACCGTTGGTATCTTCTTTCGTTCCCGTCTGAGACTGGAGTGGTTGATGCTGCAGAAGAGATGGCTGAACTTGCCAATGTCACTGCTATTCAGTTCAATACCACATATGAAAGGCGTTTCGGAAGTGAGGCCCCTATCGAGTGGAAACCATTTGCAGGCAGAGGCTATGGCGAGTTCAATCTTCCGTTCAATGACCCTATGCTTGTTGATCAGTGGCATTACATCAACAACAAGGACATGAGTGTAGCCGAGACATCAAGGTATGGTGCAGACATCAATGTCAAGAATGCATGGGGACTTACTGCAGGAGACCGTAGAATCATCGTTGCCGTATGTGATGAGGGTGTCAAGTATACCCACCCGGATCTGGTTGAAAATATGTGGGTCAATCCTGGTGAGATTCCCGGTAACGGTAAAGATGATGACGACAACGGATATGTAGATGATATCCATGGATGGAACTTCCTCCACACGGAGAAGTATCCGAAGGAGATCAGTTGGAATGAGCCTGGTGACGTCAGCCATGGAACCCATGTGGCCGGTACCATCGCAGCCGTAAATAACAATGGTATAGGTATCAGCGGTATCGCAGGAGGAACCGGTAATGATGACGGCTGCCGTATCATGTCCTGCCAGGTGTTCTCAGGAGCCAGCTCCGCAACAGTTGGTGCTCGCGCCAGAGCATACCATTATGCCGCGCAGATGGGCGCATGTATCCTCCAGTGTTCTTATGGTAATGAGGGTGGTTTCATCACATCGGATGCAGGTTTTGAGGCGACATACTCTGTTGAGATGGCTGCTTTGAGATACTTCAGGGAGTATAAGGCCGAGAACCTTGACTGCAATGATTCACCTGTCGACAGGAATATAATCATCTTCGCGGCCGGTAACGATGGTGTCGCCATGGCAGGATATCCGGCTGCGCATAAGGAAATCATATCGGTTACTGCTTTCGGCCCGGACTATCTTCCTACCAACTACACCAATTATGGTCCCGGATGTAACATCGCTGCTCCGGGCGGTGACGTGGCTATAAATCTCTCGACTACTTCCGAGCGTGCCCAGATCCTTTCCACAACCGCAGTGGAATCTGAAAGCTATGACTCGAATTATGGATGGATGCAGGGAACATCAATGGCCTGTCCACATGTTTCCGGTGTGGTGGCTCTCGGACTCTCATATGCTCTGAAGATTGGAAAGACCCTGACTTATGATGAGTTTCTGGGAATCCTCTATTCTTCTGTAAACGATATCGACTACTATATAGAGACCTCAACCAAGACTGCTAACGGAGTGGATTTTGACCTTACTCCGTATTGGAAGAAGATGGGAACCGGAGCAATTGATACCTGGAAGCTTCTGATGAACATCGAGGGAACACCTAATCTCATTGCCAAGGTCGGTGAGGAGTACAAAGTTTCACTCGTGCCTTGTTTTGGTGCTCCTGCTGCCAATCTTACCTACACCAAGCTTGAGGTCAGTGATGAGGCTCGTGAGGCTCTCGGAATAGAAGGCGAACCGTATATCAATAACGGACGCCTGTTCATCAAGTGTACAAAGTATGGTTCTGCAAAGATCAGCATTACAGCGATTGCCGGCGGTGAGAACGTCGCAACGGGAGCAGTGATGGGTGGCAGCGAATTCACAAGAGAGGTTTCACTTCTGTCCCGCGACTCGGTAGCTGAAAATGGTGGATGGCTCTAAAATGATGATTCGTATGAAAAAAATTACTAAGATATTCCTTTTGGCAGCAGCTGCGCTTTTTGCCTTTGCTGCATGTACTGACCCGGAAACTGAGAAACTTGAGAAGATCGTAGGTGAGTGGCATTACAGCGGTGTGGAGTCAGGAGTGGAGATTGATATCTACCTTGGACTTTCATCTGACTATACCTTCGATCTGTATCAGAAGGTGGGAGAGGGCCCTCATTACCTCTACAAGGGTAAGTATAAATTTGATGGCGAGGTGATTACCGGAACATATTCGGATTACACCCCATGGGCACACGAATATAAGGTGGGTGGTTCGGGAAGTACTTTGGTGCTTACATCCGTTACTGCTCCGGATTACTCGATGACTTTCCAGAAGAAAGCGATACCTGAGGAAGTGTTGACACATTATATGCCTGTAACCAAGGCCGAAGAGAATTCGCCGCTTCTTTAGTAAGGATAAATGAGAATGGGATGACCGATCGGTCATCCCATTTTTTTGTTACAACGTGTCTGTCTTCAGTTTTTCGATATATCGGTCAATCTTGTGGAGTTCCTTCGGTATATCGATGCTTTGTGGGCAGTGGCTCATGCACTGGCCGCAACCGATGCATCGTGCTGCCTGACGTAGTTTCGGTACAGTCCTGTCATAGCTTACAAGGTAGGCCCTTCTGGCCTCGCTGTAGTTCTTGTCTGCCCTGCTTGTCGCCAAGTTTCCTTCGTTCACACATTTGTTGTAGTGCAGAAGGATGGCAGGAATGTCGATTCCGTACGGGCATGGCATGCAGTATTTGCAGTCGTTGCATGGGATGGTAGGGTAGTCCTGCATCAGCACTACTGTCTCTTCCAGGAATTTGAGATCTTCTTCGTTCAGAGAAACAAGTGGGGAGTAGGTCTTGAGGTTGTCCTGCAGGTGCTCCATGTAGGTCATTCCGCTCAGAACCGTCAGTACGCCTTCCGGCGTTCCTGCAAAACGGAATGCCCATGAGGCGATACTCCCTTCCGGATTGCGTTCCTTGAGCCTCTGGGCGATGTTCTCAGGTACATTTGCAAGTCTTCCTCCCAGGAGAGGCTCCATTATGATTGACGGAATGCCTCTCTTGTCGAGCTCCTGCTGGAGGTACTCTGCGTTGGCATTCCTTCCGCCGGCATGCTTCCAGTCTACATAGTTGAGCTGGATCTGGACGAAGTCCCAATGATACTTCTCGTGAGTGGTCATGAGCTCGTCCCATCCTGCGGCAGAGCCGTGGAATGAGAATCCCAGATTCCTTATCCTTCCGGCTTTCCTTTCCTCCAGCAGGAAGTCAATCACGCCATTCTCAACATATCTTTTCTGGAATGCATCCATTCCGCTTATACTGTGGAGAAGGTAGTAGTCTATGTAGTCAGTCTGGAGATTTTCAAAGGACTTGCGGTACATCTCGATAGAGTTCTCCCTGCTTGCATTGCTGAAGTTGGAGAGTTTGGTCGCAATGAAGTAGCTTTCGCGCGGATGGCGCTTAAGTGCGATTCCTGTAGCTGTCTCGCTTTGTCCCTGGAGATATACGGGGGCTGTGTCGAAATAGTTCACTCCATGCTCGATTGCGTAATCAACCAGTCTGTTTGTGGTCTCCTGATCGATTATGTCCTTGCCGTTCTCGTCCTTGATCATCGGCCACCTCATGCATCCATATCCAAGTATGCTGACCTTGTCTCCGTTCTCGGGATGAGTCCTGTATGTCATTTCGCCTTCGGGAACAGCTTGGGTGGCACCGTTATTCTTTGATCCTCCGGCGCAACTTGCTATCGTTCCGATGCTGCCCGCCAGCAGCGTTGCACACCCGGCAGTCTTGAGAAACTCTCTTCTATCTATATTCTTTTTCATAGTCTTGTGCATTTAAAGTTCCCTGTGTACCTCGTGTCCTTCCACATGTATCGCGGCAAGAGGCCTTGCCGGACATAAGTTCTCACATGCTCCACATCCGATACATCTTTCTTCGTTGACTGTCGGTATCATCAGTGAGTCCTTGTTGTCCGGGTCTTTGCGTACCATCATGATGGCTCCGACCGGGCAGTGACGTGCACAGTTTCCGCATTTTACGTCATCTGTGTTCACTACGCAAGCCTTGAGGTTCACTACGGCATGTCCGATCTGGATAGATGATTTCTCCTCTTTTGTTATCGGCCTGATTGCTCCGGCAGGGCAAACCTGCGAGCACTTGGTGCATTCAGGGCGGCAGTATCCTCTTTCATATGACATTTCAGGCTGCATCAAGGTGTCGAGGTCGGTCGATGGCCTGAGCACCTGGTTAGGGCATACGCTCACGCACAGCTGGCATCCGGTGCAGTGGCGGTTGAAGTTTCTCAAACTTTCAGATCCTGCCGGCACAATAGGAGTCTGTCTGCAAGGCTGCATGGCGTTGCTGACATCTGCCAATCCGCCGTCCACCTTCATGTCCTGGGCCTTAAGAGCTGCTGCAGAGGCGACCAGAACTCCGGTAGTTATGAATGTACGTCTGTCTACACCGGATGGGGTCTCCTTGATGCTTTTGGCTTCTGGCTTGCTTCCCTTGTGGCGGAGAGCGAAATGGATAGCTCCTTCTTTGCACGTGTCTATACAGTCCATGCATGCAACACAGCGGCTGTAGTCGATCTTATGTTCCTTCATGTTTATGCATGAAGACTTGCACTGCTTTCCGCACAGGCCGCAGTTGCGGCATTTCTCAGTGTCGATCACCGGGGCAAAGATGCTGAATCTCGACAGGAATCCCAATGTCGTTCCAACCGGACAGATAGTGTTGCACCATGTCCTGCCCTTTGTCCAGGCAAGTATGAATATTATTATGAATGAAGCTATGGCTATGATAAATGTTGGAAGTGATTTGATCCACACGTCAACCGTATAGAATCTGTAACTTCCTGCGCGCTCGGCCCATCCTGCAAGCAGGTTGTTGCCCCACTGATATATCGGTGCTACAAGGTTGGAGGCAATTCTTCCGTATGCACTGTATGGGGCTACAAGTGCCACCAGGGAGTGGAATCCCAGGAAAAATGCTATAATGAACAACAGGAGGGTTCCATATCTCAGCCAGTTGTTGGCGGGTGAGTATGCGAAACGGAACCTGTTCTTTTTCTTCAGTCTGCCTCGTGTCCACGAAATGATGTCCTGCATCACTCCGAGAGGGCATATTACAGAACAATATACTCTTCCGAAAAGCAGGGTAAGTATCACAAGCCCTGCAATTACAAGAAAATTGGCAGCAAGTGCTGCAGGCAGGAACTGGATCTTTGCCATCCAACCTAGCCACGCATGAATAGTCCCCGTGAAATCAAGAAACAGCAGTGTGACTCCCAGAAAGAATACTGCTGCCAGAACAATTCTGATTTTTCTCAGCATATAGTTTAGTCATTAGGTATAAACATACAAATATACAAAAAATGCATTAATTTCAACCTGGCGCCTAATCTATTGACTATCAGCGAATAATAAAAACCTCGTGCTCCCTTTGGGGAGCACAATGTTTTAGTAACGCGTTGGCTATCATGGTGTTATGCGCCAGGGTGGTACTGGCTCGTGATAGAGCTAATTCAGTACGGCGCAGTCGAAGTATTCGTTGATGATGGCCATTGCCCTGTCGAGCTGCTCCGGAGTATTGGTCTTGGTATCCTTGAGCTGATATTCCAGTCCCATTGTCTCATACTTATGTATACCTAAAGTATGGTATGGGAGTACCTCGACTCTTTGTAACATCTTGAAATCCTTGAAGTGCGCTCCGAGTGCTCTGATGTCCTCCTCATAGTCGCTGATGCCCGGAACGATCACATAACGGAGCCAGAACGGCTTGCCGTTGTCCTCCAGCCACTGGGCTGTCTTTAGAGTCTGCTCGTTGCTGCGGCCGGTCAGGTCCTGATGTCTTGCATTGTTGAACTGCTTGCAGTCCAGCAGCACGAGGTCAGTCTGCCTGAACAGCTCCTCGATGTCGCTGTTCCATGCACCTCCATTCGTGTCGATGCAGATATGTATGCCTTCTTCCTTCAGACGGGCGTAAAGCGGCAGAAGTTCTCTGGCCTGCATGGTGGGCTCTCCTCCGGAGAATGTCACGCCGCCTCTTCTGCCGAAGAAAGGTTTCTGGTTGACTGCCATCTGAACGATTTCTTCGACCTCTGTAGGAGTACCTCCGTCAAAGGAAATCGTGTCAGGATTGGCACAGTACAGGCACTTGAACGGGCAGCCCTGCAGAAAAACGACGAGCCTTAAACCTGGCCCGTCGTATGTTCCCATTGATTCGTAAGAATGAACCTTAAGCATTATCTGAGTGACTCGTGGAATGTTCTTGAAATAACCTCGAGCTGGTGCTCACGGCTCAGTCTTGTGAAGTTCACAGCATATCCTGAAACGCGGATTGTGAGCTGCGGATATTTCTCAGGGTGCTCCATCGCATCCTCGAGCATCTCTCTGTTGAGAACGTTCACGTTGAGGTGGTGTGCACCCTTTGTGAAGTAGCCGTCCATGAGAGTGATGAGGTTGTCGATCTTATCCTCGTCTGTAGGACCGAGTGACTTAGGCACGATAGAGAATGTATTAGAGATGCCGTCCTTTGCATCGTGGTAGTCGAGCTTTGCAACAGATGAGAGTGATGCGACAGCTCCGTGGGTGTCACGGCCGTGCATTGGGTTTGCACCTGGTGCGAAAGCCACGCCCTTTGCTCTTCCGTCTGGAGTTGCACCTGTCTTCTTTCCGTACATCACGTTTGAAGTGATGGTGGGGAGTGAGAGGGTAGGCTGTGCTCCCTTGTATACCTTGTGTGTGCTGAGCTCTGGGTCGAAGAACTGAACCACGTCACGTGCGAGAACGTCAACCCTGTCGTCGTCGTTACCGAACATAGGGAAGCTGCCCTCGATGTCGAAGCCCTCTGTGAGACCCTCTGCGTTGCGGCGTGCTGTAACCTTTGCATACTTGATTGCAGAAAGCGAGTCGGCAACGATAGAAAGACCTGCTACACCGTAAGCGAGGTTGATTGTAGGGTTTGTATCGATGAACGCCATCTGTGATCTTTCATAGTCATACTTGTCATGCATGAAGTGGATGATGTTCATTGTTTCGTTGTATACGCGTGCTACCTCGTGGAGGACCTTCTTGTAGTTGTCCATAACCTCGTCGAAGTCAAGGACGTTGCTCTTGAGAGGCTTGATTCCTTCAACCATGAGAGTACCTGTGTTCTCGCAGCGTCCGCCGTTGATTGCGAGGAGGAGAGCCTTTGCGAGGTTTGCACGTGCTCCGAAGAACTGGATTGCCTTTCCGATCGCCTGGTATGATACGCAGCATGCGATACCGTAGTCGTCGCAGCCTCTTACCTTTCTCATGAGTGAGTCGTTCTCATACTGGACTGAGCTGGTGTCGATTGAAACCTTTGCGCAGAACTCCTTGAATCCTTCCGGAAGAGCCGGATGCCAGAGAACTGTCATGTTTGGCTCCGGTGCAGGTCCGAGGTTGTAGGGAGTCTGAAGGAAGCGGAACGAAGTCTTTGTAACCTTGCTCTTTCCACCTGTGAAACGTCCTCCGATTGCCTCGGTGATCCATGTAGGGTCTCCTGCGAAGAGTTCGTTGTATGCGTTCATTCTGAGGTGACGTACCATTCTGAGCTTCATTACGAACTGGTCGATGAGCTCCTGAGCGAATGTCTCGTCAATCAGGTTGTTGTCGAGATCATACTGGATGTAGATGTCAAGGAACGATGATACGTTTCCGAGGGACATGGCTGCACCGTCCTGCTCCTTTACAGCTGCAAGGTATGCCATGTAGAGCCACTGAACAGCCTCCTGAGCGCTTCTTGCCGGTCTGCTGAGGTCGAGTCCGTAGTACTCACCCATGACCTTGATCTCCTGGAGAGCTCTGATCTGCTCTGCAACCTCCTCGCGGAGAGTGATGCGTGAACGGGTCATTGTACCTGTGAGGTTGCGAAGGTCTTCCTTCTTTGCCTCGATGAGTCTGTCAACTCCATAGAGGGCAAGTCTTCTGTAGTCACCGATGATACGTCCTCTTGCATAGTTGTCAGGAAGTCCTGTGAGGAAGCCGAGTGACCTGTATTTACGGATCTCCTCAGTGTATACGTCGAAAACGCCGTCGTTGTGTGTCTTTCTGTAGTGAGTGAAAATCTCCTTCACCTTAGGGTCGAGCTCCACGCCGTTCTCCATGCAGGCCTTCTCTACTACCTTGAGACCTCCGAAAGGCTTGATTGCCCTCTTGAGGAGCTCATCTGTCTGGAGACCTACGATAAGTTCGTTTTCCTTGTCGATGTAACCAGCTGCGTGTGAAGTGATTGTTGAGATTGTCTGTGCGTCGATTGCACGTACGCCTCCGTTCTCTCTCTCTTCTGCGAGAGCCTCGAGGCACTTGTTCCAAAGTTTCTTTGTGCGTTCTGTTGCGCCCTGAAGGAATGATGCGTCTCCTTCATAAGGGGTGATGTTGTTGTAAACGAAGTCAGCAACATCAATTCTGCGGCTCCATCTGCCGTCGTTGAATTTCTGTGTCATAATATACCTCTTAAATTTCGGGCGCAAAGGTAACTCTAAAAAACATATAAATCAATCCCTAAAGTGTGGTATGTTAACTAAATTGATTCAAATTGATTTAAGTTTCAAATCATATCGGGGTGGCCTGGATTGAAATTGTAACCACCCCGGTTAAAGCACATTCCTAAGCGTTGTGATTATGACTCTACTTGCTCATCCTGCATGATTTTGATCTTGTTTGCAAGTACCTCATAATAGGTCCTTTCTATCCCATCCGCTCCTGTATGTCTTGTGGTGCGTAATCTGCCGGTTACATATACAGGAGTACCTTTCGTGATCCTGTGAACGTCTGGCGTGTCCTTTCCTTCCCATGCTACTATGTTGTGCCATGTCGTCTCCGAAGCAGCTCCGTCACGAGTCTTGTAAAGTATGTCGGTTGCCAGTGAAAAGTTTGCAACCTTGCTTCCGTTGTATTCGTTTGTGCGTACATTGCCTACGCATCCCAGAAGCTCGATACGATTAATGTGATCCATAAGATTCAATCTCCATTTCTTTTAAGTTATACTTTCCGTCCCCACATCTTATGCGCGCTGTAGTAGGTTGTGGCAAAGTAAAGCAAATAATTTCTACCTCCCACCACTGCTGACCCCCGACCCCATCAAGTTTTTCTTTTTATTTAAATGATTTCTTTTTTTTAATGTGTTTAAAATAAATTTTTAACACTTAAAGATTTATTTTTAACAGCCTCTGATTTTAAAAAAGAGAAAAAACTTGTTAAAGAAAAAGAAAAATCGGCCTTTCCCTATTTGACGTGATTCTCTCTGTTGTGAAATTTGCCGCAAACATTGGAAGATGGGATATGTTAAGAAATTGAAAAGGGAAATCCCGAAGTGTCTTAATTGCGGTGAGCAGATAAGATATGGCAGGGTAGACAAAAGGTATTGCTGTGATGATTGCCGGAACAGTCACCATAATGCCCAGACCAAGGCAAGTCGGGCATTCCGTAGAAAAGTCATGTCTCAGCTGTTCGGTAATTATGATGTTCTCGATCGTCTGTTCAAGGCTGGAGTAGAAAGCGTTGACGTTTTTGATGCCGTCAATATGGGATTTGTCCCGGGAGTTGTGACTTCATATCGTCGTGCAGGATGTCATGACGAGTACGCTTGTTTCGATATCAAATACAGAATGACGCCAACCAGACTGTCACATATATCGAAAATAGAAAATGTTTCCTTAAATTTGCAGGTTGCAACAGATAAGGATCAACTATTGTAAATTATATTATGAAAAGGAAACTATTAATCGCAGGCGCACTGCTTGCACTTTTTACCGGTTGTAAGACTATGGAATCAACAAATCCGCTTTTGACCGAGTCGACAGCTCCTTTCGGAGCCCCGCAGTTCGATAAGATCAAGGTTGAACACTATCTTCCCGCATTTGAGCAGGGAATTGCAGAGGCCAAGGCTGAGATCGATGAGATCGTAGCCAATGCAGAAGAACCTACTTTTGAGAATACTATCGAGGCAATGGAGAATTCCGGCAGGATCTTGAACAGGGTTGCCGGCATATTCTATAACCTCATGGAAGCACACACAAGTGACCAGATGCAGGAGATCGCAGAGAAGGTTGCTCCGATGATGACCGAGTATTCGATGTATGTTTCATTGAATGACGCGCTCTTCCAGAAGGTGAAGGCCGTATATGACAAGAGGAATGAACTCGGACTGGATCAGGATCAGATGACCCTTCTCGAGGATTCATACAAGGGCTTTGTCCGTGGAGGTGCAAACCTTTCTGATGAGGACAAGGCGCAGTACAGCAAGTGGTCAGAGGAACTATCCCTTCTTACACTCCAGTTCAGCAAGAATGTGCTTGCAGCAACCAACGCATATACTCTTCATATAGAGAATGAGGCAGACCTTGCCGGTCTTCCTGAGTATGTCAAGGCTATGGGAGCAGAGGCTGCAAAGGAAAGAGGTATCGAAGGATGGGTATATACATTGGATTACCCTAGCTACAGCCCGTTCCTGAAGTATAGCACAAACCGCGAACTGCGCAAGCAGATATGGATGGCTTACAATACCAGGGCAATCGGAGGCGAATTCGACAATACCGAGATCGTGAAGCAGATCGTCGACCTCAGGATCAAGATCGCAAACATCCTTGGATATGAGACTTATGCTGACTATGCCCTCGAGGAGAGAATGGCCAAGAACAAGGAGACTGTTGACGGTTTCATCATGGAGCTCCTCCAGCCTTCTATGGAATTTGCAAAGAAGGATGTTGCAGACGTGCTTGCTTACGCAAAGAAGAACGGATTTGAGGACAATATGCTTCAGCCATGGGACTTCACATACTGGTCTGAGCGTTATCAGGAGGCTGAGTACTCCCTCAGTGCAGAGGAACTCAAGCCTTATTTCCAGCTTGAGAGCTGTATCGATGCAGTATTCGGACTTGCTACAAGACTTTATGGCATCTCATTCACGGAGCTTGACAACGTTCCTGTATACCATGAGGATGTAAAGGTGTACGAGGTGAAGGACGCTGACGGCAGCCACCTCGCTCTGTTCTATGCTGACTTCTTCCCACGTGCAAGCAAGAGGGGCGGTGCATGGATGACCAGCTTCCGTGATCAGAGCATTGTTGACGGCGTTGAGGAGAGACCTTTCATCAGCATCGTATGCAACTTCACAAAGCCTACTGCGGATGCTCCATCCCTCATCACTCATGACGAGCTCACTACATTCCTCCATGAGTTCGGACACGCACTCCATGGCATTTTTGCAAAGGGACGCTACTCGTCGCTCACAGGTACGAGCGTAAGCCGTGACTTCGTGGAGCTGCCTTCGCAGATCATGGAGAACTGGGCATATGAGCCTGATTACCTGAACTCTTTTGCAAAGCACTATCAGACAGGTGAGCCTATCCCTGCCGAGCTTATCGAGAAGATCGTCGCTGCAAAGAACTATCTTGCAGGTTATGGACAGGTACGCCAGCTCCACTTCGGATACCTTGACATGGCATGGCATTCTCTCAAGGAGGTTCCTGAAATCGGTACTGTAGAATTCGAGCAGAGCGTTCTCGCTCCATGGGCGGTGATGCCTGCAGCTGAGGGCGCGGCATTCTCTACATCATTCTCGCACATCTTCTCCGGCGGATACTCTGCAGGATATTATTCGTACAAGTGGGCAGAGGTGCTTGAGGCTGATGCGTTCTCTCGTTTCAAGGAAGAGGGTATCTTCAATACGGAAGTGGCTGCATCCTTCAGAAAGAACATCCTTGAAAAGGGTGGTGCAGAAGATGAGGCTGTGATCTACCGCAACTTCCGCGGACATGATCCGGAGCCTGCAGCTCTGATGGAGAAGCTCGGACTGACAAAGTAAGCTCAGTATAGGCTGTAAACCAAAAAACAGGTCTGACCGAAATGTCAGACCTGTTTTTTGGTTTCTACGAAATGGGAACTTATCCTAGCAGAGGCTCATCCCCCTTAGGCTTCTTGAACAGGAAGAAGAAGAGGATTCCCACTACGAGGGCGTAACCGGCGAATATGAACCAGCATGTCTGCCAGTCTCCGACTCTGTAGACGCTTCCATTCTTGGTGATTTCGTATGTGAATCTGTTTACGATTGCCTGAGCGGACAATGTTCCTATAGTAGCTCCGATTCCGTTTGTCATGAGCATGAACAGGCCTTGTGCGCTGTTCTGAAGTTTGCCTTTTGTACGGGAGTTCGTGTAAAGGGCACCAGAAATATTGAAGAAGTCAAATGCAACGCCATATACGATGCATGAAAGAATGATCATCCATACTCCGCTGCCTGTGTCACCTGTTCCGAAAAGTCCGAATCTGAGAACCCAGGCGCCCATTGCAATCAGCATGACGTTCTTGATGCCGAATTTCTTCATCGCAAATGGTATCAGAAGGATTCCAAGAGTCTCGGCTATCTGAGAGATGGAATAGATTGCATTTGCGTTGTTGGCGCCCCATGAGTCAGGCGAGGTTACCTGGAAGTGAGAGATGTAAGGTGTCGCATAACCGTTTGTAATCTGAAGAGCTGCACCTAGAAGCATCGAGAAGATGAAGAATATCGCCATCTGTCTGTCCTTGAACAGAGAGAAGGCATTGAAACCGAAACGCTCTGCGAGTGTCTGTTTCTCATCTGTGCTGGTGTTGCAAGGACATTCAGGAAGAAGAAACAGGCAATAAAGCATCATTGCCATCCCGATGAATCCGGATGTGAGGAACTGATTGTATGAATTCTGGAACTGTACGCCTTCTATGCTGGCGAAGTTCACGAATAACATGGCGGCTATAAAGCCTATTGTTCCGAATACTCTGATAGGAGGGAAGTCCTTTACCGTGTCATAGCCGTTTCTCTCCAGCACTTTGAATGCTACTGAGTTGGATAAGGCGATGGTCGGCATGTAGAATGCTGTGCCGATTGTGTAAAGGCTGAAGAAGAGTGTGAATGAAACCTCTCCGCCACCGCTCTGGCTCCAACCATAGTATCCTGCTCCTAGCATTCCGAGAGCGGCTATACCATGGCAGATTCCGAGGAGTTTCTGTGCCGGTATCCATTTGTCTGCAACGATACCCATGATGGTCGGCATGAAGATGGAAACGATGCCCTGAACTGCAAAGAAGATTCCGATATACTTGCCAAGGCCGATATTGCCAAGGTAGTTAGCCATTGATGTGAGGTAGGCTCCCCACACCGCCCACTGGAGAATGTTCATCACCGTGAGCCTTAGTTTGATTGATTTTAGCATAGTTATGATTAATAGTAAGTTACATTCGGTTTCAAGGATTTCTCCATCAGCTGCGCTCAGTCGAAATGACGGCTGTGTTCTATGACCACTCCCGTCATGTCGAGCAAAGTCGAGACATCTGAAAAACAAATATACATGATTTTGATTAAAAGTTACTATCTTTGAGGGTTAAAATATTTTGAATGAAATTTGTCAAGACACATAATGACCCGAACTCTGCCGCAAGGTGTGGTGTCATCACCACTGACCATGGCCAGATAGAGACGCCGATCTTCATGCCTGTGGGAACAGTCGGATCGGTGAAGGGCATATATCATAAGGATCTCAAAGAAGATATAAAGGCTGAGATCATTCTCGGAAATACATATCATCTGTACCTCAGACCGGGTCTGGACATCCTCAAGGCGGCCGGTGGTCTGCACAAGTTCGAGTCGTGGGACCGTCCCATCCTCACGGACAGCGGCGGATTCCAGGTCTTTTCACTCAGCCCGATAAGGAAACTTACCGAGGACGGCTGTATTTTCCGCTCGCATATCGACGGGTCCAAGCACATCTTCACCCCGGAAAACAATATGGATACCCAGCGCATCATAGGAGCAGACATCGTCATGGCTCTGGATGAATGCTGCCCGGGCGATGCCGACTACAATTATGCAAAGAAATCTCTGGCACTGACCCAGAGGTGGCTCGAGAGATGCGTCAAGCATTTCGACGAGACAGAGCCTCTATACGGCTACTCCCAGGCTCTCTTCCCGATTGTGCAGGGATGCGTATATCCTGATCTCAGACGCGCGGCAGTCGATCATGCAGCTGCTCTCGACCGCGAAGGCTACGCCATAGGCGGCCTGGCAGTAGGTGAGCCTACTGAAAAGATGTATGAGATGCTGGAGGTCGTATGTCCGATGCTTCCGGAAGACAGGCCGCGCTACCTGATGGGCGTAGGAACCCCTGCAAATATCCTTGAAGGTATTGCAAGGGGTGTGGATATGTTCGACTGTGTGATGCCTACAAGGAACGGCCGCAACGGAATGCTCTTCACATGGGACGGAATCATCAACATGAAGAACAGGAAGTGGGCGGATGATTTCTCTCCGCTGGATTCGAAGGGAACTTCGTTCGTCGACCACACATATACGAAGGCTTATCTCCGCCATCTTTTCGTGGCAGGGGAGATCTTTGCGGGACAGATCGCCAGCGAACATAACCTGGCATTCTATCTTGACCTCGTGCGTGAGGCCCGCAAGCATATCAAGGCAGGAGACTTCAAGGCATGGAAGGATGAGACCGTGCGCAGGATAACGACAAGACTGTAGTAGACTATGTTTCTGGCACCGAAGAAAATAGACTGGTATATATTCAGAAAGTTCATGGGTACGTTCTTCGTCGCCCTTCTTCTGATCATCGGTATTGTCATTATATTCGATGTCAGCGAGAAGATCGATGACTTTGTTGAGAAGAAGGCGCCGCTGAACTCCATAATCTTCGACTATTATCTCAACTTCATACCGTACTTCATAAACATGTACAGCCCTATGTTCGTGTTTATTACGGTCATTTTCGTTACATCCAAGCTGGCTTCCAACTCTGAAATCATCGCCATACTTTCCGGTGGTATCAGTTTCCACAGGATGATGCGGCCATATCTGCTTGCGGCATCGATAATCACGCTGCTGTCACTTGGTCTCAACCTGTTCGTCATACCGAATTCCAACAAGGAGACGGTCAAGTTCGAGCAGAAGTATATGAAGGAAAAGCCTAAGAAGACCAACAGGAACATCCATTATCAGATTGCTCCCGGTGAGTTCGTCTATGCCGAATCATTCAGCTCCTGGAACAACACTGCCTATCGCTTCACATTGGAAAAGATAGAAGACAGCAAACTGGTTTCGAAGATTTCTGCAGAGACCGCAGTATACGATACTTTGAAGGACTGCTGGACCTTGAAGAAGTATTTCATGAGGACATTTAATGATGACCTGACAGACAATATAAAGAGCGGCCGTCAGCTGGATACGATCATTCCGCTTACAGTCAAGGACTTCTATTTCTCTGAGAACACTGTCACGACGCTTACATATAAGGAACTGAACGAAATGATCGAAATTCAGGAAATGCGTGGTGATGCGAATGTGAAATATGCTCTGATTGAGAAGAATACGCGTTTTTCACTTCCGTTTTCGGCTTTCATCCTTACTATAATGGGTGTTGCGCTGTCGTCCAGAAAGCGACGTGGAGGAATCGGTTGGAATATCGCTTTGGGAATCGCCCTGGCCTTCACCTACATCCTGTTCATGAGGTTCAGCCAGATGTTCGTGCATACTGATGTCATGTCACCGGCAGTTGCCTTATGGCTTCCGAATGTGGTCTTTGCCATCATTGCGATGGTGCTCTACCGGTGGGCTCCTAAGTAGAAATCAGATAAAGAAAAATCCCTGTAACGGCCTCGTTACAGGGATTTTTTATGATGAGTGTATCCGACTTAGTCTACATATACGATCCATCCGAAAGGATCCTCGATCTCTCCCTTCTGGAGTCCTGTGATGAAGTTGTAGAGCTTGAGTGACTTAGGACCGCATTTGCCGTCACCGTAAGTGTATACTGTCTCCTCGTCAGACTCGAGGAATGGCTTGTCAACCAGCTTGTGGACAGGTGTGATCACAACTGCAGTTCCGCACTCTCCGACCTCTTCGAATGTGCTGAGCTCTTCAACCGGAACCTCCCTTCTTTCTACCTCCATACCGAGGTGAGCCGCAACTACCTCGAGCGATTTGTTGGTAATTGATGGAAGAATGGATTCTGATTTAGGAGTGATGTACTTGTTGCCCTTGATTGCAAAGAAGTTGGATGAGTTGAACTCGTCGATCTTTGTCTTGGTTGCCGGGTCAAGGTAGAGTACTGCCTTGTAACCCTGCTCGTGAGCTATATTCAGCGAGCGGAGTGAACATGCATAGTTTCCGCCTACCTTATATGAACCGGATCCGTTAGGGGCAGCTCTGTCGTAATTGCGTGCGACAACAACGTCTACAGCATCAAGCGCGCCACCTACGTATGCTCCTACCGGCGAGCAGAGGATCATGAATGTACTTTCCTTTGAAGACTGTACTCCGAGCTGAGGGTTTGATCCGATGAGGGTAGGACGAAGGTAAAGCGAAGCACCTGTCGCCTCATAAGGAGGAAGATATTCGATGTTCTCCTTTACGCAGCGTTTGCACATGTCGATGAACATCTCAACCGATGGTGCCTCGATGCCGAGATATTCAGCAGATCTGCGAAGACGAAGCGCATTTTCCTCTGGTCTGAAGAGACGTACGCTGCCATCCTTGGCTCTGAAAGCCTTGAGGCCCTCGAAGCATTCGATAGCATAGTGAAGGGCACCGGCGTAAGCGCTCAGGTGCAGATAATCGTCTGTGCAGCTCTCCACAGGAGTCCATGCGCCATCCTTGAATGTGGTCTTCAGGATGGTGTTTGTCTTGGTGTAGGAGAATGTAAGTTTGCTCCAATCAATATTAGCCATAGTGTATCAGATTAGTATTTCAAAAAGCTTGTTGTTTTCATTGATGTACTCGTAGTCGGCTCCGTGCTCGTCAAGCCTCTTGATGAGGGCTTCAAAGTCCTCCTTTGCAGCAAGTTCGATACCGATAAGTGCCGGTCCGAAATTCTTGTTCGTCTTCTTGATGTACTGGATGTATACCAGGTCATCTGTCGGACCGATCACATCGTGGATGAATGAGAGTATCTCTCCTGACTTCTGAGGGAAGTTCACTATGAAATAGTGCTTCAGGCCTTCATAGAGCAGTGATTTCTCGCGGATCTCCTCCATTCGGGTTATGTCGTTGTTGCTGCCGCTGACTATGCAGGCCACGTTCTTGCCACGTATCTTGTCAGCATAGAAACGGAGTGCTGCAGATGCCAGCGCTCCAGCCGGCTCGACAACGATCGCGCTCTTGTTGTACATCTGGATGATGGTGGTGCAGACTGCTCCCTCAGGAACCACCACGATATCATCGAGGACCTGCTTGCAGACATCGTAAGTCATTGCTCCGGCTTTCTTTACAGCTGCTCCGTCTACAAATTTGTCGATGTGCTCGAGTTCTACAAGTTCTCCGGCCTCAATGGCAGCCTTCATACAAGGTGCTCCGCCCGGCTCGACTCCGATTATCTTGGTTTCCGGTGACATCTGCTTGATGTATGCGCCAAGACCGGATGCCAGTCCTCCTCCTCCGATAGGAACAAAGATATAGTCAAGCTTGACAGGGGTCTGTGATAATATTTCCTTACCTATTGTTCCCTGACCCTCCATTACCTTCGGGTCATCGAAAGGCGGAATGAATGTCTTTGCGTTCTCCTTTGCATATGTGATTGCTGCTGCATTGGCAGCATCAAATGTATCTCCGGTAAGTACGATTTCTATGTACTCCTTTCCGAACATCCTTACCTGTTCGATCTTCTGCTTCGGAGTAGTTGTCGGCATGAAGATGGCTCCCATGATCTGGAGCTTGTTGCATGAGAATGCCACTCCTTGGGCGTGATTGCCGGCACTTGCGCAGACTATGCCGTTCTTGAGGTTTTCCGGTGCAATGGATCTGATCTTGTTGTATGCTCCTCTGATCTTGTATGATCTCACCATCTGGAGATCTTCCCGCTTGAGGAATACATTTGCCTGATAGGTATCTGAAAGATTGTCGTTTTTCTTGAACGGAGTCGGCTCGAGGATTTCCTCAAGTACCTTGGAAGCCTTGTCAATGGCCTCAATCTCAGGAAAGTACTTTGTTTCCATTGCTTATCAATTAGAATCCTATATAGATTACAGTGTCAAAATTATAATTTTTAATGCGCATTTCCTAATAAATTTTGCGAAAACACGCCTCAATTCATTATGATCAGTGCAAGCGATCTGTGACTGAATTCCAGTCTTACCGTGTCTTCGCTTGCTTTGTTTAATGTGGCCTTCCACCAGTTGTCGAATACGACATCGTCCGTGCGGTATTCCAGACCTTCTGATCTGATCTGCAATGTGTTGTCCGGAGAAAATATCGAGATCTCGCGGCCTTGTCCGCATTCGAATTCGATGGAGTCGGTTATAGGGAATATAGTCCCCTCGTCAGTCACCATCTCCAGGACGATCTCTCCGAGGTCGAACATCCTGGTATATTCCATCAGCAGCGATACGTTTCCTATCGTATGGTCGGTTCTGCCGCCTGTCGCGCCCAGGATATGGATGGAATCGATGTCGTGAAGATTGTGCAGAGCCCATCTCACGGCCTTGGTCTGGTCGTTGTGCTCCTGCTCGGTTTCCTTGATTATTATGTCGGAATAGCGTTTCTGCATGGCCGCAGGCAACGTATCCATGTCGCCGATGACCAGGTCGGGAAGCCTCTCTTCGCCAAATATGGCAGGAGAAGCCTTGATGAATTTCCGCAAAGCGCCGTCACAGCAGATAACGAAGTCCGCCATACTGATAAGGTATCTCGGATACTCAGTCTTAGGGAAACTTCCGTCGCCGATGATGACAATGCTCTTACCCATTTTATCTTCCTGTTATAGATGATGATGTGCCTATTGATGTGCCGTAGGTCTGCGGGTCTCTGAAGCCGATAAGGAAATCCTTTACCTGCATCCTCTTCTTGCCGGCAATCTGGAGCTCTGTCACAGAGATGGCTCCGTCGTCTGTTGCTATCGCCAGATAAGTCTTTCCGTCTGAAAGTACAGTTCCCGGTACTGCCGACTGAAGTCCGTTTTCAGCGAGCATGGCCTCGAATGCCTCTCCTTCAACCTTGATAGACTTGAAAATCTTCATCTGGATGGCTTTGTCTCCCTTTGTCAGCTCAGTAAAGGCGGCAGGGTATGGGCTGAGACCGCGGATCAGGTTGTATATGTATCTGGTCTTGCTTCTCCAGTCTATGTGGCAGAGTTCCCTTGTGAGCTTCGGTGCCGGTTTCAGAATTTCCGATCCCTGGATGAAGCTCTTCTGGACTCTGAACTCGACATTGTTTTCCACCAGTGCCTCGACTGTATTTACGACCAGCATTGAGCCAAGCTCCATAAGCTTGTCGTGGACTTCGCCTACGGTCTCGTCCGGTTCAATCCTGCAGTCATAACGGAACATGATGTTTCCGGTATCCATGCCGCTGTCGATCATGAATGTGGTTACTCCCGTGGTCTTCTCTCCATTGATGACCGCCCAGTTGATAGGCGCCGCTCCTCTATACTGAGGCAGAAGGGCTGCATGGAGGTTGAATGTACCAAGCTTAGGTATCTGCCAGACCTCCTTAGGCAGCATGCGGAATGCTACCACTACAAACAGGTCGGCTTTCAGGTCTCTCAGCTGCTTCAGGAATTCCGGATCTTTAAGCGATACCGGCTGCAGTACCGGCAGCTTGTGCTCTACGGCATATTTCTTTACTGCGCTTTCGTTGACCTTGAGACCGCGTCCGCTTGCCTTGTCAGGTACGGTTACGACCCCTACAATCTTATATTTGTTCTTGATGAGTTCCTCCAGGGGCGCTACTGCAAACTCCGGAGTACCCATGTAGACGATACGTGTCTTCTTGAATGTGTCCATTATCTTGGCTTTGATTTTCTTGTATGCGTTCTTTATGTGTGAAATACGAAGGAAAGGCGAATCATGGATTGCCTGCCATGTGAGGTATACTCCAATCGGGAACAGGATGTAGGTTGATATGAATACTCCGCTGAACGGATCCAAGGCAGCATCCTTTGCCAGTTTCGTACCGGTGATGTCGATTACCCAGTAGGCAACGAAGAACAGTACAGATATGATAGCAGGCGTACCCAGCCCTCCTTTTCTGATGAGTGCTCCGATAGGTGCTCCGATAAGGAAGAAGATGAAACATGCAATCGAAAGGGCGAACTTCTTGAATACCTCGATGTCGATCAGACGCAGGATCAAGGTCTCATAGTGCCTTTCTCTCTGGAAATTGCTGACTGTCGTATACAGCTCCTGAGCATTGCTCCTGGCCCTTTCTACGGCTTTTATCTCAGCATCGATATCCTTCCATCTGTTGTAGTCTTCTCTTACAAACGGAGTAGTGATGCCTTTGTTGCCGGCTGTGTCCAGCTGGGAATTATATCGCAGTGTCCTTGATCTCTGAAGTGTCTCGATATTGGCCTTCTTCCCCTCCCGGTTGATGTGACCCAGAGAGTCTTTTGTGGAGTGGAGCTGGTCGAGGTTCATCGACTTGACCTGGTCGTCAAATCTGCTTGAGTCGGATTTCTGGAAAGAGTAGTTCTCAACAGGGATGATCAGCTCCTGATTCATGAAGTCGATCTTCTGGAGAGTCAGGGTCGTATCCCTGTACTTCTTCGTATTCGTCTCTTCGTAGTTCGTACCGCTGTACAGATAGAAGGACAGGTATGTCTTGTCCTTTGACATCTTCAGAAGAGCGGAGTCGGCGATGGTAAGGCTTACGTTTCCTTTGTTCTTGGTGTGGTTGTATACCATCACGTCATACATCATTCCGCTTTCCTTGTCTCTGTCTTCTATTCGGAGTATGTATCCGTCTATGCCGTCATAGAATGTTCCGGTCGGTATCCTGATCTCTTCCTTGGTCTTGCTGATATCGTCTCTGAGAGTATATATCTTGTTGTAAGCCAATGGGATGAGGTCATTGGAGATGAAAAAGGCTCCTACGCTCACCCCGAGGCATATGACTCCGATAGGTACCAGGATTCTCTGCAGTGAGATTCCGGCAGCCTTGATGGCCAGCAGCTCGTTATTCTCTCCCAACGTTCCAAGCACCATCATTGACGACAGGAGGGTCGCCAAAGGAAGTGCCAGCGGGAGCAGCGTGGCGCTACCCCAGAGGAGGAATTCGAGGATGACCTTGATGCTCAGTCCCTTACCGACCAGTTCGTCGATATACAGCCAGAGGAACTGCATCATCAGGATGAAAATGACGACGAGCAGGATCGCTAGGAACGGTCCTACAAAGCTCTTCAATATGAATCTGTCGATCCTTTTCATCCCGATTGTTCCGGATACTGTTATCTGGTAGCTGCTTCAATCATTTTTGCCAACGCGCTCTCCAGTCCCTCAGGAGACTTTCCGCCTGCGGTAGCAAGGCCCGGCTGTCCGCCGCCGCCACCCATGATGAGCTTTGCTGCTTCGCGGACGTCAGCGCCGGCGTTGTGTCCTGCCTTCACGAGGTCATCCGAGTACATGAGAAGAAGCTGTGGCTTGCCTGCTGCCTCGAATGCAGCGGCAATCACGAAATTCTGCGCCTCCTTCTGGAGCATGAATGCCGCATTCTTGAGCATTACCGGATCCATAGGTGTGTCGATCTTGACAACATTGATTCCGTTCGTCTCCGCAGCCATTTCCTTGAGACTGTTCTTGAGCGCAAGGGTCTTCTCCTTTGCAATCTCCTCCATCTGCTTTTTGTATGCCTCGTTCTCCTCGACCATCTTCCTGATGGCTCCGGCCAGGTCAGGGACATTGTTGAAGAATGCCTTTGCTGTGCGGATGGTCTCGGCCATCTCGTCTACCAGAGCTTCTGCATATGTGCTTGTAGTAGCCTCGATACGGCGTACTCCGGCAGCGATGGCTGACTCGGATACGAGTCTGAAATAGCCGATGCGGCCTGTAGCTGCAGCATGTGTACCACCGCAAAGCTCGCATGAGTTTCCGAATCCCACCACTCGTACCTTGTCGCCGTACTTCTCGCCGAAAAGTGCCATTGCACCCATTTCCTGGGCCTCTTCCATAGTGGCGTTGCGGTTCCCGACAAGAGGGTAGTTGCTTCTGATGAGCTCGTTTACCCTTCTCTCCACAAGCCTGCTCTGCTCGTCGCTGAGCTTCTCGAAATGAGAGAAGTCGAAACGGAAGTATTTGTCGCATACATATGAACCCTTCTGCTCGACATGAGTTCCGAGGATCTCGCGGAGAGCCTGGTGGAGGAGGTGGGTCGCTGTATGGTTGTTTTCGATCTGGATTCTGCGCTCTGCATCCACATGGAGGCTGAAGCTTTCCGTGCAGTCTGCCGGAATGCGCTCCGCAACATGGATGGTGAGGTTGTTTTCCTTGATTGTGTTTACGATGTTGATCTTCTCACCGCTTTCAGACAGGATGTATCCGGTATCTCCTACCTGACCTCCCATCTCAGCGTAGAACGGAGTGCGCTCGAATACGAGTTGATACATTGTCTTGTTCTTTGCCTTCACTGTGCGGTGACGTGTGAGCTGTACGCCTTCAAGCTCAGTGGCGTCGTATCCGAGGAACTCGATGTTGTCGCAGTGTGCGAACTCGACCCAGTCGCCTGACTCGATTGCAGTAGCGTTGCGTGCTCTGTCCTTCTGCTTCTGAAGCTCCACCTGGAAGCCTTCGAGGTCGATCTTATAGCCTTTTTCTGAAGCGATGAGCTCCGAAAGGTCGATAGGGAAGCCGAATGTGTCGTAAAGCACGAAAGCATCCTCGCCGCTGATCACCTTTGTCTCGGCTGATTTGGCCATGATGTTGTCCATCAGGCGGATACCTCTGTCAAGAGTGCGGAGGAAAGCCATCTCCTCTTCCTTGATGACACGCTCGATGAGGGTCTGCTGCTTCACGATTTCAGGATAGAATTCGCCCATGTCATCGACGAGCTGCTGAACGAGACGGCAGATGAAAGGCTCGTTGAATCCGAGGAATGTATATCCGTAACGTACGGCACGGCGGAGGATTCGGCGGATCACATAGCCGGCCTTCACGTTTGAAGGGAGCTGGCCGTCAGCTATGGAGAAGCTGATTGCACGGATGTGGTCAGCGATAACTCGCATTGCTACATCCTCTTCTGTGGTGTTTCCGTATTTGTGTCCGGAAAGTTCCTCGATCTTTGCGATCATTCCGGTGAATACGTCTGTGTCGTAGTTTGACTTCTTGCCCTGGAGTGCCATGCAGAGACGCTCAAAGCCCATTCCGGTGTCCACGTTCTTGTTCGGAAGAAGCTCAAGCTCTCCGCTTGCCTTGCGGTTGTACTGCATGAACACGTTGTTCCATATCTCGATCACGAGCGGATGGTCCTTGTTTACGAGTGATGCGCCCGGAACGGCTGCCCTCTCATCGTCGTCGCGAAGGTCGATGTGGATCTCCGAGCATGGTCCGCATGGGCCAGTGTCGCCCATTTCCCAGAAGTTGTCCTTCTTGTTGCCAAGCAGGATCCTGTCCTCAGGAAGATGTCTCTTCCACGCTTCCATGGCCTCGGTGTCGAGCTGTGTGCCGTCTGCTTCCGATCCCTCGAATACTGTCGCATAGAGCCTGTCCTTGTCGAGCTTGTACACTTCGGTGAGAAGCTCCCATGCCCAGTCGATGGCCTCGTTCTTGAAATAGTCTCCGAAACTCCAGTTTCCGAGCATCTCGAACATGGTGTGGT
Organism: Candidatus Cryptobacteroides sp.; assembly: GCA_045539015.1. Lineage (GTDB taxonomy): Bacteria > Bacteroidota > Bacteroidia > Bacteroidales > UBA932 > Cryptobacteroides. The sequence goes on from JAZQEN010000014.1 coordinate 71,859, forward strand.
GATATGTGTCGCGGCCTACTTCCTCAAGGTCGTTGTGCTTTCCGCTCACGCGGAGACATTTCTGGCTGTCTGCAACCCTCTTCCATTTTGCAGGGCTGTTGCCAAGGAACCAGTCCTTGAACTGGTTCATACCTGCATTCGTAAACATGAGGGTAGGGTCATTCTTTACGACCATCGGTGCTGAAGGGACGATCTGATGGCCCTTCGATGCGAAGAAGTCCAAAAAGGCTTTTCTGATTTCTTTTGAAGTCATATGCTGTAATTTTTATTTCCAAATCATGGGCTGGGTATGCGCAGCCGCAAAATAACTTGCAAAATTACAATAAAAATCCATAAAAACCCATATCTGCGGGCTAAACTGAGGGGCTAAATCTCAATTTTTATATTTTTTATAGAAGTATGCCGGTTTTTGTGTATCTTTGCCCCGATATGGCAAAAAGTAAACAGTATATATTCAACAAAGAGACTTTGTCTTATGAGGTCAGGAAGCGTTCGAAATGGTCCCGGATGCTTCGTGCAATGGCTCTCGTAGGCTCCAGCATGGCCTTGGCGGTGTTCTATATGTGGCTTTATACTTCGGTTTTCGGAGCGGAGCTGCCTAAGACCGCCATCCTGAAGAGGGAGAATGCAGAGTGGAGATCGAAGGTTGAGGTGATGAATGTGAGATTGGAGGAATATGACAAGGCGTTGACTACTCTTCAGCTCAGAGATGATGACATATATCGCTCGATATTCGGAATGAATGAGATACCTGCTGCCGTCAGGAATGCAGGTTACGGAGGAGTGAACAGATATTCCCATTATGATGAGGTCGATCCGGACGGATTGCTCAAGCGTACGGCAGTGCGTCTTGATGTGCTCTCGAAGAAAAGTTGTGTCCAGAGCAAATCCTTCGACGAACTGGCACAGCTGTCTAAAAGAGCCGGTGAGATGGCTTCGTGTATTCCAGCCATTCCGCCGATGAATCCGGACAAGAGCAAATACAGGCTTTCAAGTTCGTTCGGATACAGGTCAGACCCTTTCACCGGACGCTCCAAGAGACATACGGGAGTCGACTTCGCGATGAAGCCCGGAAACAGACTCTATGCGACAGGTGACGGCGTGATCGAGTCCGTCAAGTTCGAACTTTTCGGATATGGAAACCAGGTGGTGATCGATCATGGATTCGGATATAAGACCAGGTATGCCCACATGAGCACGATCAGCGTCGTTGAGGGAATGAAGGTAAAACGCGGTGAATGCATAGGTCTGAGCGGAAATTCCGGAAGATCATCAGGCCCTCATCTCCATTATGAGGTTCTATACAAGGACAATCATGTCAACCCTGCAAATTACTTCGATCTTTCCATCACTACGGAAGAATATGCTACCATGGTACAGGATATTGCAGACGCATCCGAAAGGATAACACTGCATCCGTCTCATCAGAGAAGACGATGAAAGAAAAGGGCTACATATTCGACGAGAACAACGTCCGTTTCCGTAAGGTCAAGACTCCGGTAAAGAAGAAGCTTATCAGGGTTCTGCTTTTTTTTGTTGCCAGTATCTCCCTGACTGTGGTGTATTATGCCGTATTTGCCCTGTTCTTCAGTACTGAAACCGAACGTGCCCTGGAGCGTGAGAATGAGATGTATGAGCGCGAGCTTCCGCAGCTTCAGCAGAAGGAAGAGCTGCTTGGCGATGTGCTTGAGGGGCTTCAAGGCAGAGATGACAGGATATATGAGGAGATATTCCATGCTTCCGCGCCGTCGCTGAATCCGATGACTACCGTGGGTGACTTTTCACAGCTTGATTCCATTCCGGATGATGATCTGGTAAGATATGCGGAGGAAAAGCTGGTCAAGGTGGTCAGGAGTGCGGATGCCGTAGAGGCCAATTTCATGAAGATAGCCGAATTGCTGAAGGATTCTTCATGTGTGATGCCTCCGATGTCCATTCCGTTGGAGGATTTTACATTTGCTCAGACAGGAGCATCTGTCGGCGACAAGATAAACCCGTTCTACAAGGTGAGCGTAAGGCATGACGGACTGGATCTTCTTGCGCATTCGGGAGAGCCTGTATACGCTGTGGCGGATGGCGTGGTTGCAGATGTAGTGAAGTCCAGGAAGGGACTTGGAAATGTGGTGACGATAGAGCATGAGGGAGGGTATGTGACCAGGTATGCTCATATGGCGGATATGGAGGTCAGGAAAGGCCAGACGGTAAGACGAGGGGAGAGGATAGGTTTCGTCGGAGTCTCGGGAAACTCCTTTGCGCCCCATCTGCATTTCGAGGTCCTGAAGGATACCGTGGTGCTGGATCCGGTGAACCATTTTTTTGCTTCGCTTGATCCGGAGGAATATGTAAACGTGATGATCATGTCGGTAACGACCCGTCAGTCGATGGATTGACGCTGTCGTCCTGATCAACTGAGTGACTGTCGCTCCTGTAATCCTGAGGAACAAAGTGACGTGAGGATCTAATATATATTATGGAAAAGTACTTATACACAATCGGCGAAGTAGCAGACATCCTGGGGGAGAACCCTTCCCTTGTGCGTTTCTGGTCCAATGAGTTTCCGCGTTTCATTCGCCCTCAGAGAAATGCCAAGGGAAACCGCCTTTTTACCAAGGAGGAT